>NZ_QYUK01000011.1:3118571-3421428 GCF_003590945.1 Oleomonas cavernae | reverse complement strand
CGACAGGGGCGCCTCCAGGCCGCGCTTGAATTCGGTGAACATGGCGGCGAAATCGCCGCCGCCGGCGATGCTCAGGTTGCGGATGGCATCGCCGATCGACGAGACCGTCAGCAACAGGCCCCAGAAGGTGCCGAGCAACCCCAGGAAGATCAGCACCGAGACCAGGTAGCGGCCGATCTCGCGCTTCTCGTCCAGGCGCGCGGCCAGGCCGTCGACCAGGGCGCGGGTGGCGGTGGGGCCCAGTTGCCAGCGGGCGCTGCGGCGCTCCGACAGGGCGGCGGCCACCGGTCCCAGCAGGTCGGGCGCCGGGGCGGCGACCAGGCCCGGATCCTGCTGTTCCAGCCGCTCGAACCAGCGCGCCTCGGGCCGCAGTTCCAGCACCTGGCGCAGCAGATAGACGATGCCCAGCAGCATGACGCCGATGATGACCGAGTTCAGCGCCTCGTTGGTGGCGAAGAAGCGGCTGGCGGGATCGAGCAGGAACACGACCAGCCCGGCCACGGCGAGCAGGAACACGGTCATGCGGAACAGGTAACGGTCCGGCTTCACTTTCCTCAACCTCTACCGATGGCAATACGCCACACCCAACGGAAGCTCGCAGGGTGTCAGGGCATGATGGCGATGTCGACCCCATCGGCGATCGGCGCGTCGGGCGCCATGCCGACGGCACGAAGATCGATGCGGTTCGCGGGCACGCCTTTTTCGATCAGATAGGTCCTGACCGCCTGCACCCGCTGCAGCGCCAGGCGCCGGGCGCCCGTGGTGGTGTCGTTGGTGCCGCTGGCGAAACCGCGCAGCAGCAGGCGGCCGCCCGGGGCCTTCAACTGTTCCATCACCGCGTCCAGCGACGCCTTGGCCGCCTCGTCCAGGGCGTTGCCGCTGGTCTCGAAGACGACCTGGGTCACCGCCTTGGCGACCGACGGCAGCGCCGAACTGGTGGCGGCGGGCGGCGGCGGGGGCGGCAGGGCCGCCAGTTCGGTCGGCCGGCCGACATCCGGGGCGGCTTCGCTTGCCGGCGGCGGGGGCGGTGGCGCGGCGGGCGGCGGCGGTGGGGCAACCGGCGGCGGCGGTGGCGGAGGGGGCGGTGGTGGAGGTGGAGGCGGCGGTGCGGCAGCGACTTCCGTCGCGGGCTCGCTCAGCCGGCTGCCCAGCTCGACCATGGTCAGCGTGCGCGGCGTGGCGGTATCGATCACCGGGCGCGCGGGCGGCGGCGGCGGGACCGCTGCCTCGACCGGTGGCGGCTCGGCGGTCGGGGGCTCGGCGGTTGGGGGCTCTACGGGGGCCGGCGGCGAGGCCGGGGGTTCGAGCGCCGCGACGGGCGGTGTCGGGGCCTCGGCGATCGGCGGGGCCGGCGCCTCGACGGCGGCGGCCGGCGGCGGGGCGGCGGGGCGGGCGGCGGTCGCCGGCCGGCGCGGCCGGGCGGGACGCCTGGGCTGGGCGTCGCCGGTCAGCTCGTCCAGCACCGACATGTCGACGATGACATCGGCCTGGGTGCCGCCGCCGATGACGATGGTCTGGTAATCGAGGCTGCCGGTGCGGCCGTGCGACGGCGTGCGCGCGGGGGCCGGGCGGGGCGGCGGGCTATAGGCCGGGCGGTCCTGCTCGTTGCCGCCGGCGCGGGCCGGGGCGGGCAGGGCAATCAGGGCGGCGCCGAAGGCGGCCAGCAGCGCGGCCATGGACACGCCGGACCATGCGGCCCCGACACCATGCCGTGTCCCGGCGGCTGACTTCATGCCCCTATTACTCCCCTGTCAGACCCGTCCTCTTAGCAGGATAAGACGAGTCGCGAAACGGGCGAAATGTTGCGGCGCGATGCCCGCGGGCGCTATTGCGGTGCCGTCTCCGCTTCGGCCTTCGCCGGCTTGGCCGGCTTGGGCTTGCGCGGCAGGCCGGCGCGCTCGATCAGGATGCGCAGCTTCTCGTGGACGATCTCGTTGCCGGCGATGATCTCGGGCTGGTTCAGCACTTTCCGCGTGCCCTTGACGTCGGACACGATGCCCCCGGCCTCGCGCACCAGGATGATGCCGGCGGCGATGTCCCAGGGGGCCAAGTCGGTTTCCCAGAAGCCGTCGAAGCGCCCGGCGGCGACGAAGGCAAGATCGAGCGAGGCGGCACCGAAGCGGCGGACCCCGGCCACTTCGCGCATCACGATGCCAAGCTCTTTGAGGAAGCGCAGATGATCGCCCCGGCCGTGGAACGGGATGCCGGTGGCGATCACGGTCTCGCGCAGGTCCTTGCGCGCGGCGACGCGCAGGCGATGCTCGTTGCAATAGGCGCCGGCGCCCTTCTCGGCCCAGAACATCTCATCGGAAATCGGGTTGTAGACCACGCCGGCGATGATCTCGCCGTCGCGCTCGACGCCGATCGAGATGGCGAATTGGGGCAGGCCGTGCAGGAAATTGGTGGTGCCGTCCAGCGGGTCGACGATCCAGCGGTGGGACTTGTCCTTGCCCTCGACCACGCCGCGCTCTTCCATCAGGAAGCCGAATTCGGGGCGCACCCGCGACAGCTCGGCATAGAGCACGTCTTCCGCCTTCTGGTCGGCGACCGAGACGAAATCGGCCGGGCCCTTCTTGGAGACCTGGAGGTTCTCGACCTCGCCGAAATCGCGCTTCAGGCCGCGGGCGGCCTTGGTGGCGGCGGAAGCCATGACATTGATGAGCGGCGAGCGAAACGCCATCGCGGGAAACCTCGACAGGAGAAAGGAGCAGGCACCGCCGGATCACCGGCGCGCAGGGCGCGGAACCTATCAGGGGTGGGCGCGGGGGTCAAATGGCGGCGCTGACGTTTGGTGCAGCCTCATGCTAACGTCAGTGCATGGCTGACGAATCCGACAACCTGATCCTGGTCTATTCGCGGCGCATGGACACGACGCTCGCGCGTGTCGACGAGCGCATCGGGGACCTGACGCTGCGCGTCAACGATGTTCAGGCGTCGATTGCGGGCCTCAGGCGTCATCAGGCGCAGGATGCGGGCGTGGTCGCCCACATGCAGGCGCAATTGGATCGGCTTCGCGACGAGATCGAACGCATCAAACGCCGCCTGGAAATTTCTCCGTCGCCCGTGGCCGAGTGAACACGCCAGATCAAGGCTAAACTTGGTCTGTCCCCTTATTCCGTTATGACCGTCGGGCATCGTTAATCGATGCGAAGAGCATCGGCGATTTTATCTTTTGGGATAACTACAATGTTTGATTTAAAGCCAAATCCAATGTTGTTGCCGCCGCTTAGGTAAAAGCAAACATTCTCCGGCTTTCTGCGAAAATCAAAGGCTAATTGAGGCGGTATATCTTTTGGACGATCATCCACTTTAACATCAAGATAAATATAGTAGGTAATTTTTTTGTTAGAGATCTGCGGATCTCGTTGAATTCCGTCCCTTTCCAGGGGGCTAAGTCGGTGTCCACGCCAATATATTGTCGTAAATGACAGACGCGTTCCCTCTTCTGGGTGATCGCAATAATACGCGTGAGCGCCAAGGCTCGCGTAATTTTGCTCTTTCACGAATCTCGGCAAATTTTCGACGCTCGTAAATTCAACCTTAAGCAGGGGGCGGCTCGGTTTATCGCCACCCATAACCGAGTCACCCATCAGCGCTAAAGTAGTTGAATCGACAAGGCCCGATAGCGAACTTGCTCCTGGCCCTGGCATTTCCGTCTGATCCTGCCAGTCCACTGATTGAATTGAAGCATAAGCAAGGTCGTCGGGGTGGTGCTCGATGCAGCCGGAAAACAACGGGACAAGGCACAGTATGGTCAGAAACCCCAGTTTCACCTTATTCCTCCCCTTTTAGCACTGGTCTGCGCGCCGCCGATATCGGCGGAAAACCATAGTTTTCCCTGTAATCATTGGGGTGATTTTCGATTTGCCGCGCCACGAATGCCGCCTCATCCCCCCTCGACGCCGCCAACATTGTTCGACCAAGTTTACGACCCTGCTGCGGCGATACTGCGACGATATTGCGGTAGCATTTCAACCATCATACTGGACTGCACTCCTTCGGCGAGTCAGTCAAATCAGGGACAGTTGGTTGTGACCGAGCATAGCTGACCCGTTGGCGTCGATCCGGTCTCGCATGTTAAGCTTCCCGCCATGAGCGAGCTTCCCGAGAACGTCACCTCGGAATTCATTGCGCGGCAGCTTCAAGAGCTGCAACAGGGGCAGCGTGCCCATGACCGCGCCTTGCGCGAGGTGGCGGAACTGGCGCGACGCGGCATCGAGTACACCCAGCGGGTGGAGCGGCGCATGGACGGGGTGGAGCGGCGGGTGTCTGAATTGCGCGATGATCTGGAACTCATGATCAAGGCGGAACTGATGGGTCGCCTGGAAAAGCCTTAAGGCAGCCGCATCCTCCCGCCCATCTCGCGTGTTCCGGTGAACCATGCCCTGGGGCCGTGGACGCGACACCGAACCGTCCGCCGGCCCTGCATAAATACCGGCGTGGCCTAGCCGTCGTGGCCGGTGCTGGCGCCGAGCAGGACACCCAGAACGCCGGAGGTGCCCCAGCGGTAGACCGAGTGGAGCGCGATCTCGGTCCTCAGCGCCCTCCATGCGGCGGCGTTGACAGCGGGAAGGCCCGTCTTGCCGGACTGGTAGTCGCGCAGCAGGGCGTCAGCCACCCCGCCCGCCGTTGCGTGCGGCTCGGCGTCCCAGCGGGGTCGCCGGAGCCCGGTCATCCGGAAATAAAGGGCATCGACGACATAGGCCGCCGCCTCGTCCTCGTTGTCCGTCACCTGGGTCTTGGTCAGGTCGAACACCGCATGGGTGCACTCGTGCAGCAGCAGGCCTTCCTCCGTCCGCCCGATCAGCGGCGCGACCTGAAGCAAATTGGGCGTCCCCGAGGTGTATTGGCCGCCGACGCCCGGCGGGAAGGTATTGGTCACCTGAAGGCTGATCTTGCCCGTCTCGAGCGCGTCCGCGACGCGGTGGAAGGAGGCGGGCGCGATGGTCACCGTGCCGGCATTGAAGGGAAAGGTGAAGCGGATCCGGGCGACGACCGGCCCGCGCAGCAGGCTCAGGATTTTGTCACGGGTGGTCATGATGAAATATCCTCGCACCAAGCAGGGTCAGTGGGCGTAGTCATCACAAATTCGAGAACTGGGCGGCCGGATGTGCATCCCGGTTCGCAAGACTGATGATCTGCCGATCGCCGCTGGATGTCTGTTACGTCCGTTACAGGCCCGTGCGATATCCGGTCGGGCCGTGGATGGGCAACGGCGCCCGAATGGCCTACCCTGGTCGCCGGTGCGGCTTGGGACGGGTGGCGTGGCGATGGCGGGCAATGACGTCGAGGCGGAAAAACCCGCGCATAGCCTGTTCGACAATCTCCAGGGCCTCGCCTTCGGCGTGATCATGGTGTCCTTCGGCATTTCGCTGCTGAAGGCGCAGGGGCTGATCACCGGCCAGGCGGCGGGGGTGGCTTTTCTGATCAGCTATTCGGGCGGGATCGAGTTCGGGCTGGTGTTCTTCGTCGTGAACCTGCCCTTCTATGTCCTCGCGGCGCTGCGCATCGGCTGGGGCTTCACCCTGCGCTCGCTGGCCTGCGTCGCCAGTATCTCGGTGTTGACCAGCCTGGCGCCGCGATTGTTCAGCTATGCCCATGTCGAGCCGTTCAGCGGCGCGGTGGTGGCGGGCCTGTGCGTCGGCATCGGTTCGATCGGGCTGTTCCGCCATGGCGCGAGCGGCGGCGGTGTGGGGATCCTGGCCTATTACATCCAGCAGCGGACAGGGTTTCGCGCGGGCTGGCTGCAACTGCTGCTGGACGCCGTCATCTTTACGGCCGCGGCTTTCGTCCTGCCGGGCTGGGGCGTGCTGGTCTCGATGGTGGGCGCGCTGGCGCTGAACCTGCTGGTCGCCGTCAATCACCGCGGCGACTGGTACATCGCCCGCTGAGCCCCCGCGATCAGGCCCTGGGCCTCGATCAGCGGCAGTTCGCTGCGGCCCCAGTCGGCCGCGGCATGGATCAGGGTGTCGACCAGACCCAGGGCGCGGGCCAGCGCCGCAGCGGGCGGCTGGCCGGTGACCAGGTGGCCCATGAGGGCCGCACCCAGGGTGTCGCCCAGGCCGTGGGGCGGCCCGGCCACGATCGCGGTTCTGGTCACCTGCGGCTGGCCGTCGATCAGGGCGATGGTGGCGAGCGTGCCGGCGTCGAGCTCGAAGGACGTGACCAGGGGCAGGGGCACCTTCAGGGCGCGCAGGGCGGCGACGGCTTCGTCGACGGTGGCCAGGGCGCGCCCGGCCAGAACCTCCAGCTCGAAATGGTTGGGCTTGACGATGTCGGCGACGGGGACCAGCCGGTCGCGGAAGCAGTCGGCGATGCCGTCCTTGACATAGATGCCGCCGTCGCGGTCGCCGATCACCGGGTCGACCAGGACGAGGGCCTTGGGGTTGGCCGCCCGCACGCGGGCGATGGCGTCGAGCGCCACGGCGCCGTTCTCGACCGTGCCCAGATAGCCGACGATGACACCGGCGACCTGGGGCAAGGCGCCGATGCGCTCCAGCCCGTCCAGCATGTCGGCCAGCAGGCCGGCGGGAATAGCACCGCCGCCCGGCCGGCCGTGGCCGGGATGGGCCGAGAGCAGGACGGTGGGCAGTTCCACCACCTCGCAGCCCAGCTTCTGCAGCACGAAGGCCGCCGCGGCATTGCCGACGTGACCCCAGGCGACACGCGATTGCAACGACAAGACCAGCGGCGCCGGCATCACCCGAACCTCATATCCAGCAAGGGCCGTACCTTAGTACCGCCCCCGTGGTACTGCCTCGATTTATTCATGAAAGCCGATCCGCATTGTTGTTGTCTTGGCCGGTGACTTTGGTTCACCGTGCTGGCCGGTGTCGAGGGGGGATACTCGCCATCGTCGGCCGCGGCGCCCATCGCGGCGGCGAGCCGGGGATTTTGGCATGCCGGGCCCTGTCGCCCGAAATCCAGCCAGAGAGGGGAACGTGTAATGGCTTCTATGAAACCGCAACTGATCAGCATCGCCGCCGCGGTGGTCGTCGTGGGTCTTGGCGCCGGCTATTTCCTGACCCGCAGCGACGAGGCCGCGCCGCCGGCACCCGCCGCTGCGCCGGTCGCTGCCGCCCCGGCTGCTTCGCCCGCCCCGGCACCCGCCCCCGCCCCGGCACCTGCCGCCGCGCCCCCGGCACCGGCCCCTTCGGCAACGCCGGCGGCGCCCGCGCCATCGGCTCAACCGCCGGCCTCGGGCGGGCTTTCGCCGGCGCCGGCACCGGCAACCCCCGGGACATCGCCGGGCGGCTCGGCTGGCGCGATGCCGGGCACCGGGATGCCAGGCACCGGGATGCCAGGGACAAAGGGCGGCGTGCCCGGCATGCCCGGTGGCGGCATGCCCGGGGGATGCCCGGCATGCCGGGTGGTGCCATGCCGGGCGCTTCGGCCAACCTGCAGCAGGCGCTTGTCGGCGTCTGGCAGGGCCAGGTGATGAGCGAAGGGGTGATGCAGCAGACCCGCTCCACCTTCACCGCCGACGGCAAGTTCACCCAGCAGACCAATCTGCCCCAGGTGACCAACCAGACGCTGGTGATCCAGGGCACCTGGAAAGTGGTCGACGACGGCCGCGGCGGGCAGGCCCTGGAACTGACGCCGACGAGCTGGGAGCCGCAGCAGATCTGCGCCTTCAACGGCCAGTGCCAGCCGTTCCAGCCGACCGCGGAGACCATCCCGGTGCGCCTGATGAACCAGAACATGCTGCAGATTCCCGGCGGCATGTTCCAGCGCGCGGGCTGAGACTGCCTGGCGCATCGGACAGCGGCATTGCGTGGTTCGACAGGCTCACCATGAGGAAAGTCTTTTTGCCACAAAGATCCCCCTCATCCTGAGCCTGTCGAAGGACGCAGGGTGCCCGTGCAGGGCGCAATTTTCCGGCCGTTTTCGGTGCGGCGCCGCAAATTTGCTGCGTTGCGACCTTGCGACTCGACCGCGGCTGACTATAGTCGGGCCACGATTTGGCCATTTTTTCTGATCAGGCGGGGATCATTCATGAGCAGCGTGCGGCCTCGGCGCAGTGTCCTCTATATGCCGGGCGCCAATGCCCGGGCGCTCGACAAGGCCCGGACCCTGCCCGCGGATGCCCTGATCCTGGACCTGGAAGATGCCGTCAGCCCGGATTCCAAGGAACTGGCGCGCAACCAGATCGCCGAGGCGGTGAAGACCGGCGGCTATGGTTATCGCGAGCTGATCGTGCGCATCAACGGCCTCGACACGCCCTGGGGCCTCGCGGATTTGAAGGCGATCGCGCCGCTGGGCGCCGATGCCATCCTGCTGCCCAAGGTCGAGGACCCGGCCACGGTCTCCAAGGCGGCGATCGCGCTGGAACAGGCCGGCGCCTCGGCCAAGACCACCTTGTGGGCGATGATGGAGACGCCGCTGGGCATCCTGCGCGCGGCCGAGATCGCCGCCGTGTCCAAGCGCCTGACCTGCTTCGTCATGGGCACCTCCGATCTGACCAAGGACCTGCATGCGCGCCACACGCCGCTGCGCCTGCCCATGCTGACCTCGCTCGGCCTGTGCCTGCTGGCCGGCCGCGCCTATGGCCTGACCATCCTCGACGGTGTCTACCTTGACCTCAAGGACGAGGCGGGCTTTGAGGAGTCCTGCATCCAGGGCCTGGAACTGGGCTTCGACGGCAAGACCTTGATCCACCCGTCCCAGGTCGAGCCGGCCAACAAGGTCTTCGCGCCTTCAGAGGGTGAGATCGCCTGGTCGCGCAAGATCATCGAGGCCTTCGCCGAGGCCGAGGCGCAGGGCAAGGGCGTGGTCCTGGTCGACGGCAAGCTGATCGAAAACCTGCATGTCGACAATGCCAGGCGCGTCGTCGCCCTGGCCGATGCCATCGCCGCGCGGGGCTGACGCCATGAGCACCAAGACCGCCAAGGGCAATTTCTTCGAGGATTTCCAGGTCGGCCAGGAGCTGGTCCATGCCACGCCGCGCACGCTGACGCAAGGTGACGTCGCCCTCTATGTCGCGCTGACCGGCAGCCGTTTCGTGCCCCAGTCGTCTGCCGCCTTCGCCCGCAGCATCGGCCTCGACGGTGCGCCGGTCGACGATTTCCTGACCTTCCATGTGGTCTTCGGCAAGACCGTGCCGGATGTCTCGCTCAATGCGGTGGCGAACCTGGGCTATGCCCAGGGCCGGTTCCACCGGCTGGTTTCGCCGGGTACCACGCTTTCCTCGACCTCGACCGTCATCGGTCTCAAGGAAAACTCGAACAAGGAAACCGGCACGGTTTACGTCAAGACCACCGGCCGCGACGAGAACGGCAGCCTGGTGCTGGACTATTGCCGCTGGGTCATGGTGCGCAAGCGCGACACCGCCTCGCCGGCCCCCACCCCGGTGGTGCCGGACCTGCCCGCCGTGGTGGCGCCCGAAGCCCTGGTGGTGCCCACCGGGCTTAACCTCGACAGTTTCGATACTGCTTTGTCCGGCTCCCCCATCTTTGGGATGATTACGCGGTGGGCGAGAAGATCGATCATGTCGACGGCATGACGATCGAAGAGTCCGAACACATGATGGCAACCCGCCTGTACCAGAACACGGCGCGGGTCCATTTCAACCAGTGGACCGAGAAGGACGGCCGTTTCGGCCGGCGCCTGATGTACGGCGGCCATGTCATCTCGCTGGCCCGGGCACTGTCGTTCAACGGCCTGGGCAATGCGGTCTTCGTTTCGGCGATCAACGGCGGCCGTCATGTGGCGCCGACCTTCGCCGGCGACACACTGTTTGCCTGGTCGGAAGTGAAGGCCAAGGCCGAGATCGCCGGCCGCAAGGATCTGGGCGCCCTGCGCATCCGCACCGTGGGGGTCAAGAACCTGAGCGCCGCTGAATTTCCCGAGTCGGGCGAGAATGTCGTGCTCGATTTCGATTATTGGGTGTTTATCCCGCGGCGCTGACCATCCCCGCAAGGGGTGGTGATGGCGCAGCCATGATGTGACTTAGGTTTCGTTGACTGGCGGTGATCCGCCTTTAGTATCAGCCCGCGGACGGGATCGCTTGTCCCGCCCAGTTTCAGCCCAGGTCGGCGCGCCTCACGGGGGTGGGGCTCCGGCCGCTATTCGAGGACCAGCGATGGCTCAAGCCGAGCGTCCGCTTTCGCCGCATCTCCAGGTCTATCGCCTGCCCCTTACCGCTCTTGCCTCGATCACGCACCGGATTACCGGTATCGGCCTGGGGTTTGGCACGATCCTGCTGGCCTGGTGGCTGGTCGCCGCCGCCGGCGGGCCCGATGCCTACGCCCACTTCCAGTGGTTCGCGGGCTCGATCGTCGGGCTCGTCCTGCTGTTCGGCTTCACCTGGGCCTTGATGTTCCACCTGCTGAACGGCCTGCGGCACCTGTTCTGGGATGCCGGCTGGGGCTTCGACATCAAGGTGTCGCACCAGGCCTCGGTCTTCGTGGTCGCCGGCTCGGTGCTCCTGACCGTCATCGTCTGGGCCGCGGCCTTCATCCTCTAGGACCAAGACACATGGCTTCCCGCTCCTCCCTCCGCACGCCGCTCGGCGCCGTTCGCGGCCTGGGCTCCGCCAAAGACGGCACCCATCACTGGTGGCTGCAGCGCGTCACCGCGATCGCCCTGGTCCCCCTTACCATCTGGTTCGTGGCGAGCCTCGTGGTCCTGGCCGGCAGCCCGTTCGAGGTCTTCACCGCCTGGGTGGGCCAGCCGCTGGTCGCGGTCTTCCTGGGGATCTTCGTCACGGTCGGCATCTGGCACCTGAAGCTCGGCGCCCAGGTGGTGGTCGAGGACTATGTCCACGGCGAAGCGGCCAAGATTACCACCCTGCTGGTGATCAACTTCGCCTGCGTGCTGGTGGGCGCCGCCGCCCTCTTTTCGATCCTCAAGATCGCGATCTGAGTAACGTCCCATGCCCCAGGTCTATCCCATCACCGACCATACCTATGATGTCGTGGTCGTCGGCGCCGGCGGCGCCGGCCTGCGCGCCACCTTCGGCATGGCCGAGCGCGGCCTGAAGACCGCCTGCATCACCAAGGTGTTCCCCACCCGCAGCCATACCGTGGCGGCCCAGGGCGGCATTTCCGCGGCGCTGGGCAACATGGGCGAGGACGACTGGCGCTTCCACATGTACGACACCGTCAAGGGCTCGGACTGGCTGGGCGACCAGGACGCGATCGAATACATGTGCCGCAACGCCCCGGCCGCGGTGACCGAGCTCGAGCACTACGGCGTGCCGTTCAGCCGCACCGAGGACGGCAAGATCTACCAGCGCGCCTTCGGCGGCATGACCACCCACTACGGCAAGACCCCGGCCCAGCGCACCTGCGCCGCGGCCGACCGCACCGGCCATGCCATCCTGCACACGCTGTACCAGCAGTCGCTGCGCTTCGACGCCCAGTTCTTCGTCGAATATTTCGTGCTCGACCTGATCATGGAAAACGGGGTCTGCCGCGGCGTCATCGCCTGGGACCTGGAAGACGGCTCGATCCACCGCTTCCGCGCCCAGATCGTGGTGCTGGCGACCGGCGGCTATGGCCGGGCCTTCTTCTCGGCGACCTCGGCCCACACCTGTACCGGCGACGGCGGCGGCATGGTCTTGCGCGCCGGTCTGCCCCTGCAGGACATGGAATTCGTCCAGTTCCACCCGACCGCATCTACGGCGCCGGCTGCCTGATCACCGAAGGCGCGCGCGGCGAAGGCGGCTACCTGGTCAATTCCAAGGGCGAGCGCTTCATGGAACGCTACGCGCCCTCGGCCAAGGATCTGGCCAGCCGCGACGTGGTCTCGCGCGCCATGACCATCGAGATCCGCGAGGGCCGCGGCGTCGGCCCCAACAAGGATCATATCCACCTGCACCTCGACCATCTCGATCCCAAGGTGCTGCACGAGCGCCTGCCCGGCATCTCGGAAAGCGCCAAGATATTCTCGGGCGTCGACGTGACCAAGCAGCCGATCCCGGTGCTGCCCACCGTCCACTACAACATGGGCGGCATCCAGACCAATTATCACGGCGAAGTCCTGACCCTGACCGATGGCAACCCGGACACGGTGGTGCCCGGCCTGATGGCGATCGGCGAGGCGGCCTGCGTTTCGGTCCACGGCGCCAATCGCCTGGGCTCGAACTCGCTGATCGACCTCGTCGTGTTCGGCCGCGCCGCGGCGATCCGCGCCGCCGAGATCGTCAAGCCGGGCGAGGCCCAGAAGGACCTGGCCAAGGATTCGGCGGACTCGTCGCTCGCCCGCCTCGACCGCCTGCGCTTTGCCAAGGGCGGCAGTTCCACCGCCAAGGTGCGCGGCGCCATGCAGCGCGTGATGCAGAACAATTGCGCGGTGTTCCGCACCGGCGAGGTGCTGGAGGAAGGCAAGAAGCTGATCGGCGAGGTCTGGCAGCAGTGGGGCGATGTCGGCGTGACCGACACCTCCATGGTCTTCAACACCGACCTGGTCGAGACGCTGGAACTGGACAACCTGCTGCGCCAGGCGCTGGTCACCATGCACGGGGCGGCCAACCGCGAAGAGTCCCGCGGCGCCCATGCCCGCGAAGACTTCCCCGATCGCGACGACGAGAAGTGGATGAAGCACACGCTGGCCTGGGCCAACGAGAAGGGCGAGGTCACCATCGACTACCGCCCGGTGCATACCTACACGATGACCGACGAGATCGAATACATCACGCCGCGCCCGCGCGTCTATTGAGCGCGACCGGCGAGATACCGAAAGGCAAGGCCAATGGTTGAGTTTGCACTGCCCCGCAATTCGAAGGTCGGCACCGGCAAGACGGTGAAGGCCCCGGGCGCCAAGCGGGTGAAGGCGTTCAAGGTCTACCGCTGGGATCCCGACAAGGGCCAGAACCCCAGCCTGGACACCTTCGAGGTCGACCTCGACCAGTGCGGGCCCATGGTCCTGGACGCCCTGATCAAGATCAAGAACGAGATCGATCCCTCGCTCACCTTCCGCCGCTCGTGCCGCGAGGGCGTGTGCGGCTCCTGCGCCATGAACATCGACGGCGGCAACACGCTGGCCTGCACCAAGGCGATCGAGGATGTGAAGGGCGAGGTCAGGGTCTATCCCTTGCCGCACCAGCCGGTGATCAAGGACTTGGTGCCCGACCTGTCGCGCTTCTATGCGCAATATGCCTCGATCAAGCCCTGGATGCAGACCCAGACCCCGCCGCCCACGCGCGAGCGCCTGCAGAGCAAGGAAGACCGCGAGAAGCTGGACGGCCTCTACGAGTGCATCCTGTGTGCCTGCTGCTCGACCTCGTGCCCCAGCTACTGGTGGAATGGTGACCGTTACTTAGGGCCCGCGGTGCTGCTCCAGGCCTACCGCTGGCTGGTCGACAGCCGCGACGAGGGCACCGGCGAGCGCCTCGACGACCTCGAGGACCCGTTCCGCCTCTACCGCTGCCACACCATCATGAACTGCGCCAATACCTGCCCCAAGGGCCTGAACCCGGCCAAGGCGATCGCCGGCATCAAGCAGATGATGGTCGAACGCCAGGGATAAAACTCCCTCTCCGCCGCCGGTACTCCCTCGCCCCGCTTGCGGGGAGAGGGCCGGGGTGAGGGGTATCGAGGGCTGCGCCGATGGCCGTCCGGTCCGCTCCGGCGCGGATCCCCAACGCCCCTCACCCTAGCCCTCTCCCCGCAAGCGGGGCGAGGGGACACACTCTCAATCCCCGAAGATCGACCAGCGCATGCGCTTGGCCAGCAGTTCGAGCGCGATCGAGCCCAGCCTGGAGTTGCCCTGGGGGTCGAGGCCCGGCGACCAGACGCAGATCGAGGCCTTGCCGGGAACGATCGCCAGAATCCCGCCGCCCACCCCGCTCTTGCCGGGCAAGCCGACCCGGAAGGCGAAGTCGCCCGAACCGTCGTAGTGGCCGCAGGTCAGCATCAGGGCATTGATGCGTTTCGCCCGATCGGCCGAAACCACGCGGGCGCCGGTGGTGGGGTGGCGGCCTGAAAAGGCCAGGTAGCGGCCGGCCATGGCGAGCTGGCGGCACGACATGGCGATGGCGCAATGATGGAAATAGACGCCCAGGGCCAGTTCGACCGGGTTTTCCAGGATGCCGAAGGCCTTCATGTAGTTGGCCAGCGCCGCATTGCGGAAGCCGGTGGTCTGTTCCGAACGGGCCACGGCATGGTCGATATAGATGGTCTCGTCGTCCGAGACGAACTGCAGGAAGCGCAGAATCTCGCCCAGCGCCACATTGGGCTTGTGGCCCGAGAGGATGGTGTCGGCCACCGCGATGGCGCCGGCATTGATGAAGGGATTGCGCGGGATCCCCTTCTCGTATTCGAGCTGGACGATCGAGTTGAAGGCATTGCCCGAGGGCTCGCGCCCGACCCGCCGCCACAGCCCGTCGCCGATCTTGCCCAGGGCCAGGGTCAGGGTGAAGACCTTGGAAATGCTCTGGATGGAAAAGGGTTTGTCGCTGTCGCCGGCGGCGCACACCTGGCCTTCGGCATCGACCAGGGCGATGCCGAAGGCGGCCGGGTCGACGCGGGCCAGTTCGGGAATATAGGTCGCAACCTGGCCGCGGTCCGTCCGCGCCGCCATTTCTGCGGCGATGTCCTGAATGATGCCGTCGAGCTCGACCACTCTTGACCCTCGATGGAGGCGAAGTCCTGCCGGCCGAGAACTACTACGGCCGCTTGCTGGAAACAAATCGTTAGGGATTGCCGATCACTATGAGGCGGTCGAATTAAAGCCTCGAGGAAACCCCATGTTTGCACTGCGCCGGAAAGAACAAGAAGCGGAAGCGGCCGCCCTGGTCGGGGCCAAGTCCGAGCTGGCCGCGCTCAAACAGATGCTCGATGCCATGCCGGTCAACGTCATGATGTGCGAGCTCAAGGATTTCTCGATCACCTATATGAACAAGACCTCGGTCGAGACCCTGCGCAAGCTCGAGCACCTGCTGCCGGCCAAGGCCGACCAGCTCCTGGGTCGCTCGATCGACATCTTCCACAAGAACCCCAGCCATCAGCGCCGCCTCCTGGCCGACCCCAAGAACCTGCCGCACCGCGCCCGCATCAAGCTGGGCGACGAGATCCTGGATCTTCAGGTCTCGGCCATCTACGACGCCCAGGGCCAGTACACCGGGCCGATGCTGACCTGGTCGATCATCACCGATTTCGTGCGCCAGGAAAAAGAGACCAAGCGCCTGATGCGCATGCTCGACGACATGCCGATCAACGTCATGACCGCCGACAAGGACACGCTGGAGATCAACTACATCAACCGCACCTCGACCAATACCCTGAGGGCGGTCGAACACCTGCTGCCGATCAAGGCCGACAACGCGCTGGGCACCTGCATCGACATCTTCCACAAGAACCCCAGCCACCAGCGCCGGATGCTGGCCGATCCCCGCAACCTGCCGCACAGCGCCAAGATCAAGCTGGGCCCTGAGACGCTGGACCTGCGCGTCTCGGCGATCATGGACGATGACGGCAGCTACATCGGCCCGATGGTGACCTGGGCGATCGTCACCAAGACGGTCAACGTGATCGACACGTTCGAGCGCACGGTGAAGACCGCGGTCGACTCCGTCGCCGGTTCGTCAGTCGAGCTGAACGCGGCCTCCGAGGTCATGGCCGGCGCCGTGCAGCGGGCCGTCACCCAGGCCGAGACCATCGCCTCCAATGCCGACGAAGCCTCGTCGAACGTCCAGACCGTGGCCGCCGCAACCGAGGAACTGGCTGCCTCGGTGGCTGAGATCGGCCGCCAGGCGATCCAGTCGTCCTCGGTCGCCCAGGCCGCCGTGGCCCAGGCCGAGCAGACCAACATCACCGTCAAGGGCCTGGCCGAAGCCTCGGAACGGGTGGGTGCGGTGGTCAAGCTGATCAACGACATCGCCGGCCAGACCAACCTGCTGGCGCTCAACGCCACGATCGAGGCGGCGCGCGCCGGCGAAGCGGGCAAGGGCTTTGCCGTGGTCGCCTCCGAGGTGAAGAACCTCGCCAACCAGACCGCCAAGGCGACCGACGAGATCGCCGGCCAGATCACGTCCATTCAAGGGGCGACCCAGGATGCCGTGGGGGCGATCACCGCCATCACCAAGACCATCGGCCAGATCAACGAGATCGCCGGGGCCATTGCCGCCGCGGTCGAACAGCAGGGCAGCGCGGTCCAGGAAATCAGCCGCAACGTCCAGGAGGCGGCGGGCGGTACGCGCGAAGTCACGGCCAATGTCGGCGTGCTGTCGCGCGCGACCGACGAGGCGGGCAGCGTCGTACACAAGGTGGCCGACGCGGCATCGTCCCTGGCCGAGCAGGCCGCCGGCATGCGCGAGGGCGTGGCCAGGTTCCTCGAAGAGGTCAAGAAGCTCTGACCGTTGCGACTCCCCTCCGCCCGCTTGCGGGGGGAGGGGCTGGGGAGGTGGGTCAGGCCGCCTCGAGATGTCGACACTTTGCCCCGACGACCTCCTCACCCAACCCTCTCCTCCCGCGGAGGAGAGGGCTTAGATATATCCGTTTGCCCCAGATTTCCGCCGCTTTGGCGCTATTGCCGCGTGCCGCAGGAATTCGCGCGTGTTACGCAAATTCCCGTCGGCGTACGAGCAAGAAACCAAAAATAGCGGAGAGGCAACGTGCCGATTTTCGACTACAAGGGCGAAGACGCCCGGCCATTGCTGTCGGATGCCTGGGGGCTTGCCGCCTATACCGGCATCCAGTCCTTCGCCTCGGAAGGGGCGTTGCCGATCGCCAATCCCCTGCTGAACATCACCTACGGCACCACGGCGGCCCCGCCCGACGGCTGGCGCGAAATCCCGGCCAGCGCCCTGGGCATCGGTCCCGAACACGTCGATTTCCTGGGCTTCATCATGGGCGACGGGCCGACGCTCCAGGGCCTGCAGACCTCCCAGGCCAAGATCTGGGGTGAATACGACGGTGCCGGCAACCTGACCAAGATCTCCCTGGTGCTGGCGCCGACCAACAACGTGACCGACGTCATCGACTATCCGGCGATGATCACGGGCGAGTACATTCACGCCTTCGATTATCTGATCGATGCCCTGACAGCCTATACCAAGGCCCATGGCCTGACCGGCAAGGATGTCCTGGTGACCGGCTACAGCCTGGGCGCCGGCGCCACCGACGACATGTTCGCGCTCAAAGACACCGACTGGGGCGGTTTCTATGCCGAGTCGGACTATCTGGCCGCGGAAGTGCCCAAGATCGTCGACCGGCCCGGCATCTTCAACATCGGCTTCGAGAACGACGTGGTCTATCGGGCGGCCGGCGACGCGGAAAGCGTGGGCGACGCCCTTGACACGATCCTGTTTCCCAATGACCCCAAGTTCAACACCACGGTCGACAACCTGATCCTGTTCGACGATGCCTATGCCTCGCCGCTGTGGCCCTACGGCATTTTCTCGATTCCCAACCTGACCGGCTGGATCTCCCATATCGAAGGCGTGTTCCTGAACATCGTCGACAAGATCAGCGCCTCCACCTTCTATGACTCTATCGAGCAGGACAGCGTCATCCTGGTCTCGCATCTGACCGCGCTCACCCGTCCCCTCACCTGGGTCTACGACCGGGCGACGCCTACTTCCGATCACTTCGGCGATCCGGCCTTCCTGATCGGCACGCAATTCACCGACCGGCTGCAGGATGGCCGCAGCGACGACTTCCTCGACGGCTTCGCCGGCAACGACCGCTTCCGCTTGTCGAGCGGCACCGACACGGTGGCCGGCGGCGAGGGCACCGACGCGGCCGACCTGGCGGGCAGCGCCGGCCAGTACGATGCGCTCAAGACGGCGGACGGCACGCTGTTCCTGCTCGATCGCACCGGCGCCAACGGCCTCAAGGGACTGCACGACGTCGAGCGGGTAACCTTCCAGGGCACGCTGCTGACCACCTACAAGGTCGAGGCGGGCGGCCTGAACGGCGGGATCGGCAAACAGGTCGCCTATGTGGCGCACCAGGACGGCGGGGCCGGCGTGGATGCGCTGACCGGCAGCGCCGGCGACGACCGCGTCTTCGGCCTGGGCGGCAATGACCGCCTGTCGGGTGGGCGGGGCCTCGACCTGCTGCATGGCGGCGATGGCGACGATGCCCTGGTGGGCAGCGTCGGCAACGACACGATCTATGGCGGGGCGGGCAACGACACGCTGCGCGGCGATACCGGCAACGACGTGCTGTCGGGCGGGGTGGGCAGCGACCGTTTCGTCTTCCGCGGGCCCGGCTTCGGCAACGATGTGGTCGGTGACTTCAACATCCACGAACACGGCCACGACCTGCTGGTGTTCTCCGCCGACCTGTTCGCCTCTACCGCTGCGGTGCTGGCGGCCGCCCACCAGCAAGACGACAATGTGGTCATCGGTGTCGGTACCGACAGCGTCACCCTGATCCACACCCAGCTTGCCGACCTCGGCGCCGGCGATCTCCTGCTGGCATAGGCCGGCCGGCACAAGCAGAACAATAGCGGAGGGGATTGTGCCGATTTTTGACTACAAGGGTGCGGACGCGCGCGAGCTCCTGTCGGATGCCTGGGGCCTGGCGGCCCTGGCGAATCTTCCGTCTTCTGCCTCGGTGGTATTTTCCGGCGCCGCCCCGCTGTTGGATCTCGCCAATCTCTCGCCACCGCCGCTGCCCGACGGCTGGCGGGAGATCCCGCCGGGCGCGTTGGGGATAGGCCCCGAGAAAGTCGATCCAACGGGTTACATCCAGGGGGATGGCCCGACCTTTCAGGGGCTTCAATCCTCCCAGGCCAAGGTCATGGGCGAGTATGACGCCGATGGAAACCTGACCAAGATCGCCCTGGTCTTCGTCGGCACCAACAGTGCCACCGATGTCATCGATTACCCGGCGATGATCACCGGCGACTATGTCCATGCCTTCGACTTCCTGATCGAGGCACTCAAGGCCTACACCCAGGAACAAGGGCTGACCGGCAGGGACGTGCTGGTCACCGGCTATAGCCTGGGCGCCGGCATCACCGATGGCATGTTTGCGCTCAAGGACACCGACTGGGGCGGCTTCTATGCCCAGTCCGACTATATGGCCGCCGAGCCGCCGAAGATCGTGGACCGGCCGGGCATCTTCAACATCGGCTTCGAGAACGATGTCGTCTACCGTGTTGCCGGGGACGCCGAAAAACTGGGTGATGCCTGGGATACGGTCCTGTTCCCCAACGACCCCAAGTTCAATACCACGGTCGACAACCTGATCCTGTTCGACGACGCCTATGCCGCGCCGCTGTGGCCCTACGGCATTTTCTCCCTGGCCAATCTGACGGGCTGGGCCTCCCATGTGGAGGGCATATTCCTGAATGCCGTCGACCGGATCGGGGCGTCGACCTTTTATGACCATATCGAGCAGGACAGCGTCATCCTGGTCTCGAACCTCACCGCGCTCACCCGTTCAATCACCTGGGTCTACGACCGGGCGACGCCGACCTCGGATCATTTCGGCGATCCGGCCTTCCTGATCGGCACGCAATTCACCGACCGGCTGCAGGACGGCCGCAGCGACGACTTCCTCGACGGCTTCGCCGGCAACGACCGCTTCCGCTTGTCGAGCGGCACCGACACGGTGGCCGGCGCCGATGGGACCGACGCGGCCGACCTTGCCGGGGCGGCCGGCCAGTATGACGCGCTCAAGACGGCGGACGGCACGCTGTTCCTGCTCGACCGCACCGGGGCCAACGGCCTCAAGGAACTGCACGACGTCGAACGGGTAACCTTCCAGGGCACGCTGCTGACCACCTACAAGGTCGAGGCGGGCGGCCTGAACGGCGGGGCGGCCAAACAGGTCGCCTATGTGGCGCACCAGGACGGCGGGGCCGGCGTGGATGCGCTGACCGGCAGCGCCGGCGACGACCGCATCTTCGGCCTGGGCGGCAATGACCGCCTGTCGGGCGGCCGTGGCCTCGACCTGCTGCACGGCGGTGACGGTGACGATGCCCTGGTGGGCAGCGTCGGCAACGACACGATCTATGGCGGGGCGGGCAACGACACGCTGCGCGGCGATACCGGCGACGACGTGCTGTCGGGCGGGGTGGGCAGCGACCGTTTCGTCTTCCGCGATGCCGCCTTCGGCCATGACGTGATCAGCGATTTCAACATCCACGAACACGGCCACGACCTGCTGGTATTCTCCGCCGATGTCTTTGCCTCGGCCGGCGCGGTGCTCGCCGCCGCCCGCCAGCAAGGCGACAGCGTGGTGATCGACACGGGCGGCAGCAGCATCACCCTGCTGCACACCGCCCTGGCCGATTTCGGGGTGGGCGACGTCCTGCTGGCCTAGTCAGCGCCCGCCGAAGGCGGCGAGTGCTGCCGTCGCGATCGGCTCGCCCCATTCCTGCACGAAGTGCCCGCCGCCCTCGATCTCCAGGGGCGGCGGGCAGTTGCGGATCAGGCGGTGGAGGAAGCGCATGGCCGGCGGGCCCAGCACCGGGTCGGCCATGCCGATGGCCATGAAGCTCTGGCCCTGCCACGCGTTCGACCAGAAGGCGCGGGCGCGGATGCCCTCATCCGTGCCGTCCATCTCAGGGCTGACCGGCACCAGTTCGGGGAACCGCCGCACGCCACCCTTGTAGCGGGCATCCGGGTAGGGCGCGTCATAGGCGGCGGTTTCGGCCGGGGTCAGGTGCGGCGTGCCGCGGGCGATCAGGCGGCCCACCGCCATGTCGGGCTGGGTGCGGTTGAACGCCTTCCAGGCGTCAAAGCCGGGGCCCGGGCTCTCGCCCACCGGGATCGCCGTATTCATCACGATCAGGCGCGAGAAGCGCGCCGGCATATCGGGCACGATGGTCAGGCCGTAAAGGCCGCCCCAGTCTTGGCAAACCAGGGTGACGTTGGTCAGGTCCAGGTGCTCGATCAGGCGGATCAGGCTGTCGCGGTGGAAATGATAGGTATAGGTCGCGTCGTCCGCCGGCTTGTCGGAGCGGCCGAAGCCGAACAGGTCGGGGGCGATCACCCGCCCGCCCGCGGCGGTGAAGACCGGGATCATGCGCCGGTAGAGGTAGCTCCAGCTTGGCTGGCCGTGCAGGCACAGGAAGGTCTGTGCGGCCTCCCGCGGCCCTTCGTCGAGGTAGTGCAGGCGCAGGCCGGCGAAACCCGGCAGGTTCTCGACGTAGCGAGGCGGAAAGGCATAGCCGGGCAAATCGGCAAAGCGATCCTCCGGCGTGCGCAACACGTCCATGGCTCTCCTCCGTTGGCCGGCGGCGGTCAGCGCAGCGCCAGCCAGAGCAGAATGCCCGAGCCCAGCGCGATGCGATACCAGGCAAAGGGGGTGAAGCCGTGGCGTTCGATGAAGCCCACCGCCGCCCGGACCACGATGGCGGCGACGACGAAGGCCACGGCAAAGCCGATGGCGATCAGCAAGGCGCCGTCGCTGGTGAGCGTGCCGGCGGTCTTGTAGAGGTCGTAGCCGGTGGCCGCGATCATGGTCGGGATCGCCAGGAAGAACGAGAATTCGGCCGCCGGCCGGCGCGCCAGCCCGAAGGACAGGCCGCCCATGATGGTGGCGCCCGAGCGCGAGACGCCCGGGATCATGGCCAGGCACTGGACGAGGCCGATCTTCAAGGCCAGGCCCGGGGTCATCGCATCGATGCTGTGGACGCGCGGGGTCTTGACCAGACGCTCGATGGCCAGGATCGCCAGGCCGCCGACGATCAGCGCGACGGCCACGGTCCGTGGGCTTTCCAGCAGCACCGATTTGATGAAGCCGTAAGCCAGCAGCCCGACCGCCACCGCCGGCAGGAAGGCCAGGGTGACATTGACGGTAAAGCGCCAGGCCCTGGCGTCGCGGGCGACCAGGCCCACCACGGTATCGCCGAGCCGGCGGGAATAGACCAGGCACACCGCCAGGATCGCGCCCAACTGGATGGCGATGAGGAAGGCCGAGGGCAGGGGCACGCCGAGCAGTTCCTTCAGCACGATCAGGTGTCCGGTCGACGACACCGGCAGGAACTCGGTCAGGCCCTCGACCGCGCCGATCAGCAAGACCGAGAAGAGAAGAAAAAGGTCCATGGGCTAACCCTCAGTTGGACAGATGCGCGTCGTAAAGCCCTCTCCGCCCTCTGGGGGAGAGGGTTGGGTGAGGTGGGTCGACGGCGCAAAGCGTGTTCTCTCACGACCCGCCACCTCACCCTCCCGTTGCTGGCGCAACGGGCCCCTCCCTCTCCCCCGCAAGCGGCGGAGAGGGGATGCCGGTTTGACGGGCAGGGATCACAGCCAGCGTTTGCGCTTGAAGTAGAAATAGGGCAGCACGGCCGAGACGATCATCAGCACGATCGCCATGGGATAGCCGAAGTCCCAGTGCAGTTCGGGCATGACGTCGAAGTTCATGCCGAAGATCGAGGCCATCAGGGTGGGCGGCAGGAACACGGTGGCCGCGACCGATAGGATCTTGATGACCCGGGTCTGTTCGATATTGATCAGGCCTAAGGTGGCGTCGAGCAGGAAGTTCACCTTCTGGGCCAGGGCCGAGGCGTGTTCGGCGATCGAGCGGATGTCGCGCGCCATGGTCTTCAGCCGGGCGCGATAGTCCTTCTTCACCTCGGTCTGGAGCACCTGGGTCAGGAAGGTGATCACCCGCTCCATCGAGGCGGTGCTCTCCCGCACCTTGCCGGCAAGGTCGGAGAAGCGGCCGAGCTGGCGCAGCGCGTCCTCGAGGTCGATCGACTCCTTCTCGCCCGTCTTCACCCGGAAGATCTCCCGCGACAGCGCGTCCATCTCGGCGGCGACGTTTTCCAGCACGTCGGCGGCGCGGTCGATGATCGCCTCGATCAGCCCGGCCATGGCGGTTTCGCCGGTTTCGCAAAGGGCCGGCAGTTTCAGCGCCCGGGCGGCATAGACGGAAAAGGCCAGGGGATCGGTATAGCGCAGGGAGACCAGGACATGGTTGGCCATGACGAAGGTGATGGCGCTGGCCTCGGCCTCCGGCGTTTCGGCCTTGGAGAGCACCGTGGCTGTCATGAAGCGGGCGCC
Organism: Oleomonas cavernae; assembly: GCF_003590945.1. Taxonomy (NCBI): domain Bacteria; kingdom Pseudomonadati; phylum Pseudomonadota; class Alphaproteobacteria; order Acetobacterales; family Acetobacteraceae; genus Oleomonas; species Oleomonas cavernae. The sequence continues at coordinate 3,398,522 of NZ_QYUK01000011.1, read as the reverse complement.
GTCGATTTCATAGAGGCGCGACGAGGCTTCGATCTCGCCCATCTGGGCGCGGGTCGGCAGGTCGAGGCCCAGCAAGGCCTCAAGCGACTGTTCCTCGGCTGTCGTGGGCTCGAAGATGTCGGCCCAGACCAGCCGCTCGGGCAGGGGCGCGCCCAGGCGCCAGGGCGTGCGCTCCAACCGGCCGTCGAGGATGTGGTAAAGCGTCACCATGCCTGCCGCCACTCCTCTTGTTGCGCCATGCGGCTTTGGTCCGGGCTCCTTTTAGGCGCCTCGGCCGCGTCTCGCAAGCCGGCGAAACAGGAAGCCCGGCGCGGCGCGCAGGCGCCGCGCGCCATTGCCCAGGGCCGCCCAGAGCCGGGGGCCGAACAGGCGGGCCAGGGTGGGGCGGTCGGCCTCGGGCTCCAGTTCCAGGCCGACGCCGATGATCTGGTCGCCGTCGTCCAGGGTGCGCACCACCAGTTCGACCGGGCCGTAGGGCAGGCGGTCGCCGGCCACCGGCTTGCCCGAGAAGGCGTCGGCCATCACCGTGGCGATGCTGTGGCCGACATCCTGGGGCCGGATGTCGATGCCGTAGAGGCGGCCGAGGTCGTCGATCGGCTGGCGGGCATCGACCATGAACTCGCCGATCGCGGCCAGGTTGCCGCCGTCCTTGCGCCGGGGGGCGAACATCCGGTCCAGGGTGTGGATCTGCTCCGGGTCGGCGACCACCAGCACGTAGTCGCGCGGCGCCAGCCGGTCCAGGGTGGCGAGTTCGACCACCGCCCCGGCGCGCAGGATCGACAGGATGCGGGCCCCTTCGGGCATGTGCAGCCGGTTGAAGGGCAGGTCCAGCACGCTCGATCCCGGCAGCACGGTGTAACCGACGATATCGCGGTGGGCGCCCAGCGGCACGTCGACGTCGCGCCGGTCGGCCTGGGCCTTGGACGGCGGCAGGGCCAGGTTGAGGAAGCGCGCGGCCGGCGCCACGGTCCAGCCCTGTAGCAGCAGGGAGGCGAGCACGACCACGAAGGCGACGCCGAACAGCGCCTCGCCGCCGGCCAGGTGTTCCAGGATGGCCGGCAGGGCGAGGTAGATCGGCACCGCACCGCGCAGCCCCACCCAGGCGGCGAAAGCGCGTTCGCGCATGGAAAACTTGAACGGCCACAGGCACAGAAAGACGGCGACCGGCCGCGCGACCAGCATCAGCACGGCGGTGATCGCCAGGGCCGGGAGCAGCACCGGCAGCAGCTTCGTGGGCGTGACCAGCAGGCCCAGCGTGACCAGCATGGCGATCTGGGCCAGCCAGGCGATGCCGTCGTGGAAGCGCAGGATGAGCTGGCTGGCGCGGTGGCGCTCGTTGCCCAGCACGCAGCCGGCGACATAGATTGCCAGGAAGCCCGAGGCATGGATCAACTGCGCCCCGGCGAAGACGGCGAGCGCCGAGGTGACGACCAGGATCGGGTAGAGCCCGGCCGCGGTTTCCAGCCGGTTGACCAGGAACACGATGGTCCGCCCCCCGGCCCAGCCGATCAGCGCCCCGCCGCCGATCTGGAGGGCGAAGCGCAGCAGGGCATCGGCCATGGTCAGGTCGACGCCCTGGACCAGTTCGATGGCGATCAGGGTCAGGAAGATCGCCATCGGGTCGTTCAGGCCGGATTCGACTTCCAGGGTGGCGGCGACGCGGCGCGCGATGTCGAGCTTTTGCAGGCGCAGCAGGAAGAACACGGCGGCGGCGTCGGTCGAGGCGACGATCGCCCCGATCAGCAGGGCGCCGGCCGGCGGCGTGCCGAACACGGCCCAGGCGGCGATGCCCACCAGGCCCGCGGTCAATGCCACCCCCACGGTTGCCAGCACCAGGGCCGGCCGGCCGGCGATGGCGAAGGTGGAGCGGTGGGTGCGCAGGCCGCCGTCGAACAGGATCACGGCCAGCGAGATCGAACAGACGAAATAGGCGGCCGAGACATCGTCGAAGCGAATGCCCAGGCCGTCTTCGCCCGCCAGCATGCCCAGGCCCAAGAAGACCAGCAGTACGGGGGCACCCAGGCGCGAGGAGACGCGCCCGGCGACAATGGCGAAGACACCCATCAGGGCGCCGATCAGGATGATCTGGTAGGTCAGATCCATGGCGATCCCAATTCGAGGAACGCTACTTTAGCGGTTCCGCGTGCCGCGGCCATGGGCAAAGCCCCCCTGTTTCGTCATCCCGGCCTCGAGCCGGGATCTTGTGAAGTTGAAGCAACGGGAACACCGCCCGAAAGATCCCGGCTCGAGGCCGGGATGACGCGGGGGGTGAATGTGGCGCGTTGTGTGCCGGCAACCTCAAAGATCACGGCAGGAACAGGTCGCGGCTGGCGCGGGTCTCCTCGGTCAGGAAGCGGCTGACGGCACGGATGCGCGGCAGGTCCTTGAGGTCGCTGTGGGTCAGCAGCCACAAAGAGCGGATCAGCCCGACCTTGTCCGGCAGGACCGGGACCAGGCTGGGCTCGCCGGCGGCGGCGAAATGGGGCAGCACGCACAGGCCGAAGCCGGCCTTGGCCGACTGCAATTGAGCGATCAGCCCGGCGCTGCGCAGCGAGGCTTTGATGCCGGGGTGGATCTCGGCCAGATAGTCCAGTTCCGGCGTGTAGAGCAGGTCGTCGATATAGCCGATGAAGGTGTGGCTGGGCAGTTCCTCGATCGCCCCGGGCATGCCGCGCAGGGCGATGTAGGATTTGGCGCCGTAAAGGCCCAGGCGATAATCGGTCAGCTTGGTCGCCACCAGCCGGCCCGAGCGGGGCGGCGACAGGCCGATGGCGAGATCCGCCTCGCGCTTGGACAGGCTGAAGACCCGGGGCATGGCGATCAGTTGCAGTTCCAGCCCCGGGTGCAGGTTGGCCAGGCGGCCGATGCGCGGCGCCAGGAACAGGGTGCCGAAGCCGTCGGGCGCGCCGATGCGCACCGCGCCCGAGACCTTGGCATCGGCGCCGGAGAGTTCGTCGAGCGCGGCCAGGGCCAGCCCCTCCATCTGTTCGGCGGCGGCGACCAGGGTCACGCCGCGGTCGGTCAGGTCATAGCCGGTGGGGCCGCGGTCGACCAGGCGGGCGCCCAGCGCCTCCTCCAGTACGCCGATGCGGCGGATCACCGTCGAATGGTCGACCCCCAGCCGCTTGGCTGCGGTCGAGACCCGGCCGGCACGGGCCACGGCCAGGAGATAGCGCAGGTCGTCCCAGTCGAGCTTGCCGGTCATGCTGCGCCTCTCCCCCTTACCCTATTGTGCCCTCACACCAGGGAGGGTAGGGCTTTATCCATAAAACCCATCATGCCCTGTCTGTGTTTGCGCACAATGGTACTGCGTCAACGCGGGTAGAAGATTTCGGGCACCTGTGCCAGTTTTCCCCCCAGCCAACGCTGACCGCCGTCATTCAGGGAAAAACGCCATGAAGCAACTGACCCATTTCATCAATGGGCGCCACGTGGAGGGCCAGAGCGGCCGCTTCCAGGACGTCTACAACCCGACGCTGGGCGAAGTGGTGAAGCAGGCCCCGCTGGCGACGCAGGCGGAAGTCGAAGCGGCGATCTCGGCGGCCGAGGCGGCCTTCCCCTCGTGGTCGGCGCAGAACCCCCAGAAGCGCGCCCGCGTGATGTTCAGGTTCAAGGAACTGGTCGAGCGCGAGATGGACAATCTCGCCGCCCTCCTGTCCGAGGAGCACGGCAAGGTGATCTCGGACGCCAAGGGCGACATCCAGCGCGGCCTGGAAGTGATCGAATTCGCCTGCGGCATCCCGCACCTGCTGAAAGGCGACTTCACCGAAGGCGCCGGCCCGGGCATTGACATGTATTCGATGCGCCAGCCGCTCGGCGTGGTCGCCGGCATCACGCCGTTCAACTTCCCCGCCATGATCCCGATGTGGATGTTCGGCGTGGCCATTGCCTGCGGCAACACCTTCGTGTGCAAGCCCTCCGAGAAGGACCCCTCGGTGCCGCTGCGCCTGGCCGAGTTGTTCATCGAGGCCGGCGGCCCGCCGGGCGTGCTGAACCTGGTGATCGGCGACAAGATCGCAGTCGACACCCTGCTGACCGATCCGCGCGTGCCGGCCATCTCCTTCGTCGGCTCGACCAACATCGCCTCCTACGTCTATGCGACGGGGGCGGCGAACGGCAAGCGGGTGCAGGCCATGGGCGGCGCCAAGAACCACATGATCATCATGCCTGACGCCGACCTGGACCAGGTCGCCGACGCGCTGATCGGTGCGGGCTACGGCTCGGCCGGCGAGCGCTGCATGGCGATCTCGGTCGCCGTGCCGGTGGGCGAGAAGACCGCCGACGCGCTGATCGACAAGCTGCTGCCGCGCGTCGAGTCCCTGAAGGTCGGCCCGTCGAACGACCCGACCTCGGACTACGGCCCGATGGTTTCGGCCGAACTGCTGGCCAAGGTGCGCGGCTATGTCGACCACGGCGTCTCGGAAGGCGCCAAGCTGCTGGTCGACGGCCGCAACTTCAAGCTCCAGGGCTATGAGAACGGCTACTTCATGGGCGGCTGCCTGTTCGACCATGTCACGCCCGACATGAAGATCTACAAGGAAGAAATCTTCGGGCCCGTCCTGTCGGTCGTGCGCGCCAAGGATTTCGACGAGGCGGTGGAACTGCCGACCAAGCACATGTACGGCAACGGTGTCGCGATCTACACCCGCGACGGCGATGCGGCGCGCGATTTCGCCAGCCGCGTCCAGGTCGGCATGGTCGGCATCAACGTGCCGATCCCGGTGCCGCTGGCCTATCACAGCTTCGGCGGCTGGAAGCGCTCGGCCTTCGGCGACACCAACCAGCACGGCACCGAAGGTGTCAAGTTCTGGACCAAGGTGAAGACGGTCACCAGCCGCTGGCCGACCGGCATCCGCTCGGGCGCGGAATTCTCGATCCCGACGATGAAGTAAGGCGGCGACACCCACCTCCCCCAACCCCTCCCCCCTGAAGGGCGGAGGGGGCTCAATTAGCCCTCTCCTCCTGGGAGGAGAGGGTTGGGTGAGGAGGGATGCCGGGTCTCAGAGCGCTTTAGCCCTATCCCTCAGCACATACTTCTGGATCTTGCCGGTCGAGGTCTTGGGCAGGTCCTCGAAGACCACGGTGCGCGGCACCTTGTAGCCGGCGAGGTTTTCCTTGCAGAAGGCGATCACTTCCTGCTCGGTCAGGGTCTGGCCGGTCTTGAGCGTCACGAAGGCGCAGGGGGTTTCGCCCCAGCGCTCGTCCGGGCGTGCCACCACCGCCACTTCCAGGATCTTGGGATGCTTGTAGAGCACATCCTCGACCTCGATGGTCGAGATGTTCTCGCCGCCCGAGATGATGATGTCCTTGGAGCGGTCCTTGAGCTGGATGTAACCGTCCGGGTGCATTACCCCTAGGTCGCCGGAATGGAACCAGCCGCCGGCGAAGGCTTCCTGCGTGGCCTTGGGGTTCTTCAAGTAGCCCTTCATGACCAGGTTGCCGCGGAACATGACCTCGCCCATGGTCACGCCGTCGCGCGGCACGGGCGCCATGGTCTCGGGATCCATCACGTCGAGGCCGGCCAGCAAGGGCGACTTCACGCCCTGGCGGGCCTTCAGCGCCGCCTGTTCGTCCGCCGCCAGGGCGTCCCAGTCCTCGTTCCAGGCGCAGATGGTGGCCGGGCCATAGGTCTCGGTCAGGCCGTACAGGTGCGTGATCTTGAAGCCGTTGGCCTCCATCGCCGCGATCACGGCGGCGGGCGGCGGGGCGGCGGCGGTCAGCAGTTCCACCTTGTGGGGCAGGGGGCGCTTCTGCTCGGCACCGGCATTGATCAGCATGCCCATGACGATGGGGGCGCCGCACAGGTGCGTGACCTTGTACTTCTCGATCGCGGCGAAGATGGCGCCCGCCTCGACCCGGCGCAGGCAGACATGGGTGCCCGCCACGATCGCCAGCGACCAGGTGAAGCACCAGCCGTTGCAGTGGAACATCGGCAGGGTCCACAGATAGACCGACTGCCCGACCATGCCGGCCGAGACGATGTTGTCGACCGCGTTGAGATAGGCGCCGCGGTGGTGGTAGACCACGCCCTTGGGGTTGCCCGTGGTGCCCGAGGTGTAGTTCAGGCTGATCGACTGCCATTCGTCGCCAGGGCCCGACCAGACGAAGCCCGGGTCACCGCCGGCGATGAACTCCTCGTACTCGATCTCGCCCAGGCGCTCGCCCTTGCCGGTGTATTGCGGATCGTCGATGTCGATGACCAGCGGCTTCACCTTGGCCAGGGCCAGGGCCTGCCTGGTTACGGCCGAGAATTCACGGTCGGTGATCAGCACCTTGGTCTGGGCATGGTCCAGGGTGAAGGCGATGGTCGCCGCGTCCAGGCGGATGTTCAGCGTGTTGAGCACGGCGCCCAGCATGGGTACGCCGAAATGGGCGTCGAGCACCGGGGGAATGTTCGGCGCCATGACCGATACCGTATCGCCCCGCGCCACGCCGCGCGCCGCCAGGGCCGAGGCCAGGCGGCGGGCACGGGCATAGGCTTGCGCATAGTCGATGCGCCACTCGCCATGGATGATGGCGGTGCGATTGGGATAGACCGCCGCCGCCCGCTCCAGGAAGCCGATCGGCGTCAGGGGAACATAGTTGGCGGGGTTCTTGTCGAGGTCGGTTTCGTAGGGATTGGGCGTGGTCATGTCGCTTCCCCCCAAGGAGGGGGCCATTCAGGTCTTGAGAACGGCCCTCTCGAAGACAGTCGATCGCGGCGTGTCAGCCCGCCGCTTCCACCACCTGTACCGTGCCACGATAGATCATGTCCACTGCGACATAGGCGATGACCGCGAGGCCGACATAGGCGATCCAGTGGTAGCGCTTGAGCAGGTTGGCGACCAGGGTCGCGGCCGCGCCCATCAGGGCGATGGACAGGATCAAGCCGGCAACCAGGACCCAGAGGTGTTCCTTGGCGACGGCAGCGACCGCCAGCACATTGTCGAGCGACATGGAGACGTCGGCCAGGATGATCTGCAGCACGGCGCCGCGGAAGGTCGTGGGGGCCTTCTCGCCGGGGAAGAACTCTTCCTCCCCCTCCTCCTTGCCGGCGGCGCGCGCCTTGCGCTGGGCATCGATCTCGCGCCACATCTTCCAGGCCACCCATAGCAGCAGGATGCCGCCCGCCAGGGTCAGGCCGATGATGCCGAGCAACTGGGTGGTAACGCTGGCAAAGGCGATACGCAGGACCATGGCACCGACCAGGCCCCACAGGATCACCCTCTTGCGCAACTCCGGCGCCACCGCCGAAGCCGCGAGGCCGATCACGATGGCATTGTCGCCGGCCATCACCAGGTCGACGAGAACGACGCCGCCCAGCGCCACCAATTGATCGACGATTATGTTCCAGTCCACCGGAGCCCCCTTATCTGGTTGGCAACGGCGCCACCCGGGCGCCGTTTGTCATTGGTATCAGCATCGGCCCGACACGCGCTCAGGTACCAGTGTCGTCGTCAGGTAACAGGCTGACCAGCACCTTGTCCACCCGGCGGCCATCCATGTCCACGACCTCGAAACGGAAGCCGCCGAAGGGGAAGTGATCCCCCGCGGACGGGATGCGCTTGAGGCGGTGCATCATCAGGCCGCCCAGCGTGTTGTAGTCGCCGTCCTCGATGCGGGGTTCGGCCACGCCGAGAACGTCCCACAGCCGGTCCAGCGAATAGCCGCCGTCGATCAGATAGGAACCGTCCTCGCGCTGGACAACCGATCTTTCGGTATCCGGCGTATCGGCTTCCTCGAGTTCGCCGATCAGGGCCTCGAGCAGGTCGGTCAGGGTGACCAGGCCCTGGATGTCGCCGTATTCGTCGACGATCAGGGCCAGCGGGCTGCCGTTGGCCCGGAACAGCTCCAGCGCCTTCAGGGCCGGCGTGGTCTCGGGAATGTAGAGTGCCGGGTGGATCGCCGCGGCGAGGTCGACCGGCTTGCCCTGAAGGGTCTGCGGCTGGGCGAACAGATCCTTGACCTGGACGAAGCCCAGGACGTGCTTGGAGGTGCCCTTCTTTACCGGGAAGCGGGAGTAATGGCTTTCCGCGATCTTGGTCCAGGTCTTGCGCGGGGCATCCTCCACATCCAGCCATTCGATCTGGGTGCGCGGGGTCATCAGGGCATCGACGTTGCGATCGCCCAAACGCAGGGTCATCTCGACGATGGCCCGCTCGGCCTCGTGGAAATGGCCGGTGGCGGTGCCCTCCTGCATCAGGATGCGCACTTCCTCGTCGGTGACGTCGGGTTCCTTCGAGCCCTTGGGCAGCAGCTTCAGCACCAGGTTGGTCGAGGTGTTGATGAACCACACCGCCGGCGCGCCGATCGCCGCCAGGAAGCGCAGGGGCCGGGCGACGAAGGTGGCGATCGATTCCGCCCGCGCCAGGGCCAGGCGCTTGGGCACCAACTCGCCCAGGATCAAGGTCACATAGGTGAGGCCGATGACGATGATGGCGATGGCCAGCTCGTCGGCATAGGGCGCCAGGGCGGGGATCCGGCTCAACTGCTCGGTCAGCGGGCCGGCCAGGACCTGGCCGCCGAAGGCGCCCGACAGGGTGCCGATGGCGGTGATGCCGACCTGGACGGTGGACAGGAACTTGCCCGGATCGGCCGCCAGGGCTAGGGCGACGCGGGCGGATTCGCTGCCGGCGTCTGCGGCCCGTTTCAGCCGCGCCCGTTTGGCGGCGACCACGGCCAGCTCCGCCATCACCAGGAAGGCGTTCAGCGCCACAAGCAGGACAAGAATGGAAAGGTCTAGGGTCATCGGGGGGATGTTGTGCGGCGCGCACTATAACACGGTGTCGGGAATCCGCACGGGCGTAATGAAAATCCCGCCAAATGCGTGCCGTCGGCAGCGAAAAACCTTGTCCGGGCAAGGCTCTAGCCGGCCTCGCGGGGGTTCGGACCGATCCTTGACGGCAAGGCGCAGGCCGATTTCTGCGACCAAAGTCAGGGGCAACCCAACCATTTGGACGTTGCATTCGGGTGAGCGCCTGCGCTGAATTCCCGCCAATCAGAACGACACTCCAACGGGGAAATGGTCATGGGCGCCTATTCAGACATGTATGCGCGGTGGCAGGCGGATCCGCAGGGCTTCTGGGCCCAGGCGGCCGAGGCGATCGACTGGGTGGCCAAGCCGACGGCGATCCTCGACGACTCCGCCAAGCCGATCTACCGCTGGTTCCCCGGCGGCACGGTCAACACCGCGTGGAACTGCCTGGACCGCCACGTGCTGGCGGGCCGCGGCGACCAGGACGCGCTGATCTACGACAGCCCGGTCACCAACATCAAGACCCGCTTCACCTATGCGCAACTGCTGGCCAAGGTTGCCGAACTGGCCGGGGCGCTCCGGCTGCGCGGCATCGAGAAGGGCGACCGGGTCATCATCTACATGCCGATGGTGCCGGAAGCGGTGTTCGCCATGCTGGCCTGCGCCCGCCTGGGGGCGATCCATTCGGTGGTGTTCGGCGGCTTTGCGGCCAAGGAACTGGCGACCCGCATCGACGATGCCAAGCCCAAGGCGATCCTGTCCGCGTCCTGCGGGGTGGAGCCGGGGCGGACCGTGGCCTACAAGCCGCTGCTCGACGAGGCGATCGAGATCGCCCAGACCAAGCCCGGCTTCTGCCTGATCCTGCAGCGGCCGATGCTGGAAGCCTCGCTGGTCGCCGGGCGCGACTTCGACTGGGGCAAGGTGGTGCCCGGCAGTGCACCGGCCGACTGCGTGCCCGTCGCCTCGACCGATCCGCTCTATGTCCTCTATACCTCGGGCACCACGGGCATCCCCAAGGGCGTGGTGCGCGACAATGCCGGCCACATGGTGGCCCTGGCCTGGTCGATGAAGCACATCTATGGCATCGAGCCCGGCGAAGTCTGGTGGGCGGCGTCCGACGTGGGCTGGGTGGTCGGCCATTCCTACATCGCCTATGGCCCCTTGCTGGTGGGCGCCACCTCGATCCTCTACGAGGGCAAGCCGGTGGGCACGCCCGATGCTGGCGCCTTCTGGCGGGTGATCGCAGAATACGGCGTCGCGGCCCTGTTCTGCGCCCCCACCGCCTTCCGCGCGATCAAGAAGGAAGATCCCGAAGGCAAGCTGGTCGGCCAGTACGACCTGGCGAAGTTCCGCACCTTGTTCCTGGCCGGCGAGCGCGGCGATCCCGATACCATCCAATGGGCCGAGCGCCTGCTGGGCGTGCCGGTGATCGACCATTGGTGGCAGACCGAATCAGGCTGGCCGATGGTCGCCAACCTGGTCGGTGTCGAGTTGCTGCCGGTCAAATACGGCTCGCCCAGCGTGCCGGTGCCGGGCTACGACATCCGCGTGCTGGACAACGACAACAAGGAAGTGGCGCGCGGCGACATCGGCTCGATCGTGGTCAAGCTGCCGCTGGCGCCCGGTGCCCTGCCCACGCTGTGGCACAATGACGAGGGTTACATCCGCTCGTACCTGCAGGATTTCCCCGGTTACTACAAGACCGGCGACGCCGGCTATATCGACGAGGACGGCTATCTCTATGTCATGAGCCGGACCGACGACATCATCAACGTCGCCGGCCACCGCCTGTCGACCGGCGGCATGGAGGAGGTGCTGGCCAGCCATCAGGCGGTGGCCGAATGCGCCGTCATCGGTGTCGCCGATGCCCTGAAGGGTCAGGTGCCGATCGGCTTCGTGGTGCTGAAATCGGGCGTGAACCGGCCCGAGGCCGAGATCGAGCGCGAACTGGTCAAGCTGGTGCGCGACCGCATCGGCCCGGTGGCGGCGTTCAAGACCGTGACCGTGGTCAAGCGCCTGCCCAAGACCCGGTCGGGCAAGATCCTGCGCGGCACCATGCGCAAGATCGCCGACAGCGAGGCCTGGACCATGCCCGCGACCATCGACGATCCCGTCATCCTGGACGAGATCGCCGAGAACCTGCGCACTGTCGGTTACGCCAAGGAAGCCAAGGGCGCGGCCTGAGGCCCCCTCAGGGCCGCCCGAACAGGGCGGCCCAGCCGGCCCGCAGCGAGCGGGCGGCGACCAGATGCCGGCCGACCTCGATCCAGCCGGCCAGGGCCACCTTGAGCGGGTTGCGGCTGGGGCCGGCGCCATTGCGCAAGCCAAAGCTCAGCGGTTCGGCCGGCACGGCCGCGAAGGTGCCCAGCAGGCGGTCGAAGACGATCAGCACGCCGCCGAAATTCCGGTCGAGACAGCTTGCGTTCGCCGCGTGATGGACATGGTGGTGGCGCGGCGTGTTGAGGAGCCATTCCAGCGGCCCCAGGTGCGGCATCCAACTGGCGTGCAGGAAGAGTTGGTAGAACAGGTTGGCGGCCAGCATCGCGAAGATGGCGTAGGGGTGAAAGCCGACCAGGGCCAGCGGCAGGTAGAAGGCGAAGCCGCCGGTCGCCGCGCCGCCCCAGCCCAGGCGCAGGGCGGCGCCCAGGTTGAGCCGGGTGCTGGAATGATGCACCCCGTGGGTCGCCCACATCAGGCGCCAGCCGTGCATCGCCCGGTGATGCCAATAGTAGCAGAATTCGAGCCCGACGAAGAGCGCGGCCAGCGACCATCCTTCCGTCGGCGGGATCTCGAACAGGCGGTGGTCATAGGCCAGGAACATGGGGGCCAGGACCAGCGGCGCTGCCGCCGCATTGATCAGGCGCTGCCCGACCATGATGACGGCGGTCGCGGCCGTCTCGCCCAGGTCGTAGGTGGCGCGCCCGCGCCACCAGCCGGCCAGGGCCTCCAGGACCATCAGGCCCAGCACGGCCAGGGGTAACAGGCCGCGGGCCGCCCCCCGCCCGGTGCCGATGCCAGCCATTCCATGGCTGCCCCCCAAACCGGCTCGCGTCACTGGGCGCCGCTGCGGGCGGCCTTGGCCTGTTCGAGGGCCGAGAGGCATTCCTTCGAGACCTGGTCCTGGTGTTCCTGAAGGCACTTCAGGACACGCCCGCCGCCGGGCTGGATGCCGTTGCACAGGGCCTTGTAGTCGGCCTGGCAGGCCTCGCGGATCTGCTTGCCCATGGCCGCCTGGGCAGCGGCCGGCGCAGCCGCCGCGACCGTCAAGGCCGTGGCGAGGCCGAAGGCGGCGAAAAGGCGTGAATAGAACATCGTGTGACTCCGGTTGATGGAAACTGTCCAAATCGTCATCCCGGAAACGGCGCATGCCGTTATCCGGGATCTTGTGACCAGTGGTTTCGTCGCTTGGCCGTCCCGAGATCCCGGCTCTCCGCGTTGCTACGGCCGGGATGACGAGTTCGGAATTTACGGCGCCGGCGTCACGGTGACCGACTTTTCCTTGGTCACGCTCTGGCCGTTGGGGCCGGTGGCGGTGCCGGAGTAGCTGTAGGTGCCGTTGCCGTCGGTCGTGCCGCTGCCCGAATAGGTGCCGCCGCGGCGGCCCTCGCCCGTGCGCTGCGTCGAATAGGTGCCGTCGCCATTGTTGGTGACGCTGCCCGAATGGCTGCGGGTGGCGCCCTGGGGGCCGGTCACGCTGCGGCCGCGGCTGCAGGTGCCGTTGGCGCAACCGCTCTGGAAGTCGCGGGTGACGGTGCCGCCGTTGCGGCCGGTCGCGGTCGACGAGCGCTGGCGGGCGAAGGCGTCGGCCGAGGCACCGGCAAGAATGACGCCGACGGCGAACGTGGTAACAAGCAGCTTTTTCATTACATGATCTCCCGTGGGGGGCACCCGATCGGCATCGCGTTCGGGCTCGGGGGTGATCATGGCCGGCGTTGATTGCCGGGGTTTTGCCGCCGCTTGTCGATTTGTAACGATTTGTAACCGGCGACGATCAGGCGTTGTTGGCACAGGGCTCTTGCGGAACAATCGCGCGATGACCGAGAAAACCATCCTGCTGGTCGAAGACGACGGCGAAATCCGCGACCTGCTCTCGACCTTCCTGCGCCGGGAGGGCTTCGCCGTGGAGGGGGCGGCCGACGCGGCCGCCATGGATGCCGCCCTGGCCCGGACAACACCCGACCTTGTCGTCCTGGACCTGATGCTGCCGGGCGAGGACGGCTTGTCGATCTGCCGCCGCCTGAGCCACCGGGGCGACCTGCCGATCCTGATCCTGACCGCCAAGGGCGACGATATCGACCGCATCATCGGCCTCGAACTGGGGGCCGACGACTATATGGCCAAGCCGTTCAACCCGCGCGAACTGCTGGCGCGCATCCGCGCCGTCCTGCGCCGCAGCACCAAGGCGCCGCCAGCACCCGCGGCCGCGGCCAATCGGCGCCTGGCCTTTGCCACGCTGGTGGTCGATCTCGACGGCCGCAGCGTGGAAGGCCCGGCGGGCCAGCGCATCGCCCTGACCTCGGCCGAATTCGACCTTCTGGCCTGCTTCCTCCAGCATCCCAAGCGGGTCTTGAGCCGCGACCAGTTGCTGGACTGGACCCGCGGGCGCAGTGCCGATCCCTTCGACCGCACGATCGATGTCAGCGTCAGCCGCCTGCGCCGCAAGCTGGAGGCGGTGGACGCCCAGGCGCCGGGCATGATCGTCACGGTACGCAACGGCGGCTACATCTTTTCGGGCGATGTCGCCGAGGGGCGCGGATGATCGCGCGCTTAGGCATCGTCGGCCGGCTGGCCCTGATCCTGCTGGCCGCCCTGATCGTCGTGCAGATGGCGACCACGGCGCTCTATTTCTTCCGGCGCGACCAGTTGCTGGATTCAGGGCTGCGCTCGCCCCTGGCCGACCAGGTGGCGGCGGTGGCCGAACTGATGGACGACGCCGATGCCGAGGGCCGGGCAAAGGTCCTGCGCGCGGTCAATGCCCCGGGGCTTCTGGTCCAGGTGGTCGACGATCCCGCTGAGGTGCTGGCCCGGGGCCGGTCGATGCCGGTCGTCGAGGATTTGATCAAGGACTACCTGGGCACCGAAGGGCTGGGCCGGGTGGTCGCGGTACGCCTGATCGATGGCGCGGCCGCCAATCCCGACCGGCCGCGCTGGTTTGGCCGCCTGGTCGACAGCCGGATCATCGCCGTGATCGGCCTGGCCGACCACCGCTACCTGGTGGTGGAGCCCAACGGCGACCTGATGCCCCGGGTCTTCGGCCTGCAACCGGGTTTCTTTGCCGGGATCGTCGGCTTCCTGGTCGGGCTGCTGGCCCTCCTGGGCTTCAGCCGCGAGGCCCGGCCCCTGCGGCACCTGGCCAAGGCGGTGGAGAGCTTCGGCGCGAAGCCCGAGGTGGATCCTGTCAAAGAGAATGGCGCCCGCGAGGTGCGGGTGCTGATCCGGGCCTTCAACGACATGCAGGGCCGTCTTGTCGCCCTGATGCGCAACCGGGCCTTCATCCTGGGGGCCCTGGCCCACGACCTGCGCACCTACCTGACCCGCCTGCGCCTGCGCGCCGAATTCCTGGCCGACGACGAGGACCGCCAGCGTTGGATCCGCACCCTCGACGACATGCATGCCCTGGTCGAGGACAGCCTGACCTTCGCGCGCGCCAGCTTCGGCGCCGATCCCCAGGCACGCAGCGACCTGGCCGCGATCGTCACGCACCAGGTGGAGGAGCGCGCCGCCATGGGCGCGGCGATCACCGCCGATCTGGCCCCGGGCGCCCTTTTCGTGCGGGGCGGTGCGGCGGCGCTGACCCGTGCGATCGCCAATGTGATCGACAATGCCCTGAAATACGGCGGGTCGGCCGACCTCACCCTGCGCCGGGAAGGGACGGCGGCACGGCTCGAGATCGCCGATCGCGGCCCCGGGATTCCGCTCGAGGCCCGCGCCAACCTGGGCGAGCCGTTCCAGCGGCTGGAGGTCTCGCGCAATCGCGATGCCGACGACGGCGCCGGTTTAGGGCTTGCCATCGCGACCCAGGTGGTGACAAGCCTTGGCGGCCGGATCAGCTTCGGCGACCGGCCGGGTGGCGGGGCCTGCGTGACCCTGCACCTGGTGTTGGCCGACAGGGTATGAGGATCGACAATGCGGTTGAAGGACAGGGTTGCCGTCATCACCGGGGCGGGCCAGGGCATCGGCCTGGCTTGTGCCGAGGCTTTTGTCGCCGAAGGCGCCAAGGTGGTGATCGCCGAGATCGACGAGGCCAAGGGGCGGGCGGCGGCAGAAAAGCTGGGCCAGCGGTTCATCGCCTGCGATGTCGGCACCAAGGCGTCGGTCGATGCCATGATCGCGCAGACCATGGCGCAGTTCGGCCGGCTCGACGTGGTGGTGAACAATGCCGCCGTGATCAAGGCGGCGGACATCCTGGACCTGACCGAGGAGGATTTCGACCGCGTCCTGCGCATCAACCTCAAGGGCGGCTTCCTGGTCTCCCAGGCGGCGGCGCGCGAGATGGTGAAGGCCGGGCGCGGCGCCATCATCAACATGTCGAGCGTGAACGGCGTCCTGACCATTCCCAACCAACTGGCCTATAACGTCGCCAAGGGCGGGATGAACCAGATGACCCGCAACATGGCAGTGGCGCTGGCGGCCAGGGGCATCCGGGTCAATGCGATCGGGCCGGGCTCGATCATGACCGACATGCTGAAGACGGTGATGAACGACGAGGCGGCGCGCAAGATGATCCTGTCGCGCACCCCCATGGGCCGCTGCGGCGAACCTGCCGAGATCGCCGCCGTCGCCGTGTTCCTGGCATCGGACGAATCGAGTTACATCACCGGCCAGTGCCTCTATGCCGACGGCGGCCGCCTGGGCCTGAACTACACGGTACCAGTCGCCGAGGGGTGATGGGAAAAAGCCCTCTCCGCCCTCAGGGGGAGAGGGTTGGGTGAGGTGGGTCGATGGCATAAGGCGTGATCTGTCCCGATCCACCACCTCACCCTCCCCATCGCTGACGCGACGGGTCCCCTCCCTCTCCCCCGCAAGCGGCGGAGAGGGCAAAGGATGACTACCCGATGAAGGGCACCGGGCGCAGGCTGGCGAGGCCGGCGGCGACCGGGCCGCGGCCGCCGGTGCCTTCGCATTCGATGCGGATCTCGACGGCCACGGTATTGCCGCCCACATGGCGCACCCGGGCGAAGGCATAGAGGCGATAGCCGGTGGCGGCGCGCAGGTGGTTCATCTTCAACTCGACGGTGGCGGCCACCTGGCCTTCGGGCAGCACCGTGTTGGCCGCCGCCGCGGCCGCCTGGTCGGCCAGGGCGGCGATCGCGCCGCCGTGGAAATTGTAGTGGAACTGCATCAGGTCGGCCCGGCCGTTGACCGCCAGGGTAACCGCGCCCGGCTCCACCGACAGAATCTCGAAGCCGTGGGCCGAGGCGAAGCCCGGCAGGGCCAGCACCTTGGCGACGATCGCCTTGCCCGCTTCCGCGTCGCGCGGTTCCTGTTCAAGCTGATCCATGAGGTTTCCCAAATCCGCGGGCATGACGATCATCCGCCGCGCCCGCCCGGGCAAGCCCTAAGCCGCCGTTGTGTGATGGCCGTCATGTGACCGGCCTCGTCAGCGCCGGCGGCAATCCAGCAGCTTCTCCTCGAACACGCTGCCCACCAGGAAACGGCCGCCGCCGGCGTCGGTCGCGACCGAACTGCCGGAGAGCAGCTCGCCCGGGTCGGTCAGCACGGTCTCGACCGTGAAGCCGTTGCCCTGGGGCACCAGGCGGACGACCTCCGAGGGCGAGGGCTTGCCCGCATCCTCGGCATGGGCGACGAAGTCGAGCAGGTGGGGATGGCCGGCGATCCACAGGCTGCCGTCGGGGGCGGTGTCGATATTGTCGGCGCCATTGGCGAGCGGCGTGCGGCTGAGGAAGGTCAGGCTGCCGCCGTCGATGTCGCGGGCATAGGCGGTGGCGGCAAAGCCGGTGGTCTCGGCGACATAGAGCTGCTTGCCGTCGGGCGAGACATTGATGCCGTTGGCGTATTTCAGCCCCTCGGCCACCTTGCGGAAACCGCTGCCGTCGAAATAGACGATATTGGCGCGGGGCAGTTGCAGGTAATTCTCCAGCGTGATGCCGAGCGGCGTGGTCGAGCCGTGATCGTTGGCGGCGTAGAAGCGTGCCGGCCCGACCGCGACCAGGTCGTTGGGCGAGTTCAACTCGGCGCTGACCACGCCGCCCTGGTGGGCCAGCTTGCCGTCGGCGCCGACGGTGAACAGCTCGATCCGGCTGCCGCCGAACTCGAAATGGTTGATCACGAACAAGGTGACCTCGCCCGAGGCCGGGTCGCGCCACAGGCTGATGCCGTGGGGGTGGAAATCCACTGGCTGGTCGCCGGTGATGTCGACGGGGACCAGCCTGTCCTGGGTCAGGTCCAGGAGGGCGATGCGGCCGCGCACCGGCCGCCCGGCCATGGCTGCCCGCCGGTCGTCGACCGAGACGAAGGCGCGCTTGCCCGGGCCGTCGATGACGATGTCCTCGGCCCCGACGACGCCGGTCACCGCCTGGCACTGGACATTGCCGGCCGCCGTGATCGTGCGGAACTGGCCCGCCTGGCTGAACACCCACAGCGCAAAGCCGGCGCAGGCGACGAAGACCACGGCGCCCATCGCGATCAGGCGCTTACCCCACTTACCCATGCTCTCCCCCGATTTTTTGTCAGGCGGTTATAGCATTGTTGCGGGTGGCGGCCAGGGCGTGATCAGACCTGCCGCAACCGCCGCTCGGGCGGGCGGCCTTCGGTTTCGCCGAATTGCAGGGCGGCGAGGCGGGCGTAGAGGCCGCCCTGGGCGACCAGATCGTCGTGGCGGCCGGTCTCGACCACCCGGCCGCCGTCCATGACGATGATGCGGTCGGCATTGATCACGGTCGACAGGCGGTGGGCGATGACCAGGGTGGTGCGGCCCTTCATCAGGCCTTCCAGGGCATCCTGGACCTGCACTTCCGATTCGGCATCGAGCGCGCTGGTCGCCTCGTCCAGGAGCAGGATCTTGGGATCGCGCAGGATGGCGCGGGCAATGGCGATGCGCTGCTTCTGGCCGCCCGACAGGCGGGTGCCGCGCTCGCCCAACTGGCTGGCGAAACCTTCCGGCAATTGCTCGATGAAGCCGCGGGCCGAAGCCGCCTCGGCCGCGGCCAGGACGTCGGCCATCGAGGCATCGGGCCGGCCATAGCGGATATTGGCGGCGGCGTCGGTGGCAAAGATCGTGGTTTCCTGCGGCACCAGGGCGAAGAGGTGGCGCAGTTCGACGGGATCGAGCGTCTTCACATCGGCGTCGTCGACCAGCACGGTGCCGCCCTCGGGATCGTGGAAGCGCAACAGAAGCTGGAACACCGTCGACTTGCCGGCGCCCGAGGGGCCGACCAGGGCAACGGTTTCGCCCGGCGCGATGTCGAGGCTGATTCCCTCCAGCGCCGGCAGGTCGGGCCGCGAGGGATAGTGGAAGGTGACGTTGTCGAAGCGGATGGCGCCCTGCGCCGGACTGGGCAGCGGCGCCGGATTTTCCGGCGCCTTGATGCGCGGCACCACGGCGAGGAGCTCCAGCAGCCGTTCGGTGGCCCCGGCCGCGCGCTGGAGGTCGCCCCAGACCTCGGACAAGGCCCCCAGGGCGCTGGCCGCGACCACGGCATAGAAGACGAATCCGGCCAGTTCGCCGCCGGTCATGGTGCCGCCCGAGACGTCCTTGGCGCCGATCCATAGAACCAGGTCGATCGCGCCGAAGACCAGGATGATGACCATGGCGGTCAGCCAGGCGCGGGTGCGGATGCGCCGGCGCGCCGTGCCGAAGGCGGTTTCGACGGCACCGCCATAGCGGGCGCTCTCGCCCGCTTCCTGGCCGAAGGCCTGCACGGTCTGGACCGCGCTCAAGGCCTCGCCCGCCACCGCCGCGGAATCGGCCAGGCGATCCTGCGAGGTGCGCGACAAGGCGCGGACCCGCCGCCCGAAGACCAGGATCGGCACCAGCACCAGCGGCACCACCAGGATCATCAGCAGGGCGAGCTTGGGCGAGGTCAGCACCAGCAGGGCCGAGCCGCCCAGGAACAGCAGCAGGTTGCGCAGGGCGATGCTGGCCGACGAGCCGATCACGCTTTCGATCAGCATGGTGTCGGCATTCAGGCGCGAGAGGATTTCACCGGTCTTGGTGGTCTCGAAGAAGGTCGAATCGAGGCGCACCACATGGCCGTAGATGGCCTGCCGGACATCGGCGATCACCCGCTCGCCCAGCCACGAGACGAGGTAGAAGCGGCCGAAGGTGGCGAACGCCAGGACCACGACGACGCCCAGCAGGGCGACGAAATAGAGATCGATGAGGCCAGGATTCTGCCCGTCGAAGCCATGATCGATCAGGCGGCGCAGGGCCTGGCCGATGGTCAGCATGGCCCCGGCGGCAATGGTCAGCGAGACCAGGGCCAGGGCAACCCGGCCGCGATAGGGCCGGATGAAGGGCCACAGCGCCCGCAGCCGGGTGAGGGGATTGTCGCGCCGGGAGGCGGGCGGCGGGGAGGCGGGTGCCGCGGTCTCAGACATGGGGGTCGACCTCGATGCCGAGGCTGGCGAGGTCGGCGATCAGCCGGGTCTCCAGCGGTTCGCCGCCGCGGGTGGAGCGCCAATCGCCCGAACCCTCGTCCCAGGCATAGTGGTGGGCGCCGGACACGGGCGAGGACAGCCAGACCTGCTTCAAGGGCACATGGCGGTTCAGGATGAAGGTCTGCCCGGCCTCGGTTTCCGCCTGGAGCACGCCGTCGGTCAGGTCGATGTCGTCGAAGCCGTCGCTGTCTTCCAAACGGTCGAGCCAGCGGCCCAGGCATTGGGCAACCAGGGTCTGAAACAGGCTGTCGTCAAGGGCCATGCGCAAATCCTTCCCGCGCCAATATGCGGGATCCAGGGCGTATGCGCTTGATTCATCGCAACCAAGCGGCGTCGGTGGGCAGACTTGTTACGCCCAATGGACAGGCGAGGCAACCGCGCGACCGGCCCTCGCGACATCGCGGCGCGGCCGTAGGGGGTGGCAGGGGCGGATTCACCGCCGCCCGCGAATCCTTGCGGACATGCGGCGCCTTTCGTGTTAAACGCGAGTTGCTCTCGTCTGAGGAATTGAAGCGACGGCGCGGTTAGGGAGACCGCTCTGACGCCAGATTGTTCTGACGGTCTGAAATTGCCACAGGGCGAGAGCAAGCCTGGACGCCGCGCTTGAGTTGCAGCGATTCCGAGGCACGGCCATGACCTTTTTTGCTCCCGCCAAACTTCTCCTTTCCCCGATTTTTCTGCTGGTGACCGCTCTCGCCTTCGCGGGTCTCGCGAAGGCACAGGATTCTTCTGCCGCCATCGAGCGTATCCGGCAGAAGGGCGTGCTGACCGTCGCCATGTTTGCCGAGGACGTGCCGCCGTTCTTCTATAAGGACCAGGGCGGCAGGCTCGTCGGCATCGATCCCGGCCTGGCCGAGGACATCGCCAGCAAGCTGGGCGTTCAGCTCGTCTTCAACCGCTCCGCCACCACCTTCGACGGTGTCGTCGACGAGGTCGAGGCGGGGCGCGCCGATATCGCGGTCAGCCTGCTCAGCGATACGCTGGACCGGGCGAGACGGGTCAATTTCAGCCGAAGCTATGTCAGCGTGCGGCAATTCCTGCTGATCAACCGCCTCGAGCTCGGCAAGCTCATCGCCAAGAACGGGGGCGGGCGCGCGGATGCCACGGCGATCCCCGCCATGCTCAACGACCAGGCTTCCAGCATCGGCGTGATCGGCGGGACATCCTATGTCGGCTTCCTGAAGGAGGATTTCCCCAAGGCCAGGACGGTCGAGTTCGAGACCTGGGACGCCATGCTGGCGGCGGTCAAGGCCGGGCAACTGGTGGCGCTCATGTATGACGAGATCGAGATCGGCAACTGGCGCCTCGCCGATCCGGCCGGCTCGCTCGAACTGCGGCCGTTCCACCTGGCCGGCCATCCCGACACGATCGCCATCGCCATGAACCGCAACGATCCGGACCTGAAGGCCTGGATCGACCTCTATCTCCAGAAAGTGGAGGGCAACGGCTTCCTTGCGTCAATTCTCAACACCTACCTCTATTCAACCGACCGGGTGCTGACCAATGATTGAGAAGACGCAGAAAATCCTGGGCGCCGTCCTGCTCCATCCCGTGAGCGTCTTCGCCGGCATGCTGCTCGGCTGCCTCTACGGCTGGATCGACAAGGGCGGGACACCCCTGATCGAGCCGGCGGGACAGGTCTATCTGCGGCTGCTGCAGATGTGCGTCATCCCGCTGCTGTTCACCGCGGTGGTGACCAGCCTCGCCAAGCTGTTCTCCGACGGGTCGGCGCGGCGCTACATCGGCCGCCTGATCGTGATGGTGCTGCTGGGCATGGTCATCGCCGGTAGCCTGGGCCTCCTGCTCGGCGAATGGGGCGAGCCGGGCGCCGAGCTTCAGCAACAGGCGCGCACCATCATCGGCGAGGTCATCTTCCGCGCCGAAACCGGCTCCCATACGGCGGCCGGGGCAAGCAATCCGGCCGATATCGTGCTGATCGCCGTGGGCATTGTGCCTGAGAACATCTTCGTGGCGCTCAGCACCGGCAACATGCTGGCGATCCTGTTCTTTGCCGTGCTCTTCGGCGTGGCGCTGGGCTCCATCGGCAAGGAGAAGTCCGAGCGGGCGATCGTGGTGTTCGAAAGCCTGTACGAGACCTTCATCAAGATCATCGCCTGGCTGATGTATGTCTTGCCGCTCGGCCTTTTCTGCCTGGCCTACAGCCAGATCTCGGCGATCGGGATGCCCATCCTGGTCGCCATGACCAAGCTTGTCCTGCTCACCTATGCCGGCTGCCTGGCCCTGGTCGCATTTTCGTTCGTGGTCATCTGGGTGCGCATGGGCGGCAGCATCTGGAAGCCGATCTCGACGCTGCGCGAGACCATTTTCGTGGCTTTCGGCACGTCCAGCAGCTTTGCCGCCGTGCCGGCTGCCCTGCGCGGCCTCAAGGACGGGCTGAAGGTCGAACGCAATGTGGTCGACCTCGTCATGCCCCTTGGCATCACGCTCAACCCGCCGGGCTCGGTCTTTCATTTTGCCATCGCCACGGTGTTCCTGGCCAATCTCTATGGGGTCGACCTGGACGCGGGCCAGATGGCCTATGTGCTGGTCGCCTGCGTCCTGGCGGGCATTGCCGCTTCGGGCGCGCCGGGGGCCGCCGCCCTGTCGATGATCTCGCTGGTCCTGGTGCCGCTGGGCCTGCCGGTGGAAGTGGCGATCATCCTGCTGGTCGCGGTCGACCCCATCCTGGATCCGGCGCTCACGGTCGTGAACGTCCAGGCGAATGCGGCGACGACCGTCCTGCTGGGTACCCCGAGGCGGGGCGCCAGCCCCGTCGGCGTGGCAAAAGCCGAGGCATAGGCCGCCACACCCGCCCAAGGACGGCGCGGGCAGCCCTGCCGCGCGGGGCGGGTGCTTGACAGTTGGCGCGCCAGCCGTGAAGTTCGCCGCCCAATGTTTCTTGATCGGAGAGCTTCATCATGTCGGTTTCACTGACCCTGCCCGACGGCAGCGTGCGCTCCTATCCGGGGCCGGTCAGTGGCACTACGCTCGCCACCGACATCGGACCCGGCCTGGCCAAGGCGGCCCTGGCCATGCGCATCGACGGCAAGCTGGTGGACCTGGCCGCCGTGATCGAGCGGGACGCGAAGATCGAGATCATCACCCGCAAGTCGCCGGAAGCCCTGGACCTGCTGCGCCACGACTGCGCCCATGTCATGGCGGAAGCGGTGCAGGAACTGTTCCCCGGCACCCAGGTCACCATCGGCCCATCGGTCGAGAACGGCTTCTACTACGACTTCGCTAGGGAGCAGCCGTTCACGCCGGCCGATCTCGAGGTGATCGAGAAGCGGATGCACGAGATCGTCGACCGCGACGAGGCGATTGCCCGCGAAGTCTGGGACCGTGACAAGGCCGCCGCCTTCTTCCTGGACAAGGGCGAGATCTACAAGGCCGAGATCATCCGCGACCTGGCCCAGAGCGAAGAGATCAGCCTGTACCGGCAGGGCGACTTCATCGACTTGTGCCTGGGCCCGCACCTGCCCTCGACGGCTAAGCTGGGCCATGGCTTCAAGCTGACCAAGGTGGCCGGCGCCTATTGGCGCGGCGATCACCGCAACGCCATGCTCCAGCGCATCTACGGCACCGCCTGGCGCGACGAGAAGGAACTGAAAGAGTACCTGACGCGCCTGGAAGAGGCCGAGCGCCGCGACCACCGCAAGCTGGGCCGCGAGATGGACCTGTTCCACCTCCAGGAAGAGGCGGCGGGCTCGATCTTCTGGCACCCCAAGGGCTGGACGCTTTACCGGGCGCTGGAGAACTACATCCGGCGCAAGATCGAGGCGGATGATTACGTCGAGGTCCGCACCCCGCAACTGGTGGACAGTTCGCTCTACATCGCCTCGGGCCACTGGGAGATGTATGGCGACAACATGCTGAAGGTGCCGGTGGACGAGGGCCGGCGCATGTTCGGCGTCAAGCCGATGAACTGTCCCGGCCACGTGCAGATCTTCAACCAGGGCCTGGTCTCGTATCGCGACCTGCCCATGCGCATGGCCGAATTCGGCTGCTGCCACCGCAACGAGCCTTCGGGCGCCTTGCACGGCATCATGCGCGTGCGCCAGTTCGTGCAGGACGACGCTCACATCTTCTGCACCGCCGACCAGGTGGTGGCGGAAACCAAGCGGTTCTGCCGCCTGCTCGAAAGCGTCTATGCCGATTTGGGCTTCAGCGAGTTCAAGGTGATCCTGGCGACGCGCCCGGACAAGCGCATCGGCACGGACGCGGAATGGGACAAGAACGAGGCCGATCTGGGCGCCGCCATCGAGGCAGCGGGCATGACCTACGAAATCGCACCCGGTGAGGGCGCCTTCTACGGCCCCAAGATCGAATTCCACCTCAAAGACGCGATCGGCCGGACCTGGCAGTGCGGCACGCACCAGTTGGACAGCCTGCTGCCGCAGCGGCTCGACGCCTCCTATATCGCCGCCGATGGATCCAAGCAGCGCCCGGTCATGCTGCACCGGGCGATCCTGGGCAGCCTGGAGCGCTTCATCGGCATCCTGATCGAGCACTATGCCGGCCACCTGCCGCTGTGGCTGGCGCCTACCCAGGCGGTGGTCGCCACCATCACCTCGGACGCCGACGGTTACGCCGCGCAGGTCGCGGCGGCGCTGAGGGCGCGGGGCCTGCGGGTCGAGGTCGACACGCGCAACGAGAAGATCAACCTGAAGGTGCGCGAGCATTCGCTGACCAAGGCGCCCTATATGCTGGTGCTGGGCAAGCGCGAGGCCGAGAACGCCCAAGTGGCCCTGCGCAAGCTCCACGGCGGCGAGCAGGCGGTGCTGGCGCTCGATGCCGCCATCGAGCAACTGGTGGCGGAAGCGACCCCGCCGGGTTGACGACCAGGGAATGGAGGCCGCCACCCATGACGGACAAGTTGCCGCTGTCGGCCTTCATCATCACCTTGAACGAGGAAGATCGCCTCGGCCCGGCGATCGAGAGCCTGTTGCCGCTGGTCGACGATATCGTGGTGGTCGACAGCGGCAGCACGGACGGCACCGTGGCCCTGGCGACCCGGCTGGGCGCCCGCACCGTCCATCATGACTTTGCCGGTTACGGCCCGCAGAAGCGCTTCGCCGAGGCCCAGTGCGGCCATGACTGGGTGATCAACCTCGACGCCGACGAGCGGGTGACGCCGGAACTGGCGGCCGAGATCCGCGGCCTGTTCGCCGGCGGCGCGCCGGCCCAGGGCGGCTATCACCTGCCGATCCTGCAACTCTACCCGCACCAGACGCGGCCGACGCCGGGCGCCTTCGAATATGATCCCGTGCGTCTCTATGATCGCAGCCGCTCGCGCTATTCGGACAGTCCCGTGCACGACCGGGTGGTGCTGGGCGAGGGGGTCTCGGCCGGGCGGCTGAAAGGCGGCCTGCTGCACCAGTCGATCCGCTCGCTCTCGCACCTGATCGAGAAATCCAACGCCTATACCGACAAACAGGTGGCCGACATGCTGGCCAAGGGCCGCCGCGTGCCGGCGCTGCGCTTGGCTGTCGAATTTCCGCTCGCCTTCGCCAAGGCCTATGTCGGCCGGCGTTACTTCCTGATGGGCGCCTACGGCATCATTGTCTCGACCACTTTCGCCTACTTCCGCTTCATGCGCCTGGCCAAACTCTACGAGGCCAACCTGCTGCGTCGCAGGGACAAGCCGTGAGCGCACCGCGCTGCCTGATCGTCACGCCCTACGCGGTCGGCGGCGGGGTGACCGAGGCCTTCTTCACCAGCATCGAGATCATGCGCCGGGCCGGCGCCGTGCCGATTGCCATGGTCGATGCCAAGGCCTCCTTCCTCGAACGCCTGGCGGCTGCCGGGATCGAGACCGTGACCGTGCCGGGCCTGGGCGCCGGCGGCTCGCTCAATGCCTGGGCGGCCGGGCGGCGGGCCGGGGCGAGCGCGCGGCGGCTGGCGCCGGCGGTGATCCTGGCCCACAACGGCCGCTATATCGACGCACTGAAGAGGCGCGTGGGGTCTATCCCGGTGGTGGGCGTGGTTCACGGCGGCAAGCTCGACCGTTTCCTGGGCGCCGATCGCCTCATCACAGTCAACCAGGAACAGGCCGTCGGCCTGGTTGCCAAAGGTTACGCGGAGAGCCGGCTGGCGGTGATCCCCAACGTGCTGCCGGTCGACGCGATTCCGCCCTTCACCACCCGGCCGTGGGCGCAGCCGCCGGCGATCGGCACCCTGCGCCTGCTGGTCAAGGCCAAGGGCGTCGACATCCTGATCGCCGCCGTCGGCCTGCTGGCGCGGCGCGGCCTGACGGTCGGCCTGCATATCGGCGGCACCGGCGAGGAAGAAGCGGCGCTCAGGCGCCAGGTCGCCCAGCTTGCCCTGGACACCCAGGTCACCTTCCATGGCTGGGTCAGCGACCAGGCGGCGTTCCTTGGCGCCATGGACCTCTACGTCATGCCGTCGCGCTTCGAGACCTTCGGGATCGGCATCCTCGAGGCCCAGGCGGCAGGGCTGCCGGTCATCGCCAGCAACTGCGAGGGGCCAGCCTCGGTGCTCCGCGACGGCGACACCGGCCTGCTGGTGCCGCCGGGCGAGCCCGCCGCCCTGGCCGATTCCATCGCCCGGCTGATCAGCGACCGCGCCTTTGCCGAGAGTCTCGCCCGTAACGGCCATGCCGATTGCGCCGCGCGGCACCTGTTGCCGGCGATCGCCGGTCGGTATGGCGATTTCGTGTTCGGCAGGAATGGGCTTTCAATTGAAGGTTGCTGACGATTTCGCAATAGTCCATCGCCGGGCGACTACGAGGCAGGCGACCGGATCAGCCGGGCATGCCTGCCTCATTGGCTGCCGAAAACTGGGGTTCCGAGAGATCATGCTGTCTTCCTACCTGCGCACGAAGCTTAGTGTATTGCGTCATAATCTCCGGCGCAGCGACGGCCGAACCCCCATGTCGATTCACGCCGAAGGCGGCGGCCTCATTCGCCTGCGGTCTCAGGGGCGCACGATCTACCTCTCCAACCTCGCTCGCTGGAAGCTGTACCGGCTCGGCCTGAATTTCCGCCTGACCGACCTGGTCAATCAGTATGGCCTGCTCGACTTGGCCAAGGCGTTTCCGGGCAAACTCGTCCTCGATGTCGGCGCCAACATCGGCGAGTTCAGCATCTTCGCCCGTGACCACGGGGCGAAGGTCATTGCCTTCGAGCCGGACCCTCAAAATCAGAAAGCGCTCAGAAAAAACGTCGAGCCGCTGGGGGTGGAAGTGGTTGGCAAGGCCCTGTGGAACTGTCCGGAGACGCTGACGTTCTTTTCCGTCACCGCCACCGCCGACAGCTCGCTGATCGAGCCGACCAGCGACGTCGACACCTCCTATCAGGTCGATGCGATCCCCCTCGACGATTTCACGAAAGCCCGCAACCTCGGTGAGATATTCCTGATCAAGGCTGATGCCGAAGGCGCTGAGCCTGAGGTGCTTTCTGGTGCGCGCGAAACACTGAAGCAAACGCGGTACATCGCCATCGACTGCGGCCCGGAACGCCAGGGGGCCGATACCGTGGCAGCGTCTCGGCAAATTCTTGCCGATGCCGGCTTCGACGTGACCGTCCTTCCCGGCGGCCGCATGGTGCTCTTCGGGCGGAATCGAAATCTCGCAGCACAATAGTCTCCGCTCAGGGACCGACCGGGGACTGTATTGCCGGAGGCCCCTGGCCGCCGTTCGATGTCGCAGCCGTCATCGGCCAAGCCATAGATCGCGCCTATCGGTTGAATTTTTTTCCTGCTAGGTTGCGCCTCGTCTGCGGGGGCAGCGCCTTGGCATCAATACGAAAAAGTTCATTTCACTTTATTTCGGGCGATCGCCCACTCAATCAATTGGAAGAAGGCGTTTATCGCCTCAGCTATTTGTTTGAGCGCTTCATCGGCTCGATAAGATCGACAGGAATTTCCTGTCAATTTTACCGGCCGACGTTGGATGCCGAACGGCTCGTGCGCATCTTCGGCGAGCGCGCAAGTAGCGGCAGCCCATCTCGCATCTTGAGTTTCGACTTTATTCTGGAGGTCGCCAAAAAAGAGTTCGGCCCCGACAAATCTGTGATCGACCTTGGATGCGGCTCCGGCGTATACGCGCAGCATCTGCATCGCGCCTTCGGCTATCGGCATTACAACGGCTATGATATCGCACCGCATCCGGAGTGGCCGAATTTTGCCGCCGCCAATGTCCACTTCGCCACCGCCGAGTTGGGCAAGGACTGGATCGATGTCGACGATGCCGACATCGTGTTTTCGCAATCGGTATTGGAGCACATCCAATACGATTGTCAGGTGTTCGCGCGGTTCCGTACCGCGCGCGCTCGCCGGCTCCGCCATGTTCACCTTGTCCCGGCAACGCTGTCCTTTTTCGAGGGGCGCCTACATGGCTATCGCCGCTATGGCCTGCGGGCCATAGCCAACCTTTTGTCGGCCAAGGGTATTTCAGAGGTCGAGCTCTACGCGCTGGGCAACTGGGTTACGCGAGAAATTCATTGGGAGTCCAAGGGCAAGCCGAAACGCGCTGAGTTCCACGATGGGCATGTGACGCTGGTCCCCTACGACCGCTCCCTGCCGGTGGTGGAAAACATGGCCCGAAACCGGGCCAACCTCGTTGCCAAACGTGTCGAGGATGCCGCGTTCTTCGCCCTGATTTTCACTCAGGATGTCGATGCCGAGTAAGCTTGGCTCATTCGGTACGGGTGATGACGAGGAACCTCAGGTAGCTGACGTTGTCGCCCTTGGTGGGGGCATCGAGGATCTCCCGCACGCTGTAACGTCCCTTGCCCCAATTTGCGATGAGATAGGGCATCAGGACGATGTCGGCGCCGAAGGGATCAAGTTCGGTGGCCCCGGTGGGGCTGTGGGCTGAACTGTGCTCGAGGATGCACAGGCCGCCGGGGCGGACGCAGGACATCCATCGGTTCAGGCACATCTCCGGATCGTAGCTGTGGTCGAACGAATTGCTGTAGATGAAGTCGACCCGATCGAGCCATTCGGGCTTGGTCTCGTGAAAGTCCCACTGGATCGTGTGTGGGAAACTGGTCGCCGTATCGGAGATTTCGGTCCCGATGACCTCGCAGCCCAGATATTTCCGGAACCACACCTGCTCGTTGCCGCGCCGGGTTCCGTGGCACAGACCGAAGTTGACCTCACCGAGCCGGCCTTTGATGTAATTGGACAGGAATTCGATATTGGACTCTATGACCCAGGTGTTGGCGAGTTTGCGCTTGTTGCCCTCGATCTGAACCGCCCGGTACTTCTGATAGTCGAACGTGCCATCGGCTGCCCGGTAGTCGAACAAGGTAAATCCCGCGCCCGACTGCCCGGTGCCACGGCGCCTTTCGTATCCAAGGCTTCGGGCGATGGGATTGAGCAGGCGTTTCTCGATCGTGCTCTTGAATGAGGCCATGGTGCTGCTCTCGGACAATGGGAAGAACCCGGGGATTGTGGTGAGAAGGGCGGAAAATCAGGTGGGCGCCGCACGCACGAACAGATAGGCGGCGCTGATCGTCTCGCACAGCTCGAAGCCGCTGGCCTTCACCTGGGCGATCAGGGTGTCGATCTTGTCCTGGCCGACGATCCAGGGGTGCAGTTCGACCACGATCTTCTCGATGCGGGCAAGGTCGATCGCCGGCAGCAGGGTGGTCTCCGCCCCCTCGACATCCATGATAATGGTGTTGGGCATGAAGTCGGTGACCACGTCGCCGATCGCGTCGCATTGCACGGTCTGGGCGCCGCCGAAGTCGCGGTCGATCAGGCTCGATGAATAGATGTTGTCGTTGAAATAGAAGGTGGTTTCGCCCTTCTCGAGCGCGGCGGCGGCGATGCGCAGGCGCGGCACCATGCCGTTCAGGGCGAAATTGTGCCGGATGACGCGCTCCAGCGCCGGGTTGGCCTCGTAGCTGAGCACCGCGTCGGGGCCGCAGATGCGGGCGCAGAACAGGCTGACCAGGCCGACGCCGGCACCGATTTCCAGCACCCGGTCGCCCGGCTTCAGGGCCTTGGTCACCAGCTTGCGTTCGGCATGCTCGTGCTTTTCGCGGTACAGCGCCTTGGCGATATCCTTGGTCACGAAGGCCCGGTCGGCGGAGATCTTGATGCCGTCGATCGTGATGACGCGCGGCTTGGCGCGCATGCGGTAGGCGACGGCGAGCGAGGTTTTCAGGCGGTCGAGCATGGTGGCCGCACACTAGCATGGGGCCTGCCGCTGTCCAGCGTGGCACCGTCCTCATGCAAGTTCGATTGACAGATGCCCCCCCGATAGGCTCCATCCCCGGCGATTGGCCGCGCGAAGGGGCGCCGTTGCATGAATAGTGTCGTTGCCTCATCGGGGCCGTCAGTGGCCGGTGGGGTCGTCGGGATCTGCGTCTGCACCGCCCAGCGGCCGCAAATGCTGCGCCGTTGCCTCGAGTCGCTGGTCACCCAGGAACTGCCGCAGGGCTGGTCGTTCGAGGTCTGCGTCATCGAGAACGACGCCGAGCCCCGCTCCCGGGCTGTGGTCGAGGCGATTGCCGGCCAGGCCCCCATCCCCGTGCGCTACTATCAGGAACCGCGCCGCGGCATTCCCTTCGCCCGCAACAAGACGATCGAGGTGAGTCTCGCCAACGGCTATGGCTGGATGGCCCTGATCGACGACGACGAGGCGGCGCGGCCGGGCTGGCTGGCCCATCTGGTCGCGGCGGTCGTGGCCCATCGCGCGGATGTCGCCAATGGCCCGGTCCATCGCATTTTCCATGCGCCGCTGCCCGACTGGTGGAAATCGCTGAAGCCCCTGGCAGCACCCACCGGTCATGTCCTGAACGAGGCGCCGACCAACAACACGCTGCTGTCGACCCGGCTGGTCGCGGCCGGTGGCCTGGGCCTGCGCTTCGAGGAAGCACTGACCTTCGGCTACGAGGACATCGACTTCTTCGCCCGGGCGCACAAGCAGGGCGCCCGGATCATCTGGGTGGCCGAGGCGATCGTCGACGAGGAAATTCCCGAGACCCGCATTTCGCCCTGGCGCCTGTTGCGCCGGGTGGAGATGCAGGCGGCGAGCCTTGCCTTTGCCAGCAAGTTGCGGCGCGGGGCCTTCAAGGCGACCTTACGCTTTGGCCCCAAGGGTGCCCGCCGCGCCGTGGAAGGGGTCATCACGGCGATCCCCGCCGCCATCGTCTGGCTGTTCAACCGCAAGGCCGGCCGACGCATGCTGTTCCAGTCGGCCCAGCGCAGCCTCAAAGGCATCGGCAACCTGCGCGGCCTGACCACCAGCTTCAAGCCCGACTACTACAACACCATCGACGGCAACTGACCGCGAGAGCCATGACCAAGCGACTGATCCACATCCATCTGGGCATCAAGGGCGGCGCCGAACGCTTCTTCGTCAACCTGGTCAATGGCCTGGCCGAGCGGGGCGTGGAGCAGATGGCGATCATCTGGCCCGACCGGGAGTGGCGCGACGAGATCTCGTCGGTGGCGCAGATCCGCGAGATGCACTTCAGCCGCTCGCACCTCGCGCGCTTCTTCATCAACCGGCGCATCGCCAAGCTGATCCGCGAATTCCAGCCCCGGGCCATGATGTCCTGGATGTCCCAGGCCAGCCGCTGGATCCCCGACAATCCCAACCTGCTGACCGCGGCGCGGCTGGGCGACTACCCGATCAAGCTCGACTATTTCGAGGATTGCGACTGGCTGGTCTGCAATACGCCCGACATCGCCCGGCACTGCGCCAGCCTGGGCTGGCCGGCCGAGCGGGCCAGGGTGATCTCGAACTTCACCACCACGCAGCCCTGCCGGCCGATCAGCCGCGCGGCCCTCGACACGCCGGAAGATGCCTTCGTCGTCCTGGGCATGGGCCGCTTCGTCGACCGCAAGGGCTTCGACACGCTGATCGAGGCGGTGGCGAAGGTCGAGGGCGCCTATCTGTGGCTGCTGGGCGAGGGGGAGGAGCAGGCCAACCTGGTCGCCCAGGCCCAGCGCCTGGGGCTGGGCGAGCGCATCCGCATGCCCGGCTGGGCGGCCAAGCCCGACCCTTACCTGATGGCCTGCGACGCCTTCTGCATCCCGTCCAGCCACGAACCCCTGGGCAATGTGGTGCTGGAGGCCTGGGCCCTGGGCAAGCCGGTGGTCTCGACCGCGAGCGAGGGGCCGTCCTGGCTGATCAGCGATGATGCCGACGGCCTGATGGCGCCGATCGGCGATGCCCCGGTGATCGCGGCGGCGCTCAACCGGCTGAAGGCCGAGCCGGGCCTGGGCGCGCGGCTGGCGGCGGCGGGTACGGCAAAGCTGGCGCAGGAATTCTCCCGGGACGTCATTTGCGACCGCTATATGGAATTTTTCTTCGAGACGCCGCTGCACCCTAAGCGCAAGCACAAGTGAGCCCTGCGCGGCCGGGACTTGATTTGAGGCGCCGGCTGGTCCAAATTCAATCCGTGACGGGGCCTTTGTGCCTTGGCGCCGATTCAATCAGACGCGGAGGCTGTGGTGCGGCAGGGCTTTGAAGCCCAGACGGCAGTAAAGGTCCCCGCGGAGCTAGACGGAGACCTTACATAGCTCGCCCACCCTATCCCCAAGCAGTGCCCGACAAGGGCGGCCCGCGCATCAATGACCAGATTACCGTGCCGCGTGTCCGCCTGATCGACGAGACCGGCGAGAATCGCGGCGTCGTGACCTTCGCCGAGGCCCTGCACCTCGCCGAGATGGCCGGCGTCGACCTCGTCGAGATTTCGCCCAATGCCGATCCGCCGGTGGCCAAGCTGCTCGACTACGGCAAGTACAAGTACGAGGCGCAGAAAAAGGCGGCCGAGGCGCGCAAGAACCAGAAGGTCATCGAGATCAAGGAGATCAAGATGCGCCCCGGTATCGACCAGCACGACTACGACGTCAAAATGCGCGCGATCCGGAAGTTCTTCGAAGAAGGCGACAAGGTGAAGGTCACCCTGCGCTTCCGCGGCCGCGAGCTCGCCCACCAGGACCTCGGCATGAAGGTCCTGCTGCGCGTGCGCGACGAGACCGAGGAAATCGCCAAGATCGAGCAGATGCCCAAGATGGAAGGGCGTCAGATGACCATGGTGATGGCGCCCAAGTAGGCCTGTATCTCCCTCTCTGCCGGGGGCCGGCGGCGCACAATCCGCCGTCCTTCAGGCAGGGGCCCATGTCGGGGAGGGCCGCGGCCGTGCCGGACAGCCTCAACCGGCTCCCGTGTGCCCGGCTCCCCGCGTGCCCGGCCGCAGCATGCGCACCAGGGCATCGGACTTGGCGATGAAATGCTGCCACAGGGCGCCTGCCACATGAAGGGCGAGGGCGATGATGATCACGGCCTTGCCCAACTCGTGAATCTCGCCAGCAGGCCCCACGCCCAGATACCAGGCCAGGATGCCGGTGACCGGCATGAGGAAGATCACGGCATAGAGGACCAGGTGAACCGCCGCGGCGACCCAGCGCAGGAGAATGCCTTCGCTCTCCGGGGCGGGAGGCGCCCCACGGATGAGCCGGATGGCGAGCCGCAGGCAGGCCAGGGCCAGGATGGCAAGGCCCGTATAGATGTGCAGGTCGGCATTGAAGAGGTCGTCGGCGCCCGCCGTCTCGTCCCGCCGCATCGCACGGTAGGCCGGGGCGATATCCTCCCCGAAAGAGACCTGGAACAGGACCAGCAGCGCGATCAGCCAATGGAGCAGGATCTGGGCGGCGCTGTAACCCGTCGGCTGGTGCTCGTTACGCATGACTATCCTTTCGAAGCGGCATCCCAAGGACCCGGTCAGGATCGCCGCCATTCTGCCCTGCGGCATTGATGCAGGACAAGAACCGGCGGTCAGCCCAGGGCGGCGTCGATCGCCGCCCGGTTGGCCGCCTCGAAGGGATCGAGGAAGGCGACCCGGCTCCGCCGCCGGCCGGCTGGCGTCCATTGTTTATTATTCACGTTTCGTGATCTGTTTCTTTATCCGGCGCGGGATTGTTAACCCCGTAACCGGGGCCATATGGTTTTCCAATGATGCGGCAGTTGCGCCGCCCACTGTTGGAGACCCGATCATGTCGCTCGCCCACACCACCTCGAAGACCGGCCCGCGCGCCGTGGTGCGCGTCATCCGCGGCCAGGCGACCTCGGACGGCGCCGGCGTGCGCCTGACCCGCCTGCTGGGCCACGAGACCATCGAACTGGCCGACCCATTTCTGATGCTCGACCATTTCGACAACGACCAGTCGAGCGACTATATCGGCGGCTTCCCCAGCCATCCTCACCGCGGCTTCGAGACCGTCACCTATATGCTGGCCGGGCGCATCCGCCATGGCGACAACAAGGATCATTCGGGTGTCATCGATGCCGGCGACGTGCAGTGGATGACGGCCGGCAGCGGCATCGTCCATTCCGAAATGCCGGAACAGGAAGCCGGCCTGATGCGCGGTTTCCAGCTCTGGGTGAACCTGGCCGCGCGGGACAAGATGACTCCGGCCGCCTATCGCGAGCTGCCCACCGCCGAGATCCCGGTCGAGGCGCGCGAGGCGGGTGTCAGCCTGAAGGTGATCGCCGGCTCGACCGACCACGGCACCGTCGGCCCGATCGATTCCGGGGCCACCGCGGCCAGGTTTTTCGATATCCGCCTGGCCCCCGGCGCCCGGCTCGAG
Source organism: Oleomonas cavernae (assembly GCF_003590945.1). NCBI lineage: Bacteria > Pseudomonadati > Pseudomonadota > Alphaproteobacteria > Acetobacterales > Acetobacteraceae > Oleomonas > Oleomonas cavernae. The sequence continues at coordinate 3,364,597 of NZ_QYUK01000011.1, read as the reverse complement.
GAAATGGTCCCGCCCGACCTCAACGCGCTGCTGGTCGTCTATGACGGCCAGGTCGCGGTCGAGGGCACGGATGTCGCCGCGGTCAATGTCGCGATCCTCGACGACGGCGGCGCGGTCCGCGTCGAGAACACCGGCACGGTCGAGGCCGGCCTGCTGCTGATCGCCGGCCGGCCCCTGGGCGAGCCGGTGGCCTGGGGCGGCCCCTTCGTGATGAACACGCGCGAAGAGGTCATGCAGGCCGCCCGCGACTTCCAGGCCGGCAAGTTCTGACCAGGCCCGGGTCGATGGATTTGCGTGGTTCGACAGGCTCACCATGAGGAAAGTCTTTTTGCCACAAAGACTTGCCTCATCCTGAGCTTGCCTGCGGACGCAAGGCCGATGGGCCTGCCCATCCGCGCATGGGTCCCTTCCAAAGGGTTGTCCAGCCTGTGCTTGCGGTCAATCGGCGGGTCGGCTATAAGGCCCGCTTCCATCGTGCGACCGGGCGAAAAGGGCTGCCTAGGCCGCGCATTGACGATCTTGAATGATCAAGGAGGTCGAAATGCCCAAGATGAAGACCAAGAGCGGGGCGAAAAAACGCTTCTCGCTCACGGGTACCGGTAAGGTGAAGGCTCTCCATGCCGGCAAGCGCCATGGCATGATCAAGCGCACCAACAAGCAGATTCGCAATCTTCGCGGCTCGACCATCCTGTTCAAGACGGATGGCGACAACGTGAAGAAGTACTTCCTGCCGAACGCGTAAGGGAGGGCTGACACATGTCGCGAGTCAAGCGGGGCGTCACCGGCCATGCCCGTCACAAGAAAGTCCTGGAACTTGCCAAGGGGTACCGCGGTCGCGGCAATACCTCGTTCCGCGTGGCGATCGAGAAGGTCGAAAAGGGCCTTCAGTATCAGTACCGCGATCGGCGCGCGCGCAAGCGCAACTTCCGTGCCCTGTGGATCCAGCGCATCAACGCCGCTGTCCGCGAGCATGGCCTGACCTACAGCCGATTTATCGACGGTCTCGCGAAGGCGGGCGTCGAGGTTGACCGCAAGGTCCTCTCCGACATCGCCATCCGCGAGCCCGGCGCCTTCAAGGCGCTGGTCGACCAGGCGCGGGCGGCACTGCCTGTAGAGGCATAAGGCTTCCCCCACGCCAGATTGCGTTAGCCCCGGGTTTTGCTACCCGGGGCCATCGCGCCCGCCCCGGCCGGGGACGAGTGGCGCGTTTGTGGGGTTGATCATGACTGATTTGACCGGTCTCAAGGCCGAACTGCTGGCTGCCGCAAAGGCTGCGGCGGATCTGGGCACCCTCGACGAGATCCGCGTTTCGGCCCTGGGCAAGAAGGGCCGCATCACCGACCTGATGAAGACCCTGGGCGCCATGGCGCCCGACGAGCGCAAGGCTTTCGGCGCTGCCGTCAACCTGGTCAAGGACGAGGTCACGGACGCCATCGCCGCCCGCAAGGCAGCCCTCGAAGACGCCGCCCTCGATGCCCGCCTCGCGGCCGAGCGCATCGACGTCACCCTGCCCATCGGCCACCAGGCCCAGGGCCGCATCCACCCGATCACCCAGGTGACCGAGGAATGCATCGAGATCTTCGGCGCCATGGGCTTTTCGCTGGCCGAAGGGCCGGATATCGAGGATGACGAGCACAATTTCACGGCGCTGAACTTCCCCGTCGGCCACCCGGCGCGGGAGATGCACGACACTTTCTTCCTGCCCCCAAGGAAAACGGCGAGAAGGTGCTGCTGCGCACCCACACCTCCCCGGTGCAGATCCGCACGATGAAGGGCAACCCGCCGCCCATCCGTGTGATCGCGCCGGGCCGCACCTATCGCTGCGACAGCGACCAGACCCACACGCCGATGTTCCACCAGATCGAAGCGCTGGTGATCGACCGCGACATCCACATGGGCCACCTGAAGGCGACGATCGAGCATTTCGCCGCCGCCTTCTTCGAGGTCGAGGCGGTGAAGATCCGCTTCCGCCCGTCCTTCTTCCCCTTCACCGAACCCTCGGCGGAGGTCGACATCGGCTGCGCCCGCGCCAAGGATTCGATCCGCATCGGCCAGGGCGACGACTGGCTAGAAATCATGGGCTGCGGCATGGTGCACCCCAATGTTATCCGCAATTGCGGCCTCGACCCCGACGAGTGGCAGGGCTTTGCCTTCGGCATGGGGCTGGACCGGATCGCCATGCTGAAATACGGCATTCCCGACCTGCGCGCCTTCTTCGAGTCCGACCTGCGCTGGCTGCGCCACTACGGTTTCGCGGCCCTTGACCTGCCCACGCTGGGGGAGGGCTGTCGCGATGAAAATCACCGTCAATTGGCTGAAAGAGCATCTGGAGACCGCTGCCGGGGCCCAGGAAATCGCGGAACGCCTGACGTCCATCGGCCTGGAGGTCGAGGGGATCGAGGACCGCGCCGCGGTGCTGAAGCCCTTCACCGTCGCCTATGTGGTGGAAGCGGTGCAGCACCCCAATGCGGACAAGCTGCGCCTGTGCACGGTCGATGCCGGCGACGGCACGCCCTATCAGGTGGTGTGCGGCGCGCCCAATGCCCGCACCGGCCTGAAGGTCGTCTTCGCGCGCATGGGCACGACGATTCCCGGCAACGGCATGGTGTTGAAGCCGACCGCCATTCGCGGCGTCGACAGCCAGGGCATGATGTGCTCGATGCGCGAAATGGGCCTGGGGCAAGACCATGACGGCATCATCGAGCTGCCCGAGGATGCCCCGATCGGCAAGCCCTTCGCTGAGGTGCTGGGCCTGGATGACGCGGTCATCGACCTGTCGGTCACGCCCAACCGGCAGGATTGCCTGGGTGTCTCGGGTATCGCCCGCGACCTGGCGGCCGCCGGGCTGGGCACATTGATCACGCCGGCGATTGGAAAGATACCGGGCACGTTCCCGTCGACCGTCTCCGTCCGCCTGGATGAAAGCGTCAAGGACAAAGCCTGCCCGCTGTTCGTCGGCCGCCTGATCAAGGGTGTTACGAACGGCGACAGCCCGGCCTGGCTGAAGGCCCGGTTGGAGGCAATCGGCCTGCGCCCGATCTCGGCCCTGGTCGACATCACCAACCTGATCACCCATGACCGGGCGCGGCCGCTCCATGTCTTCGATGCGGCCAAGCTGACCGGCGGCATCCATGTCCGCTTCGGCAAGGCCGGCGAGAGCGTGGAAGGCCTGGACGGCAAGGCCTATGCGCTGGACGAGCAGATGATCGTGGTCGCCGACGACGCCGGGCCGCTGGGCCTGGGCGGCATCGTCGGCGGTGTGCCGTCTAGCGTTACGGGCGAGACGGTCGACGTCTTCCTCGAGGCGGCGCATTTCGATGCGCTGACCGTGGCGGCGACCGGCCGGCGCCTTGGTGTCGTGACCGACGCGCGCCATCGCTTCGAGCGTGGCGTCGATCCCCAGTCCGCCTTCGACGGCATCGAACTGGGCACGAAGCTGATCCTTGAGCTGTGCGGCGGCGAGGCCAGCGAGATCGTGTTCGCCGGCGCCCCGCCCGCACCGTTCCCCAACCAGACCTTCCGCCCGTTCAGGGTCGAGAAGCTGACCGGCCTCAAGGTCGCGGACGAACGGATGGTGGAAATCCTGGCCGACCTCGGTTTCGGCCCTGATCGCTCGGTCTTCCCCTGGAACGTCTCGGTGCCCTCGTGGCGCCGCGATATCGAGGGCGAGGTCGACCTGGTCGAGGAAGTCGCCCGCATCACCGGCCTGGACAAGCTTCCTGTGGAGCCGCTGCCCAGCGTCTCGGTAGTGCCCTTGCCGGCCCTGAATCCGGCCCAGCGTCGGGTACGCGCGGCCAAGCGCCTGCTGGCCACCCGCGGCCTCACCGAGACGGTGAACAACAGCTTCATCCCGGAAGCCCATGCCGCCGCCTTCGGCTGGTCGGACTTGGCCCTGAAGGTCGCCAACCCGATCTCGGTCGAACTCGCCGTGATGCGGCCCCATCTGGTGCCCAGCCTGGCCGCCGCCGCCGTGCGCAATGCCGCGCGCGGCATCGAGGATGTGGCGCTGTTCGAGGTCGCCGGCACCTATCACGGCATTGCGCCCAAGGACCAGGCGAGCGTCGCCGGCGGCATCCGCACCGGTTACACCACGCCGCGCCAGTGGCAAGGCGGCCGGCGTGCGGTCGATGCCTTCGATGCCAAGGCCGATGTCCTGGCGTTGCTGGGCGAGTTGGGCGCGCCGGTCGGCAACCTGACCGTGGGCACCGATGTGCCCGCCTGGCTGCATCCCGGCCAGGCCGGTACGCTCAAGCTGGGGCCGAAGACCGTGATCGCGGTGTTCGGCGCCCTGCACCCGCGCATGGCCCGGCTGCTGGGCGTCGAAGGCCCCGCCGTGGTGTTCGAGGTCTATCTCGATGCCATTCCGGCGGCCAAGGCAAAGCCGACGCGCGAGAAGCCGGCGCTGGTCCTGTCCGATTTCCAGGCGGTGAGCCGCGACTTCGCCTTCCTGGTGGACGAGACCGTGGCGGCCGAGGCGGTGATCCGGGCGATCAAGGGGGCGGACAAGGCCCTGATCGCCGATGTTTCCGTGTTCGATCTCTATCGCGGGCAGGGCGTGCCGGCGGGCAAGGTCAGCATGGCGCTTGCCGTGCGGCTCGAGCCGCGCGACAAGACCCTGACAGAGCCCGAGATCGAGGCTGTTTCCGCAAAGATCGTCGCCGCCGTCGCCAAGGCGACCGGTGGATCGTTGCGGGGCTAGTTGATGACCCTCTCCGCCGCTTGGCGTCGGAGAGGGAGGGGACCCGGCGCAGAGCGACGGGAGGGTGAGGTGGTCGCGGGGCAGGGCGCGCTCTACGCCGTCGACCCACCTCACCCAACCCTCTCCCCCCTGAAGGGCGGAGAGGGTTTTTGCCAGTTGAGTGAAACGAGACCCCGTCGATGACCGACCTGAAGCATATCCGCAACTTCTCGATCGTGGCCCATATCGACCACGGCAAGTCGACCCTTGCCGACCGCCTGATCCAGAAGTGCGGGGGCCTCGCCGACCGCGAAATGGTGGAGCAGGTGCTCGATTCGATGGATATCGAGCGCGAGCGCGGCATCACCATCAAGGCCCAGACCGTGCGCCTGACCTACAACGCCAAGGATGGCGAGACCTATGTCCTGAACCTGATGGACACGCCCGGTCACGTCGACTTCGCTTACGAGGTTTCGCGCTCGCTGGCTGCCTGCGAGGGCGCCCTGCTGGTGGTCGACGCCTCTCAAGGGGTGGAGGCGCAGACCCTGGCCAATGTCTACCAGGCCATGGACGCCAACCTGGAAATCGTCCCGATCCTCAACAAGATCGACCTGCCGGCGGCGGAGCCCGAGCGGATCCGCGCCCAGATCGAGGATGTGATCGGCATCGACGCCTCCGAGGCCCTGCTGGTCTCGGCCAAGTCCGGCATCGGCATCGACGACGTGCTGGAGGCGATCGTCACGCGGCTGCCGGCCCCTCAGGGCGATGCCGATGCGCCCTTGAAGGCCCTGCTGGTCGATAGCTGGTACGACGCCTACCTGGGCGTCGTAATCCTGGTGCGGGTGGTCGACGGCGAGATCCGCCGCGGCCAGAAGGTCAAGATGATGGCCGCCAACAAGGTCCACCTGGTGGAGCGTGTCGGTATCTTCACCCCAAGAAGGTGACGGTCGATCGTCTCGGCCCCGGCGAGATGGGCTTCATCACCGCCGCGATCAAGGAAGTGGCCGATACCAAGGTCGGCGATACGCTGACCGACGAGCGGCGGCCGACCGCCGAGCCCCTGGCCGGCTTCAAGCCCTCGGTGCCGGTGGTGTTCTGCGGCCTGTTTCCGTCGGATGCGGCGGAGTTCGACAACCTGCGTGACAGCCTGGCCAAGCTGCGCCTGAACGATTCGAGTTTCCAGTTCGAGATGGAAAGCTCGGCCGCGCTGGGCCTGGGCTTCCGCTGTGGCTTCCTGGGGTTGCTGCACCTGGAAATCGTGCAGGAGCGGCTGGAGCGGGAATTCAACCTCGACCTGATCACTACCGCGCCCAGCGTGGTCTATCACATGCACATGACCGACGGGACGATGCTGGAAATGCACAATCCCGCCGACATGCCCGACCCGGTGAAGATCGCCCGCATCGAGGAGCCCTGGATCAAGGCGACGATCTTCGTCCCCGACACCTACCTCGGCGATATCCTGAAACTGTGCCAGGACCGGCGCGGCCAGCAGGTGGAACTGACCTATGCCGGCACAAGGGCGATGGCGGTCTACCGCCTGCCCCTGAACGAGGTGGTGTTCGACTTCTACGACCGGCTGAAGTCGGTCTCGCGCGGCTATGCCTCGTTCGACTATCACCTGGACGGTTACGCCGAGGACGACCTGGTGAAGATGTCGATCCTGGTCAACCAGGAGCCGGTCGACGCGCTGGCCATGATCGTCCACCGCACAAGGGCCGAGGCGCGCGGCCGCCAATTGTGCGAACGCCTGAAGGACCTGATCCCCCGGCAACTGTTCCAGATCGCCATCCAGGCGGCGATCGGCGGCAAGGTGATTGCCCGCGAGACGGTGAAGGCGATGCGCAAGGACGTGCTGGCCAAGTGCTATGGCGGCGACGTGTCCCGCAAGCGCAAGCTGCTCGACAAGCAGAAGGCCGGCAAGAAGCGCATGCGCTCGGTCGGCAACGTCGAGATCCCGCAGGAAGCGTTCATCGCGGCACTGAAGATGGATGACAATTGAGGTCGGTCCAGCCGTAGCCCACGTCAGTGGATCCCGGCTTTCGCCGGAATGAGGGCAGAAATAGGCCCCGCTTTCCCCCATGCAACCCGGTAAATACTGTGTTTCCGGCGTCGGGCTGGACAATCCCCGTGATGCTTACGATATGATGAGGGCATGTACGACAAGATCACCCGCGCCATCCGCGTCACGGTCAAGCCGACCTTCCTCGAGGACCAGTCCTCGCCGGACGAGAATTACTATGTCTGGGCCTACCGGGTGCGGATCGAGAACCAGGGCGGCGAGACGGTGCAATTGCGCGATCGCTATTGGCGCATTACCGACGGTTTCGGCCGGGTGCAGGAAGTGCGCGGGCCCGGCGTCGTCGGCGAGCAGCCGGTGCTGCGCCCGGGCGAGCGCTTCGAATACACCTCCGGCACGCCGCTGCCGACACCGTCCGGCATCATGCTCGGCACCTACCGGATGGAGACCCAGGCGGGCGAATCCTTCGATGTGGAAATCCCGCCGTTCTCGCTCGACAGCCCGCACCAGCCGGTGCGCCTGAACTGACCTTAAGGGGCCATGCCCCCATCAACCGGCCGGCAAGTGATTGGGGCCCGGAAACACGGGGGGATATCCCCCCGAACGAAAGGGAAGTGGAACATGCCTGTCACCCCCACCACCATGAAGCTGGCCGGCAAGCCCGCCCGCCCCGCCCGCGGCCGCGAAAGCGGCAACCTGGTCCTGGGCAGCGCCCGCACCGACAAGCCGACGCGCGAGGAGGCCGAGGCCGCCGTGCGCACCCTCCTGCTGTGGGCGGGCGACGATCCCGATCGCGAGGGCCTGGCCGACACGCCCGGCCGCGTCGTGCGCTCCTACGAGGAATTCTTCGCCGGCTATGATGCCGATCCCGTCGAAATGCTGAACCGCACCTTCGAGGAGGTCGACGGCTACGACGAGATGATCGTGCTCAAGGACATAAGGCTGGAGAGCTACTGCGAACATCACATGGTGCCGATCATCGGCAAGGCCCATGTCGGCTACCTGCCGTCGACCCGGGTGGTGGGCATCTCCAAGCTGGCCCGTGTCGTCGATGCCTATGCCAAGCGCTTCCAGGTGCAGGAGAAGCTGACCGCGCAGATCGCCAATTCGATCGAGGAAGTGCTGCAGCCGCGCGGCGTCGCCGTGATCATCGAGGCGGCGCACCAGTGCATGACCACGCGCGGCGTGCACAAGCCGGGCGTCGCCCTGGTCACCTCGCGCATGCTGGGCGCCTTCCGCCACGACCCGCTGACCCGCCGGGAATTCCTGACGATCGTGGGCAACCCGTCGTCCAGCTTCGGCGTGTGATTTCTGCTATGGTACAGCCGCCCGCCCCGGTCGGGGGCGGGCGGTTGGTTTTTGGAGAGCATGATGGCTGGTGAAAAGATCGATGCGACCCAGATGCTGCGCAAGCTCGTGGCCTTCGATACGACCAGCCGCAATTCCAACCTCGACCTGATCGATTTCGTCCGCGGCTACCTCGACGGCCACGGTGTTAAGAGCGAGCTGGTGTTCGACCACGGCGGCGCCAAGGCCAATCTCTATGCGACGCTGGGCCCGCGCGAGGCAGGCGGCATCGTGCTGTCGGGCCACACCGACGTGGTCCCGGTCGACGACCAGGATTGGGAAACCGATCCCTGGACCCTGACCGAGCGCCACAACCGCCTCTATGGCCGCGGTTCATGCGATATGAAGGGTTTCGTCGCCTGCTCGCTGGCCCTGGTGCCGGAGTTGCTGGAACGCGGCCTGAAGGAACCCGTCCACCTCGCCTTCTCCTATGACGAGGAAGTGGGGTGCCTGGGCGTTCACAGCCTGATCGCCCATATCATCGAGCATCACCCCAAGCCCCGCCTGTGCCTGGTGGGCGAGCCGACCATGATGGGCGTGGTCGACACCCACAAGGGCATCCGCTCCTACGTCACCACGGTGACCGGGCTCGAGGCCCATTCCAGCCAGACCCAGATCGGCGTGAACGCGGTGATGGTCGCGGCCGAGCTGATCAATTTCTTAGGCCAGATGGGCGAGGACCTGAAGGCCCAGGGCGATGCCACCGGGCGCTTCACCCCGCCCTATACCACCTTGTCGGTCGGCACGATCGAGGGCGGCACGGCGGTGAACATCATCCCGCGCCATTGCCGCTTCGCCTGGGAATACCGCTCGCTGCCCGGCACCGATGCCGAGGCGCCGATCCGCCGCTTCGAGGATCATGTGACCAGGCGGGTGCTGCCGGCGCTGGAGGAGAAGGCGCCCGGCATCGCCGCCATCACCACCGTGCCGCGCTCGGTTACCCCGGCGCTGAAGCCCGATCCCGGCTCCTTGGCCGAGACCCTGGCCAAGGCCCTGGCCGGCAGCAACGAGACGCAAGCCGTCTCCTATGCGACGGAAGCCGGCATCTTCCAGGTTCACGGCATCCCGACCGTCGTCTGCGGCCCCGGCGACATCCTCCAGGCCCACCGCCCCAACGAGTTCGTGAGCATCGAGCAACTGGAAGCCTGCACGACCTTCCTGCGCCGCCTGGCCGACCGGGTGTGCGTGGCATAACAGCCAAAAATCGTCATCCCCGCGTAGGCGGGGATCCACGGGAATGGCAGGCGGGATCGACTTGGCTCGCCGCGACGACCGCCCCAGCGCTCGACGACAGTGGATCCCCGCCTGCGCGGGGATGACGGCGGAAATGAATGCCCTACCGCCAGCGGCGATGCAGCCAGTTCCATTGGTCGGGGCGGGCGCGGGCCCAGGTCTCGACCGTCGCGGTGATGCGGGCGGTGATCGCGGTCTCGGCCGCCTTCACGTCGGCGCACGCGTATTCGGCGCTGAAATCCAGGGCCTCCGTCATGTGGATGCGGAAGCGGCAGCCGTCCAGGCGCTCGGCCCAGGCCCCGTAGACGTCGCATTTGAAGCGCCGGGCCAGCTTGGCCAGGGTGGTGGCGGTCTTCACCTCGCGGCCGAAGAAGGGCACCTTCACGCCGCGGCTGAAATGCTGGTCGACCAGCATGCCTAAGTGCCCGCCCTCGTCCAGCACCCGCGCCGCCACCACGGCGGCCTGGAAGCCGGTCGGGACGAGCTGGCCCATGGCATCGCCCCTGATCCCCAGCAGCAGCTTCTCGGCGATCGGGTTGTTGGGGCTGCGGAACATCACCGCCAGCGGCAGTTCATGGCGCGCGGCGCCCACCGCCAGGATCTCCCAGTTGCCGATGTGGCCGGTGAAGATGATCGCCGGCTTGCCGTCGTCGCGGATCGCCAGGAAGCGTTCGACCACGCCGGGATCGACCTCGATGCGGGCGCCGGGCGGCGGCGGGTCGTCGCCGGTGCCGGGCCACAGGGTGCGCAGGTGGGCGTATTCGGTGAAATAGCGGCCCAGATTGTCCCACACGCCCAGCAGAATGCGTTCGCGCTCGGCCTGCGTGATGCCGGGATAGGCAGCCTCGATCTGGCCTCGCGCCATGGTCGAGACGGCCAGATGAGGCCCCAGCTTGCGCGCGACCCAGCCGCCAGCGGCCGAGGCGCGGTCAGGCCCCAGCAGGCCGCACAGGGCCATGATCAGGTAGATGGCGGCCGCTTCCACCAGCCACTGCACGCGCAACAGGGCGCGGTAGAGCCGCAGCTTGGTCTTCAACCACCAACGACGCATCGCTCGACTATCTCCAACCCTGGCCGACCGCGCGACCTAAAGGATGCCGTGCCCCAGGTCAAGCCTTGGCCGCGCTGAGGCTGTGGCTGTAATAGCGCCACAGCACCAGCGCGGCGGTGGAGCGGTGCGGCGCCCAGCGCTTGCCGATCTCGTCCAGCGCCTTGAAATCGGGTCGCGATTCCAGGCCCATCAACCGCGCCGCGCCTTCCGCCAGGGCGACGTCGAAGGCCGGCCACAGGTCGGGCCGGCCCAGGGCGAACATCAGGTAGATCTCCGCCGTCCAGCGGCCGATGCCCTTGAGCGCGGTCAGCGCGGCGATGGCCGTCGCATCGTCCATCAGCGCGATCGCGCCCAGGTCGACCTCGCCCCGGGCGACCGAGCGGGCCAGGCCGTGGATATAGCGGGCCTTGGGCCGGCTCAAGCCGAAGCGGGTCAGGCCCGCCTCGTCATGGACCAGCACCGCGGCGGGCGTCACCGCGCCGCCCAGGCCCTGCTCCAGCCGGGCCCAGATGGCAGCACCGGAGGCGACCGAGACCTGCTGCTCGACGATGATATGGACCAGCGCGGCAAAGCCCGGCTCACGCACCCGGGGCGCCGGGATCCCCGCGGTCTTCAGGGCATGGCGCATGTAGCGGCATTTGCGGCCCAGGCGCGCCAGCACCTCCTCGTGGGCGGCGGGGCTCATGCCGCTGCCGTCCGCCGGCGCAGGCGGCCTTCGATGGCACCCTGGAACAAGGGCACCACGGCGGCGCAGGCTATCGCCGCCCAGGCCAGCCGGGAACCCCCAGCAGGGCGCCGCCGGCCCCGGTCGAGAGCATGGCGCTGGACAGGCCCGCCCCGGCCGAGGCGGCCAGGTGCTGGGTGGCCGAGAGCAGCGACATGAAGCCCGCCCGTTCGGCGGGCGGCGGCACCTTGGTCATCAGGGTCTGGGTCGCGACATTGCGCGCCGACATGATCAGCATGAACAGGGGGAACAGCACGATCACCGGCAGCGGCAGGGGCACCACGACGAAGCAGGTGACCAGCAGCGCCGACAAGGCCGCGGTCGCCACGACATTGACATTGGTGGTGCCCAGCCGGTCGACCAGGCGCCCGGTCAGGCGCATGCCGACCAAACTGAGACTGCCGCCCAGCAGGTACAGCACGCTCAACCCGTCGCGCGGATAGCCTAGGTTGAAGATCAGGAAGGCGGTGATCGAGGGGATGATCATGAAGCTTTGCAGGTTGGCAAAGCCGACCGCGGCAAAGGCCAGGAGGTGTTCGCGCCGCCGCAGCAAACCACGCCAGGACCGCGCCGCCGCCGGCCGCCCGCCCCGGGGCAGGGCCACCCAGGCGAAGGCCGCGGTGACCAGGGCGGCGCAGCCGACGACCAGGAAGGGCAGGCGCCAGCCACCCAGGCGCGCCATCTCCAGGCCCGCCGGCACGCCCAGCACGGCGGCCAGGGCAAAGGCGCCCATGACGGCGCCCATGGCCCGGCCGCGCCGTGCCTCGGGAATGTGATCGGCCAGCACCGACATGGCGAGCGCCGTCGCCGGCCCGCCGAAGGCCCCGGCGATCACCCGCGCGCCGATCAGGCTGCCCAGGTCGACGGCGATGCTGCCCGCCATGGTGCCCAGGCCCAGGCCGCCCAGGGCCACGGTCAGGGCCAGCCGGCGGGGAAAGCGGTCGAGGACGAAGGCGCCAAGGAGGCCGGCAAGGCAGGCCGCCACCGTATAGGCGGCGGCAACATAGCCCAGGTGCGCAGGATCGATCCCTAAGCCCACGGCATAGTCGGGGCCCAGCGGCATCACCATCATGAAATCGACGATGTTCACAAACTGGATGGCGCCGACCACCAGGATGATCCGACGCTCCGACACACCCGTCACCGGCGCTCCCCGCGTTATCGCCCCTCTTTTCGCACGGGCGCTGCGGTTATGCCAGCAGCACCCAGGCGGCCGCGCCCAGCGCCGCCACGGCGCCAGCGACGAGGGCCGCGACCTGCGGCGGGCGCGGCTCGATGACCGAGTCCTGGGGGCGGCCGGGTTGTAGCGGACCTTCAGCGCGGTGCCCTCGGGGAAGCGGGCCAGGAAGGCCTTGGCCTCGTCCTCGTGCTCGAACAGGGTGGGTATGTTGGACAGGCGGCTGCCGATCTGGTCCTCGCCCGCCACGCTGTAGCGGTAGGCGACGGTGGGAATATGCACCAGCCGGGCGGCATGGCGATGGAGGCGGCGTTCGGCATCCAGGCCGGTAATGGCAACCTGGCCCGGCACCATCGGCCAGGCGGTCATGGCGCGGTAACGCAGGTACAAGGACGCGGCAAAGCCCGCCAGACCGAGCCCGACGGCCACCAGCACCAAGGCAATGGCCATCGCCAGCCATGACGCCATCTGAACTCTCCCCTTGATTCGCCCCGCCATCCTCGCCCGCGGGCGGGGACGGGGCAAGAACAGCTCCTTTTTGCTCCCCTCCGCCCGCTTGCGGGGGAGGGGCTGGGGGAGGTGGGTCGGGCCGTCTCGGGATGTCGGTTTTTGTCCCCTCGACCTCCTCACCCAACCCTCTCCTTCCGCGGAGGAGAGGGCTTTGCGCGTCATGCCTGTCCGGCATGGCTCGCCCCCGATCTGCACAATTTGCGGGCAGGGCAAGCTCGGTCAGGATCCGGCGGCGTAGTCCCCCTCCGGTCCGGTGTCATGTCGCTTGCCAATCCTGCGGCCCCTCTCCAGGCGAACGTGGCTGTGCCGGTGCGCGGCTATCTGTTCGCGCTGCTGGGCGTCGCCATCTGGGCGGGCTGGACCGTGCTGACCCGGGCCGACATGCGCGGGGCCATGGCGGTGACCGACCTGGTCGCCCTGCGCTTTGCCACCGCCGGCCTGATCCTGCTGCCAGTGCTGCTGCGCAAGGGCCTGGCGCTCGACCGGCTGGGCCTCCACGGCGTGCTGCTGCTGGCGGGCGGGGCCGGGGTGCCTTACGTGCTGATCGGGGCGGGCGGTTTTGCCTTTGCGCCGGCCGCCCATGGCGGGGTGCTGATCTGCTGCAGCGTGCCGCTGGCCACCGCCCTGCTGGCCAAGGTTTTCCTGGGCGAGCGTTTCACCCGCCTGCGCCTGGCCGGCTACGCCCTGATCCTGGGCGCGGCGGCGGTGCTGATGACGCAGGCCGGCGCCAGCCTCGACGGCCAGGTGATCATCGGCGATGTCATGTTCGTGACCGCGGCCGCGATGTGGGCCGGCTATACCGTGCTGGCGCGGCGCTACGGCCTCGATCCGCTGCATTCGACCGCCATCGTCGCCGTGGTTTCCGCCGTGCTCTACCTGCCGGTCTATGCCCTGTTCCTGACGCCGGGCATCGCCGGCCTGTCCTGGCCCAGCATCGCCATGCAGGTCGGCTGGCAGGGCATCGTGACCTCGATCATCTCGCTGCTCGCCTTCTCGGCGGCGATCCGCCTGATCGGCGCCTCCAAGACCGCGGCCCTGACCGCGCTGGTCCCGGCCGCCTCGCTGCTGCTGGCGATCCCGGTGCTGGGCGAGGTGCCCAGCCCGGCCGAGGTCGCCGGCGTGGTCCTAGGCACGGCCGGCGTCGCCCTGGCCAGCGGCGCCATCGCCTTGGCCCCCGCGCGACAGCGTCGTGATGGACAGCTTGTTCCTGCCGGGCCTGCAGGGCTTCCTGCTGGGCGCCAGCCTGATCATCGCGATCGGGGCGCAGAATGCCTTCGTGCTGCGCCAGGGCCTGCTGCGCCGGCACGTCTTCGCCGTCTCGACCATCTGCTTCCTGTCGGACGCCCTGCTGATCGCAGCCGGCGTCGCGGGCCTGGGCAGCGTCATCCAGGCCATGCCCGACACCTTGCGCTACATCACCGTGGGCGGTGCGCTGTTCCTGAGCGTCTACGGCCTGCTCGCCTTTCGCCGGGCCCTGCATCCGTCGCAGATGCAGGCGAGCGAGGCCAAGGCCGGCGGCCTGGCGGCGGCGATCGTCACCTGCCTGGGCCTGACTTTCCTCAACCCCCATGTCTATCTCGACACGGTGGTGCTGCTGGGCGGGCTGTCGGGGCGCTTTGCCGGCGAGGCGCGCCTGGCCTTCGGCCTGGGCGCCGCCGTCGCCTCGGCGGTGTGGTTCTACGGCCTGGGCTATGGCTCGCGCCTGCTCCAGCCGCTGTTTGCCAGGCCCATCGCCTGGCGCGTGCTGGATTTCGCCATCGCCGCCATCATGTGGCTGATCGCGGCTAGCCTGCTGGCCCAGGCGATCGGGGCTTAAGGCGCCTTGGCCAGGCCGGCGATGACGAAGCCGGCCAGGGTCTTCAGCACCAGCTCGCTGTCGAGATTGCTGCGTTCGGCGTGATAGGCCGCCTGTTCGACCATGCCCAGCAGGGCATGGGCGATCAGATCGGCATTGAGGTCGGCGCGAATCTCGCCCCGCTCCATGCCCTGGGTCAGTGATTCGGCGGTGAGCTGGGCCAGGCGGTCGCGCGGCCGCACCGTCGGCTCGCCCGAACCAGGGTCGATGATCGACAGGTCCATCAGCGCCGCGGCGATCACCTTGCGCTCCGATTCCTCGAAAGCCAGTGTCGCCTTCAGCGTGTTCAGGATGCGCTGGTCCCACGGTTCGGGCGCATGCAGCGGGCCGATGATCGCAGCCTCGATCTCGGCGCAGGCCTCCTCGGCAAAGGCCAGGAAGATCTCGCGCTTGTCGGCGAAGTGCAGGTAGAACGTGCCGTTGCCGACATCCGCCTCGCGGGCGATATCCTGGGGCCGGGTCGCGTGGTAACCCCGCTCGACGAACAATTTGCGCGCGGCCGCCAGCAGGCGCCGCCGGCTTTCCTGACGCCTGCGGGCACCGCGGGCGCCGGAAGCCTGATCTTCTGCAATCGAAACCATGAGCGGATTAGGGCTTGCGACTGACGACTTGTCAATCTAGCGCTGGCGCGCTCGCCGGGCGGCCGATGATGCCGATGGGCGTTACCTCGAAAACCTCCTGCGCCAGGCCGTAGGTCTCGTAGAATCGGGCCAGGGAACCGAAGGTCGCGGTATTGATGTTCCAGTCCTGGTCGTCGGTGTGGGCACCCTCGACGAAGAGCGGGCCGAACAGGCGGCGCAGGGGATCGAGGTCGACCACGGTCGGCTCGAAATAGGCTTCGACATTGGCGCGGATCTGGCGCCGGTCGTCGGTGCCGTAGATCGCGGCCATGGTGACGTCCAGCACGAAACTGGTGCAGTTCTGGTAGTCGTCGCGCAGCGGATTGGCGAGCAGGGAGTAATGCGGATCGTGCAGCCGGGCATAGCTGGGCGAGGCGATCACCCGGGCCAGGCGCGCCTGCATTTCCGGGGTCGGGATGATCACCCCCGCGCGCTGCACGAAGATCTCGGCGAAGAAGTCGAGCGGGAAGTCCTGGACCAGGCTGGAATGGTCCGGATCCTCGTTCGAGCGGTAGAGGTTGAACACGGCATAGCCGGGGAGCTTTCGCCCGTCCGCCGTCGTGATCTCGCTGTACACCCACAGGCCGACATGGGTGTAGTCGATGCCTGCCGGCAGTTCGTCGGGATCGCGGCCCAGGCGCGCCACCAGGGCGACGCGGGCGCCCCGCGCCGCCAGGATTTTCTCCACCGACTTGGCGAAGCTTGCGGTTTCATCGATCGAGAAGGTCGGGGCGGTGCCCCCGGCCAGGCTGGAAGCCTGGGCCGGCATGGTCGCGGCCGCCATGGGGGCGGCGGCGAGGGCGAGTGCCAGGGCGGCGGCACGGCGGCGGTTGGTCATGGGAATCTCCGGAATTGAGTGAATAATCACTCGCCATCGGGCCGGAAAAAAACCGGCCCGATGGCGGCGGATCAGCGGGCCAAGGCCACATCAGGACGCGGCCCCGCCGTCACGGACTGGTCGGAGACCGGCAGGGGCTGCGGCAGCGGGGTGATGGCCGCCGCGCCATCGGCGATCTCGGTGCCGACACCGCCGACGGCCTGGCCGAGTTCGCCCACGGCGATCAGGGGAATGGCCACGCTGTAGCCGACCACGGCGGTACCGGCGGTGATCACCGCGCCCACGGCCTGAAGCGACTGCTCCGAGGCTTTCACCAGGCCCTCGGCATGGGCCGTACCGGCCAGGGGCAGCATGAGCGCGGTGAGGCCGATCGCCAGGCGATGCTTAAACGACAAAGACATAGAAACCTCCATGAGTGAATGTTTGCTCTCAAGGTGGGCGGATTGGGTTCTACTCACCTTCCAGCCGGCCCGTGCCGATCTGTGAGTGAATAATCACTCACAACGTTCACCCTGTCAAGCGGTGCTTTCGCCCCGTGCGGACGATTCCCGAAAGGCCCCGTCAGTCGGCGCAGACGACGCGCCAGATCGCGTCGATGACGGTGGGCGCCAGATCGAGCAGGGAGCCCTCGATCTCGTGATAGACATGGGCATTGGCCGGCTGGGTGATCAGGCCCAGCACCAGATGGGTGCCGAGCTGGACGTCCAGCGGGCGCAGGGTGCCGGCGGCGATCCCCTCGCTCAGCACGTCGCGCAGGACGGAGACCGGCGTGGCGGTGCCATGCGGTACCCGTTCAGTTACGCGGTGGGGCGAGACGAGGAGATAGGTGAAGGCGTCCCGGTCGCGGTCGAAGGCGCCATAGAAGTGGTTCACCATGGCGACGATCTTGGCGAGCGTGGTGGTGTTGCGCCGCTGGATGGAATCGAGCACGCGGGCAAAGGGCAGGTAGTTTTCCAGGAAGATCTCGTCGGCCATTGCCTCCTTGGAGGGGAAATGGCGATAGATCGTCCCTTCGGCGATGCCGGCCTCGGTCGCGATGTCGCGCGTCGTGGTGGCCGCGATGCCCTTCTGGGCGAACAGTTTCAGGGATGCGGCCACGATGCGCTGCCGGGTTTCGGACGACATGGCGCCATCTCCTTGAGTGAACGTTCGCTCAAGTAGCCGTCCCGGCGCCGCGCCGTCAAGACGCCCGCGCCGCCGACTGTTTCAAAAGTTGCGCCTTGCGGCGGCGCCGTGCGTCCTTCGAGACGGCCCTTCGGGCCTCCTCAGGATGAGGAAAAATCATTATGGCAGAAAGACTTACCTCATCCTGAGGAGCCACGCGAAGCATGGCGTCTCGAAGGACGCACGGCGCCGATGCCAGGCGAACCGGCCGAAACCCTCCCTCAATTCACCTGGCGGTCGCGGCCTTCCCAATAGGGCCGGCGCAATTCGCGCTTCAGCAGCTTGCCCGACGGGTTGCGCGGCAGGACCGGGGCGAAATCGACGCTCTTGGGCACCTTGTAGCCGGCGATGCGGGCCTTGGCGAAGGCGATCAGCTCGGCCGCTTCGACCGCCTGGCCGGGCTTGAGCACCACCACGGCCTTCACCGCCTCGCCCCATTTGTCGTCGGGCACGCCGATCACCGCCACGTCGGCGATGGCAGGGTGGCCGAACAGGGCACTTTCGATTTCGGCCGGGTAGATGTTCTCGCCGCCCGAGACGATCATGTCCTTCACCCGGTCGTGGATGTAGAGGTAACCATCCTCGTCCAGATAGCCGGCATCGCCCGAGCGGAACCAGTCGCCGACGAAGGACTTGGCGGTATCCTCGGGCCGCTTCCAATAGCCGGCCATGTTCAGCTTGGAGCGGATCAGGATCTCGCCCACCGTATGCGGCGGCAGGTCGGCGCCTTCGCCATCGACGATGCGGATCGTCGTGCCGGGCAGGGGCTTGCCGCAACTGTGCATGCGCTTGTTGCCGCCCGGCTCGTGATCGGCCTCGGGCAGGCTGACCACCGTGCCGCAGGTCTCGGTCAGGCCGTAAGCCTGGGCCAGGCCGCAGCCGAAGGTCGCCATCGCCTGGCGCAGCAGGTCGAACGGGGCCGGCGAGGCGCCGTAGACCACGGTCTTCAGGGACGAGAAATCGGTGGTCTTGGCCAGAGGGTGCTGGACCAGCAGCATGATCACGGCGGGCACGAACAAGGCCCGGGTGATCTTCTCGCGCTCGATGGTCTCCAGGATGCGGACCGGGTCCACTTCCTTCAGCACATGGACGGCGGCGCCGATGGCAAAGCCGAACATGCCCCAGTTCGAGCCGGCGATGTGGAAGTTGGGCATGCACATCAAGATGCGCTCGTTACCGGCGTCCAACACGCCGTAAACCCCCGCCTCGACCGCCTTCAGCGCCTCGAGGATATTCTCGTTGGTCAGCATCACGCCCTTGGGCAGGCCGGTGGTGCCCGAGGTATAGAGCTGGATGGCGACATCCTGGGGCGAGACGGGAACCATCGGGTCACGGCTCGAGGCGGCGGCCAGCCAGTCTTCGTAACCGAGCCAATCGCCCCGGGCCGGGCCCAGGGTGATGATCCGGCGCACCGCGCCCAACTCGTCCTTGATCTGGTCGATCACGGGGGCGAATTCGGGCGCCACGAACAGGATCCCGGCATCGGAATCGCGGATCACCTGGGCCACCTCAGGGGCGGCCAGGCGCCAGTTCACGCCCACCAGCACGGTGTTGGACTTGGCCGTGCCGCCATAGATCTCGTAGTACCAGTCCGAGTTCTTGGCGAACAGCGCGACCCTCGCCGCCGGTCCGCAGCCGTCGCCGATCAAGGCGTTGGCCACCTGCGACGCCCGGTCGTTCCAGCGGGCATAAGACGACGCCCGCCCCTCGAAGACCAGGGCGGTCGCCTCGGGCCGCACCTGCGCGTGATGGCGTGGAATATCCCCGACGGAACGGATCAACCCATCGGTGATCGCCGTCGAACCCTTGCCGCTTCCCCCAGTCATGCCCCCGTCATCCTCTCGCAATTGGGTGGTTCGAGCCTCCAATGTCGCGAGTGCCGCCTAGTTCACGCGGCGTTCCCTGCCCGCCCAATATGGTTCGCGCAATTCCCGTTTCAACAGTTTTCCGGTCGGGTTGCGTGGCAGGTAATCGACGAAGTCGACCGAGCGCGGCACCTTGTAGCCGGCGATGCGGGTGCGGGCGAAGGCGATGATGTCGTCGGCCGAGGCCTCGACCTCGGGCTTGCGCACCACCACGGCCTTCACCGCCTCGCCCCACCTGTCGTCCGGCACGCCGATCACCGCCACGTCGGCGACCGCCGGGTGGCCGAACAGGGCGCTTTCGATTTCCGCCGGATAGATGTTCTCGCCGCCCGAGACGATCATGTCCTTCACCCGGTCGTAGATGTAGACGTAACCGTCCTCGTCCAGATAGCCGGCGTCGCCGGTCTTCAGCCAGCCCTCGCCGTCGATCGTCTTGGCGGTGGCGTCGGGCCGGTTCCAGTAGCCCGCCATGATGCCGACCGAGCGGGTGCAGATCTCGCCCACCACACGGGGCGGCAGGCTGTTGCCATGCTCGTCGACGATCTTCACCTCGATCCCGGGCAGCGGCTTGCCGGCGCTGCGCATCCGCTCGTTGCCGTCGGGATCGTGGTCCTCGGCCGGCAGGTAGGTACACATGCCCGTGGTTTCGGTCATGCCGTAGACCTGGACGAAGCCGCATTTGAACACGGCCATCGCCTTGCGCAGCAGGTCGAGCGGGATCGGCGAGGCGCCGTAGAGGATGTATTTGAACGACGAGAAATCGGTCGTCTGGCTGGCCGGGTGTTGCAGCAGGAAGAGCAGCACGGCCGGCACGTAGAACACCTTGGTGATGCGGTGCTGTTCGATCTGGCGCAGCACCAGGCCCGGCTCGAAATCGCGGGTGATGATCAGCTTGGCGCCGCTGTAGATGCCCAGGAAGGCCGAGCCGGTGCCGCCGATGTGGAACAGCGGCATGGCGATCTGGGCCACGTCCTTGTCCGTCCACAGGGCCCATTCCTCGGCCGCGGCCTCGCGCTGCTGGATATTCCCCAGGAAGTTGTCGTGCATCAGCATGACGCCCTTGGGGTTCCCGGTGGTGCCCGAGGTGTACATCTGGATGACCGTGTCGCGGGCAGCACCGTCCAGCCTGGGGTCGACGGCGGCATCGACGTCGCCCAGCCACTGGGCAAAGCCCGGCCAGTCGCCGTCGCCCCCGCCCATCACGACGATCTGCTTGACCGTCTTGAAGTCCTGGTGGAAGTAGCGCACCGCCTGCACGAAGTCCGGCCCGACGAACAGGATTTCGGCCTGGGCATCGTCCAGGATGAAGGTGATCTCGGGCGCGGCCAGGCGCCAGTTCACCGGCACCAGCACGGCACCGGCCTTGGCGGTGCCGAACAGCAGCGCGAAATAATCGGCCGAATTCTTGTCGAGGAAGCCGACCCGGCGCTGGGGCTTCACCCCGGCGGCGACGAGGGCGGCAGCGCAGGCGCTGCTGAGCCGGTCCAGCTCGGCATAGCTGATCGACCTGTCGCCTTCGATCAGGGCGACCTTGTCGCTGCGCTCGCGGCCATGGATGCGCGGCACGTCGCCAAGCGCACGGATGTCTGGATGATAAGCCATACGTGTCGTCTCCCCGGAGCGGCGGCGCTCGTTGGCGCCACCTTGTTCTTTGGGCGCAGTCTAGGGGGGCGGCCGACGCGCCTCAAGTCGCGAATTCCGAGCACGTTCCCCACCCGGCCGGTTTGGTGTAAGAGCAAGGGCCATCGCCCGTTGCGGTCCCAGCGCCTTTGCGTTGCTGACGCGGCGTAGGGCGGCGGCGGTTGTTTCCCAGCGAGAGCCTGATGCGTGCCATAACCCCCGCCCATGCCGTCACCCTTTGCGTTGCGATCGGGCTCACATTCCTGGCCTGGTGGTTGCCGAATCGCCCCGTCACCCTGGCCCAGCCCTTCGACGGCGTGATCGAAAGCGTTTCCTTCGCGCCGTTCCGCGGCACGCAAAGCCCGTTGACCGGCAATTATCCCAGCGACCACGAAATCGCCCTGGCGCTCGATGCCCTGGTCGGCAAGGTCCGCGGGGTGCGCCTCTACACCGCCCGGGAAGGCATGGAAATCGTGCCTGGCCTGGCCCAGGCGCGCGGCCTCAAGGTCTTCGCCGGGGCCTGGCTGGGCCAGGTGCTGCGGGTCAACCAGGCCGAGGTCGCCAGCCTGATCGACCTCGCCAACCGCTTTCCCGACACGATCGACCGGGTGATCGTCGGCAACGAGGTATTGCTGCGCCGGGACCTGCCCGTGGACAGACTGATCGAGCACATCCGCACCGTCCGCGCCGCGATCAAGCAGCCGGTCACCTATGCCGATGTCTGGGAATTCTGGCTGCAGAACCCCCAACTGGCGGCGGAAGTGGACTTCATCACCATCCATATCCTGCCCTATTGGGAGGATTTCCCGCTGCCCGTCGAGGTGGGCAATGCCCATGTCGAGAATATCCTGGCCCAGGTCCGCGCCGCCTTCCCGGGCAAGCCGGTGGTGATCGGGGAAATCGGCTGGCCCACCCACGGCCGCAGCCGCGAGGCCGCGGTGCCCGGGCGGCTGGAACTGGCCACCTTCCTCACCAACTTCCTGCACAAGGCGACGTCCGAAGGCATCCGCTACAATGTCATCGAGGCCTTCGACCAGCGCTGGAAGAGCGAGATGGAAGGCACCGTCGGCGCCAACTGGGGCCTGTTCGACAGCAACTGGCATCACAAGTTCAATTTCAACAAGCCGATCGTCGAGGAACCGCGCTGGCCCTGGGGTGCTGCCCTGGCCGCCCTGCTCAGCATCGTCTTCGTGGTCCATCAGCGCGCCCGGGCGGCACGGCTCGGGCTGGGCCGCGCCATCTTGACCGGCCTGCTCCTGGCGGTGGCGACCTATGGCGGCAGCCGTGCCGTCTACGAGGCCTATTTCTACGCCTATATGTGGGCGCCGCAGGTCTGGGCCGGGCTCAAGGCGGTGGTCGCCCTGGGGTTGGGCCTGGCCTTGAGTGTCACCGCCTTCCGCATCCTGACCGGCGATACCCGCCCGGCGGCGGGCAGCGGCCCGGCCATCGGCGGCGACCTGGTGCTGAGCCTGGGGCTGGGCCTGTCGTTCGCGCTGTCGTTCCTGATGGTGGTGCCGGTCAGCACGCTGGCGTCGCAGGTCCTGGCGCCCGCCACCGTCTCGATGCTGTGGCCGATCCTGCCGGTCGACGGCCGCTACCGCGATTTCCCCACGGTCTATCTGGCCCTGGCCGCGGTGGCACCCCTGATCATCTCCGGCGTCGCCGCGGCAACCGGGCGCGACCGTTTCCTGGACCGCCTGGCCTTCGGCCATGTCTTCGGCCGGATCGACGACATACCGCCCAAGGGGCGTGGCTGGTTCTCGCTGGTGGTGGGGTTGGGCTTCATCGCCATGGCCGTGGCCCTGCTGATCCTGGAGACGCCGGCCAATATCGAGGCCTGGGCCTGGGGCGCCTGCATGGTGCTGATGAGCCTGCCGTTCTTCGCCGCGGTGCGCTTCCGCTGGCGCCTGCGCCGCTCAGCCCTGGCCGTTGGGATCGAATAGGGCCTTGGGGTCCTCGATCGAGAGGATCCACAGGTCGGGGTCGCGGCGCGTGCTGCGCTCCAGCCGGTCCGCCAGGTCGGGCGCATCGAGCGGCTTGCCGCCGTCGGCCGGGGCCCAGACCAGGCGCCCGTCACCGTCGCGGGCCTGGGCGAACAGGCGGCTGCCGGCGCCGAAGCGGTCGAGCACCAAGGCGATCGCCCCGGCATCGGCATCGCCCGAGCGCATGACCATGGCGACCAGCCCCGCCACCTCGGCCCGGCGGATCAGGGCCTGGACGACGAGGCGGGACTTGAGGCGCGGGTCGGACATGGCCGCCCCTTCTATCACACCTCCTGCGCGGCGGGGCGGATCGGGATGGCCACCCGGTCCAGGCGCCGGCTGACCAGGGCCAGGGCTAGGCCGCCCAAGGTGATCAGGGCGGCGACCCAGGGCAGGGCGGTGAGCCCCGGGCCGTGGTCGATGGTCAGGCCGCCGGCCCAGGCACCCAGGGCATTGCCCAGATTGAAGGCGCCGATGTTGAGGGCCGAGGCCAGATTGGGCGCCCCTTCCGCCTTGGCCAGGATGCGCATCTGCAAGGGCGGCACCGTGGCAAAGGCGGCGGCCCCCAGCAGGCCGACGGTGACGATCATGGCGACCTGGTTGTGAGATGCCGGCACGATCAGGATCAGCACCGCGGCCAGGGCCACGAGGCTGCCCAGCAGGGTGGGCATCAGGGCGCGGTCGGCCAGCTTGCCGCCGACGATGTTGCCGACCACCAGGCCGGCGCCGAACAGCAGCAGGATCGGCGCCACCGCGTCGGCCGAAAAGCCGCTGATCTGCGTCAGCACCGGGGCGATATAGGTGAAGGCCGCGAACACGCCGCCGAAGCCCAGGGTGGTGATGCCGAGGCCCAGCAGGACCTGGGGGCGGCCCAGCACCTTGAGTTCGTCCATCAGCCGGCCGCTGCCGCTGGGGGCAAGGCGCGGCACCAGCAGGGCGACGGCCGCCATCGCCGCCAGGCCGATCGCGGTCACCACCCAGAAGGTCGCGCGCCAGCCGTAATGCAGGCCCAGCCAGGCGCCGAAGGGCACGCCCAGGACATTGGCCAGGGTCAGGCCGGTGAACATCAGGGCGATGGCCGAGGCCGCCTTGTTTTTCGGCACCAAAGCGGTCGCCACGACCGAGCCGACGCCGAAGAAGGTGCCGTGGGCAAAGGAGGTGACCACCCGGGCGGCCATCAGGCTCCAATAGTCGGGCGCCAGGGCACAGGCCAGATTGCCGATCGTGAACAAGGCCATCAGGCCCAGCAGCAGGGTCTTGCGCGGCAGCCGCCCGGTGGTGGCGGTCAGCAGCGGCGCCCCTACCGCGACGCCCAGGGCATAGCCCGAGACCAGCAGGCCGGCGGCGGCGATGGAGACGTCGAGGTCGCGGCCGACTTCCAGCAGCAGCCCCATGATGACGAATTCGGTGGTACCGATGCCGAAGGCACCGGCGGCAAGCGCGTACAAGGCGAGAGGCATCGGATCGTTCCTCGACGACAGGTCAGGACCCCAAGATGCGCATTCGCGGCATTGATGATTAGATTTTGAAATATCAAGATACTCATGACTTTGACTCACGAGTATCGGCCATGGACAACCGCGCGGGTGAAATGGAGGTCTTCGTCCAGGTGGCGGAGAAGGGCAGCTTCGCCGCTGCCGCCAAGGCGTTGCGCCTCACCCCCTCGGCCGTCAGCCGGACCGTGGCGCGGATCGAGGCGCGCCTGGGCGTGCGCCTGCTGCAGCGGACCACCCGCGCCCTGGCCCTGACGGCCGAGGGCCAGGCCTATCTGGGCCGGGCCAGCGCCATCCTGGCCGACATCGACGAGGTCGAGCGCAGCTTAGGCCAGGCCAATGCCGAACCGCGCGGCCGCCTGCGGGTCAATGCCGCCGTGCCCTACGGCGTCCACTGCCTGATCCCGGTGCTGCCGCTGTTCCTGGCCCGTTACCCCAAGGTGGTGGTCGACGTCACCCTGTCGGACAATGTGGTCGACCTGATGGAGGAGCGGGCGGATGTCGCGGTACGCTTCGGCCCCTTGCGCGATTCCCGCCTGCGTGCCCGCGCGCTGGGCCGTTCCGCCATGACCGTGGTCGCCGCCCCCGCCTATCTGGCCGCCCATGGCGAGCCGCGGCACCCTGACGATCTGGCCCGCCACAACTACCTGCACTTCAACTTCCGCCGCCTCGCCGATCACCGCGCCTTCAGCATCGACGGGGTGGTGCGCGAGCGCAGCTTCACCGGCAATTTCCTCGCCGGCTCGGGCGAGGAGGTCCGCCTGATGGCCCTGGCCGGCGTGGGCGTGGCGCGCCTGGCCAACTACCACATCCAGGCCGACCTCGACGCAGGCCGCCTGGTGCCGATCCTGGAAGCCTTCAACCCCGGCGACACCGAGGAAGCCCACGCGGTCTTCGTCAGCCACGAGCACCTGTCCTTGCGCGTGCGGGCGTTCGTCGATTTCCTGGTGGAACATGCGGGGATTGAGGGACCATGAGCGCGGACAGGCAATTCATCGCCCATCTGGTCGACCTGCTGGCCCCCTGGGGCCGGTGTCGGCGCGCCGGTTCTTCGGTGGCACGGGGCTCGTCCTCGACGGCGTTCAGTTCGCCATGGTCATGGGCGAGACCCTGTATCTGAAGACGGACGGCCAGAACAGGCCGCGCTTCGTTGCTGCCGGCAGCCGGCCGTTCAGCTATCGCACCCGCAAGGGCGAGGTGACGGTCGAGGCCTATTTCGCCCTGCCGGGCGAGATGCTGGATGACGAGGACGAACTTCTGTCCTGGGCCCGCGACGCCGTGGCGGCCGCCCGGCGCGATGGCAAGTGAGCCCGACGCCACCGACCCACCTCACCCCACCCTCTCCCCCTGAAGGGCGGAGAGAGCTTGTAATCTATGAGGTCAGTGTCCCGCACCCCAGGACCAGAAATCCGTGCCTTCGGACGACAGGTGGTTGGAGAGGACCATCTTGTGGACTTCCGAGGCGCCGTCGACCAGGCGGGCCTGGCGGGCGTAGCGGTAGATCCATTCGAGCGGGGTGTCCTTGGAGTAACCCCGGGCGCCGTTGAGCTGGAGCGCGGTGTCGGCAGCCTGGTGCAGCACGTCGGCGACGACGATCTTGGCCATGCTCACCTCCTTGCGGGCGAAATCGCCCTGGTCGAGCTTCCAGGCGGCCTTCATGGTCAGCAGGCGGCCGATCTCGATCTGCAGGGCGACTTCGCCCAGCATGGTCTGGATGCTTTCACGGTCGCGCAGGCGCTTGCCGAAGGCGATGCGGCTGCTGGTGTAACTCTCGGCGATCTCCATCGCCCGCTTGGCCAGGCCCAGCCAGCGCATGCAATGGGTCAGGCGCGCGGTGCCCAGCCGGATCTGGGTCGCCTTCAGGCCGTCGCCCACCCCCATCAGGACATTCTCGTCCTCGATCTCGAGGCCGTCATAGACGATCTCGCAATGGCCGCCGTGCTCCTCCGGCCCCATGATCTCGATGCGCCGCTCGATGCGCCAGCCGGGCTGGTCCTTGTGGTAGAGGAAGGCGGTCAGGCCCTTGCGCTCGTCGTCGCTGGTGCGCGCCAGCAGGATGAAATGGCTCGCCTCCTCGGCCCCGGTGATGAACCACTTGCGGCCGTGGATCACCCACTTGCCGCCCTGGCGCGTGGCCTTGGTCAGCATCATGCCGGCGGGGTCGGAGCCGGAACCGGGGTGCGGCTCGGTCATGACGAAGGACGAGCGCACGTCGCCGTCGATGATCGGCTGGAGCCAGCGGGCTTTCTGGGCTTGCGTGCCCACCTTGTTCAGCAGGAACATGTTGCCGTCGTCCGGGGCGGAGGAATTGAAGCAGACGGGGCCGAAGATCGAGCGGTTCATCTCCTCGTAGGTCGCGGCCATGCCCACCGTGCTCAAGCCCTGGCCGCCACGCGCCTTGGGCATCTGCAAGGCCCACAGGCCGGCCGCCTTGGCCTTGGCGCGCATGGCCTGGAGCGGCGCATGGGCGATGTTCTCATGGGCGTCGTAATTCGCCCGGTCGGCCTCCAGGGGGATGATGTTCGCGTCGACGAAGGCGCGGATGCGGCGGCGGTAATCGTCGATTTCGGGCGAGAGGGTGAAGTCCATCGGGAAGATCCTAAAAAGGCGAGCGAGCGTTCGCTATTTTTATCTCGCGCGCCCGAAAGGCAAGTGTTTTTCTGGGAGGCATGAGCGATTTCGCGACCCAGCACGACGTGACCGACGAGGCGATCTGCGCCCGGCTGTACGAGCGCCACATGGCTTTCATCCGGGTGAAGAAGCCCCATGTGGCGATTCCCAACCTCACCCGCGTGCTGACCGTGGCGCTGGACCTGGCCAACGGCCGGGGCTTCCATTCCATGACCATGCGCGACCTGAGCGAGGCCAGCGGCCTCAGCATGGGCGCGCTCTACAACTACATCGCCGACAAGGAGATGCTGCTGCGCCTGATCCTGGACGGGGTGGCCGACGCCGTCGAACGGGTGCTGGCGCCGATCGGCGAGGGCGGCGGGGATCCGCGCGCGCAACTGCATGCCGTGATCCGCGACCACGTGCTGTTGTCGGAAGCCATGCTGCCCTGGTTCTTCTTCGCCTTCATGGAGGCCAAGAGCTTCAACCGCACCGCCCGCGACCACGCCCTGGGCGAGGAATTGCGCACCGAGGCGATGCTGGCCGGGCCGATCGCGGCGGGCATGGAACAGGGCCTGTTCCGGCCGGGCGATGCCACCATGATGGCCGCGCTGATCAAGCCCCTGCTGCAGGACTGGTACGTGAAGCGCTGGAAGCACCGCGGGCGAGGGGTGACGCCGGAGGCCTATGCCGATACGGTGATCGGGTTCGTGGACCGGGCGATCAGCATCTGACCACTATCGTCATCCCGGCGGAGGCCGGGATCCATTCTTGGGCAGCGCGCGATGTCGCAATGGATCCCGGCCTTCGCCGGGATGACGAGTGAGGGTCACCGCCCGGTGGGCAGGGCGTTGAAGGCGATGTCCTTGTCGACGCGGATGTCGGGCGGCAGGCCCAGGACCCGTTCGGCGATGATGTTGCGCAGGATCTCGTCGGTGCCGCCGGCGATGCGCAGGCCCGGCGAATAGAGCAGGGCCTGCTGGAACAGGCCGGCCGCCGGCTGGCCGGTGCCATGCACCACGCCGCCCATGTCCTGCAGGTCCATGCCGAAGTTCGCCACCGATTGCAGCACATTGGCCGAGACCAGCTTGGTGATCGAGGCTTCCGGCCCCGGTGTCGCGCCACGCGAGAGCGCCGTCATGCCGCGGAACTTGGTGTATTTGAGGCCGCGCGACTGGACGTACCATTCCGCCAGGCGCTGGCGCACCTCCGGGTTGCGGATCGCCGGGCCGTCTTCCAGCAGCACTTCGCGGGCCAGCGCAAAGGCCTCGTCGAAGCCGGGACCCGGCGCGTCACCCACCGCCAGGCGCTCGTTCATCAAGGTGGTCAGCGAAACGGTCCAGCCCTGGCCGACGTCGCCCAAGCGCTGGGCATCGGGGATGCGGACGTCCTCGAAGAACACTTCGTTGAAGTTGGAGGTGCCCGAGATCTGCTTGATCGGCTTGATCGTAATCCCGGGCGACTTCATATCGACGAAGAAGAAGGTCAGGCCTTTGTGCTTGGGGACTGTCGGATCGGAGCGCGTCACCAGGATGCCGAAGTCGGAATAATGCGCGCCGGAGGTCCAGATCTTCTGGCCGTTGATCACCCAGTCGTCGCCGTCGCGCACGGCCCGCATGCGCAGGCCTGCGACGTCGGACCCGGCGGAGGGTTCGGAGAACAGCTGGCACCAGATGGTCTCGCCGCGCAGCATCGGCGGCAGGTAGTGCTGCTTCTGGGCTTCCGTCGCGTACATCATCATGGTCGGGCCGCACATGCCCAGACCGATTTCGAAGAAGCCGCGGGGCACGGCGAAGCGGCTCTCCTCCTGCTCCCAGATCACCCGCTCGATGGGTGTCGCCTCGCGCCCGCCATAGGCCTTGGGCCAGTGCAGGCAGGCCCAGCCGCCGGCAGCCTTCCTGCTCTGCCAGGCCCGGGCGGCCTTCAGGGCGGTGGCCTCGTCGAGGTTTTCGCGGCCCATGCGCTTGGCCTCTTCAGGCGCCGGGGCATTGGCCTCCAGCCAGGTGCGGGCGGCGGCGCGGAAGGCGGCTTCCTGGGGGGTATCGTCGAAGTTCATGGCTCAATACTCCCTGTTCACGCGGCGGCGTTGGCGGCTTCGAGCCGGCTGATCAGCGCATCTTTCCAGCGCCGGTTGGAGCCCAGCGCGAGGCCCAGATGCTTGGCCCGGCGATAGTGCAGGTGGCAGTCGGTCTCCCAGGTGTAACCCATGCCGCCATGGACCTGGATGTTCTCCTTGGAGGCCAGCCACTGCGCGTCGGTCGCGGCGATGCGGGCACCGGCGGCGGCCACCGGCAGTTCGGCGGCATCGGTCGACAGCGCCCAGGCGCCGTAATAGGCGTTGGACCGGGCCAGTTCCACGGCGACATACATGTCGGCCAGCTTGTGCTTGATCGCCTGGAACGAGCCGATCTGGCGGCCGAAGGCGTAACGGCTGAGGGCATAGTCCTTGGCCATCTCGAGGCAGACCTGGGCACCGCCCACCTGCTCGAAGGCGAACAGCACGGCGGCGCGGTCGAACAGTTTCTCGACCAGGGCCCAGCCGTCGCCGGCCGCCCCCAGCAATTCGGCCGGGGCGCCGTCAAAGCTGATCTGGGCGTGGCTGCGGGTGGGATCGATGGTCTTGATCGTCGTGCGGGTGACGCCCGGGCCGGTCAGGTCGACCAGGTAGAGGCCCAGGCCGCGGGGCCCGCGCTCGGCACCCGAGCGGGCGACGACGATGGCGGCATCGGCGATGTCACCGTCGGTCACCGCGGTCTTGGTCCCGGTCAGGGCGCCGCCTTCCACCCGGGCTTCGATATTGCGCGGCGAGGGGGCCTGGGCGCCCTCCGCCAGCCCTAAGCAACCGATCAGGTCGCCGGCGGCGATGCGCGGCAGGAATTTTGCCCGCTGGGCGGCACTGCCGGCCAGCATCAGGGCCTCGGCGAAGAGGTAGACGGTGGAGGCGAAGGGCACGGGCGCCAGCACGCGGCCCATCTCCTCGGCGATCACGCACAGGTCGAGATGGCCCAGCCCCAGGCCGCCGTGTTCCTCGGGGATGGTGATGCCGGTCCAGCCCATGTCGGCCACGCCGCGCCACAGTTCGCGGTCGAAGGGCGCCACCCCTTCCAGGATGCGGCGCACCGCGTCACGCGGGCAGCGGTCGGTCAGGAAGCGGCGGGCACTTTCCCGCAGCGTGTTCTGGTCGTCGGAGAAATCGAAATCCACGGACGCAAGCCTCCCCTTGTGGCGGCCTCTGCGGGCCGTACCGGGGGTTATCTTGCGCGTTTTTCGCCGATGTCAAAGGCCAACGCGTTTGACGTCGCGTCCGCCTTTGCTGCGCTCAGGCCCGGTTGGGCGGATTGCCGTAGGCCAGGACGTAGTAGGCCACGGCCTCGCCCCGGCCGGTGTTGCGATAGCTGTGCGCCACGTCGCCGGCCAGGGTGAAGGCATCGCCTTCGTCCAGGCGGTAGCGTTCGCCGCCCGCGGTCACCTCGATGCTGCCGCGATCCACCACCAGGCGGGTGGTTATGCCGGCGGCGTGTGCCCTGGCCCATTCGCGGCCCTGCCGCTCCAGCCTGATCTCGTAAATCTCGGCCCCATCCCCGGCGGGATAGAGCGCGGCCAGGCTTTCGGCCGACGGCCCCGAGCGGGCCTGCAAGCGCTTGAGCAGGGCGCTGACCAGGCCGCCGAAGGCCTCGCCGCCGGTGGCAGCGCCCGCCCGGCCGGCCGCGGTTTTGTTGTCGATCACTGTCATCATCGCCAAACCCTCTCGACCTCGGGTGAGCCCCAGCCCAGCCTGCCGAGCCAATACACAAATCCATACCATAGAAATTCAGAAATAGTGTAAGATAAATGTTGTTCAAAATGTTTCACATGAATTTGTGGTGTATATCGGTGAGCGCTGTCCCGGATCGTTTCGCCTTCACCGAGCCAACGACGGCATCGCCGCCAAAGGTTCCGTGTTGAAACAAAACTGTCGCCTGTTCGCCGTTCTCCTGTCGCCCCATCGGCGTATGCCGACCCCGCATCCACCACGATTCCAACAGGGAGTGACCGACATGACCATTCGTCCGCCCGCAGGGATCGGCCGCTTCGCCGCCGGCGAACAGCCCGATGCCGTGGATCTCGCCCAACTCGCCGCCCAGGGCTTCAAGGCGGTGGTCAACCTGCGCCAGGCCGGCGAGGTGACGCGCGCCTTCGACCCCTCGGACGAGGGGCAGTTGGTGACCAGCCTGGGCCTCGACTATGTCCACCTGCCGATCGCGGTCGAGGATCTGTCCGCGGCCACGGTCAGCGCCTTCCGCGAGCGGGTGTCGAGCTTGCCCGGCCCGGTCTATGTCCATTGCGGCATGGGCCAGCGGGCCGCGACGCTCGCCCTGATCGTCGAGGCCGAGGCGAGCGGCACTGCCGCCGCCGAGGCGATCACCGCGGTCGAGCTTCAGGGCCTGAGCATCACGCCCAAGGTGAAGAACTTCATCGCCAGCTACCTGAACAGCCGCCTGGCCGCTTGAGGGCGGGGGAGGTGGGCCGGCCGATCATCCAGGATAGTGGCCGGCTTCTCCAAGATCGCGGATGATCCATCCGCTCCCGCCATCAGGTCTTCCGTCAGCTTGGAGGAAAGCGACGGCGCGCGCGGGCTTGCGTTTTGCAGTGCACCAGTCGGGGCGTATCAGGACGGGGACGCCGACGACACGGTCGGCCCACGGACCTGAAGGACACTCCCCATGATGACCGCCCCGATGATGCAGATGCCCCAGATGATGCCGATGCCCATGATGAACAACATGATGCCGATGATGGGCATGCCCATGATGGGCGGCATGATGCCGATGATGAACGGCATGATGGGCAACATGATGATGCCGATGATGGGCGGCATGATGTGCACCATGACCTGCGAGATGACCCCGACCGGCATGGTCTGCACCATGACCCCGGCCGAAGGCATGTCGATGGACATGATGAAGACCTGCTGCGAGCAGATGATGGCCATGATGAAGATGGGCATGCCCTGCATGATGATGTGCGGCGGCATGATGATGATGTGCAAGATGGCGTGATCGCCAGGCACACTAACGCTATCAAGGCCGGGCCATGCGCCCGGCCTTCTGCTTTGTCAGCTGTCAGTCCTGGGCGTCGACATAGGTCATGACCAGGTACATGACCGCGTCCTCGCGCCCGACATTGCGATAGGCATGGGGCACGTCCGCCTCGAAGCGGATGGAATCGCCCGGGTTCAGCTCGAACAGCTTGTCGGCCACCGCGATCTCGATCCGGCCGCGGCTCACCACCAGATTCTCCACCGTGCCCGGGGCATGGGCATCGGCCAGTTCATGGCCCTGGAAAGCCAGACGCAATTCGTAGAATTCGGTCTTGCGCTCGCCCATGAACGGGAACAGGGCGCGGGAGACAAAGCGGCCGTCGCGCGAGCTCAACGACTTGGCGCGTTCGGCGCGCAGTACCACGGTGCCGCCTTCGCCCACCGCCGTGGTCAGGCCCGAGAAGGGCACGCCCAGGGCCCGGGCGATTTTCCACAGGATGTTGATGGTCGGGGCCGAACGGCCCAGCTCGACCTGGCCCAGCATCGACCGGCTGACGCCCGAACGCGCGGCCAGCCTCTCCAGCGACAGGCCCTGGCGGGTGCGCAGGCGCTTGAGGTTGCGGGCGACGGTGGCGATCAGGGCCGCGGCATCGTCCTGGGCCTGGCCGTCGTCGTCGGGGTCGCCGTCCGACGGGGCCATCGCAGCCCTGGAATCCGGGGCGGTCACCACGATGGCGCCACCGTGCCCTGGGACAGCGGCACGAAGAACCAGACCGGGACCCAGCAGAAGAAGACCGGCATCGACTGGCCCTCGAGGGCCGGGCGGGCGGCGGCGGCCGCCGCCGGCTTGGCCGCGCGCCGGGCACGGTATTCGTCGAGGCTGATGACCTGGGACTGCGCGTTCACGTCTGGCTCCTGAACTCTGGTCACGCGTGCAAATTTGACATTGGCAATGCCGCCCGCATTCACCAATTATGATATTCTGATGTAGAAAAAGAAAAATTACAAAATTACGTGTAAAATTGACGCGAGGCGTGAGATGAGCGACGGCAGCCACAGCTTCCTGATCCTGCCCGGGCTGGGCAATTCGGGGCCGGATCATTGGCAATCGGTGTGGGAGGCCGAACTTCCCCGCGCCCGGCGGATCGACCTGGGCCTTTGGGATCGCCCCGTGGGCGAGGCCTGGGTCGAGCGCGCGGCAGCGGCGATCGAGGACAATCCCGGCGCGGTGCTGATCGGCCACTCCCTGGGTGCGGTCCTGGTCACCCTGGTCGCCGCGGCCCGGCCCGACCTCGATATCGGCGGTGCCCTGCTGGTGGCGCCGGCCGATGTGGAATCGAGCGCGCGCACGCCCGATTTCCTGCGCGCGTTCGCCCCCATCCCCGACCAGCCCCTGCCGTTTCCCGCGGTCGTCGTGGCCAGCCGCAACGACCCCTACATGAACTTCGCCCGCGCCCGGGATCTGGCCGGTGCCTGGGGCGCCGACCTGGTCGATGCCGGCCCCGCCGGCCACATCAATGTCGCCTCGGGTTACGGCCCCTGGCCCGAAGGGCGCCGCCTGCTGGGCCGCCTGACCCCGCGACGGGTGCCTGTTCTGGCGGAACAGCAGGCATCGCG
Organism: Oleomonas cavernae; assembly: GCF_003590945.1. Taxonomy (NCBI): domain Bacteria; kingdom Pseudomonadati; phylum Pseudomonadota; class Alphaproteobacteria; order Acetobacterales; family Acetobacteraceae; genus Oleomonas; species Oleomonas cavernae. The sequence goes on along the minus strand of NZ_QYUK01000011.1, from coordinate 3,331,173 downwards.
CCGGGTTTGAGAATCATTCGTCATTCCGGCGAAGGCCGGAATCCATTGGTATGGCAGGCTGGATCGATACCCCGCTGGCATCGGCATGGATCCCGGCCTTCGCCGGGATGACGTGCGGGATAAGCGGCCCGGCTACCGTTGTGCCGTTTCCCAGTTCGATGCGACGTAGTAGGGCGCGTTCGAGGCGGGCAGGGGATCCTTCCCTAAGATGATGTCGGATGCCTTCTCGCCGATCATGATGGTGGGGGCGTTCAGGTTGCCGGTGGTGACCGAGGGCATGATCGATGAGTCGACCACGCGCAGGGCCTCGAGGCCGATGACGCGGGTCTGCGGGTCGACCACGGCCATGGGGTCGTCGGGGCTGCCCATCTTGCAGGTGCAGGACGGGTGGTAGGCGCTTTCGACCTTGGCCTTGATGAAGGCGTCGATCTGCTCGTCCGTGGTGACATCGGCGCCCGGCTGGATCTCGCGCCCGCGGTACGGGGCGAAGGCCGGTTGCTGGAAGATCTCGCGGGTCAGGCGCACGCAGGCCCGCATCTCGGTCCAGTCGTCTTCATGGCTCATGTAATTGAAGAATACCCTGGGCTTGTCGCGCGCGTCATTCGACTTCAGCCGCACCGCCCCGCGCGACTTGGTGCGCATGGGGCCGACATGGGCCTGGAAGCCGTGTTCGGTCGCCAGCGAACTGCCGTCGTAGGAGACCGCCAGGGGCAGGAAATGATACTGGATGTCCGGGTACCTGATGCCTGTCCGGCTGCGGATGAAACCGCAGGATTCGAAATGGTTGGTGGCGCCCAGGCCGTCGTGGCGCAACAGCCAGCGCAGGCCGATCAGGCCCTTGGCAAACAGGTTCTGGCTGGAGTAGAGGCTGATCGGCTGCGTGCTGGCCATCTGGAAATAGAATTCCAGGTGATCCTGCAGGTTCTCGCCCACGCCGGCCAGGTGATGCAGCGGTTGAATGCCCAGGGCCTGCAATTCCGCCGCCGGGCCGACGCCCGACAGCTTGAGCAGTTGGGGCGAATTGATCGGCCCGCCGGCCAAAATCACCTCGCGCCGGGCCTTCACCTCGTGGACGGCATTGCCCTGGGCATAGCGGATGCCCGCCGCCCGCCGGCCCTCGAACAGGATGCGCTCGGCCAGGGCATGGGTGCGCACGGTCAAGTTCGGCCGCTTCATCGCCGGTTTCAGATAGGCATTGGCGGCACTCCAGCGGCGGCCCTGGCGCACGGTCATGTCCATGCGGCCGAAGCCTTCCTGCTGGTAACCGTTCACGTCCGCCGTGGCGGGATAGCCGGCCTGGCGACCGGCCTCGATCCAGGCGTGATAGAGCGGGTTCTTCAGGGGGCCGTAGCTGGTCGAGAGCGGGCCGTCGCTGCCGCGGTAGGCGTCGCCGCCCTCGCCGCGCCCTTCCGCCCGCTTGAAATAGGGCAGGACGTTGCGGTAGGCCCAGCCGCGCGCGCCTTCCTCCTCCCAGCGGTCGAAATCCAGCGGGTTGCCACGGATATAGACCAGGCCGTTGATCGAGGACGAACCGCCGATGACCTTGCCGCGCGGCGTGTGCAGGCGGCGGTTGTTCAGGTGCGGTTCCGGCTCGGTCTCATAGAACCAGTTGTACTTGGGGCTGTTCATCGGGATCGACAGGGCGCTGGGCATCTGGATGAAGACCGAACGGTCGGAGCCGCCATATTCCAGCACCAGCACGGAATTCTTGCCGTCGGCGCTCAGCCGGTCGGCCAGGACGCAGCCGGCCGAGCCCGCGCCGACGATGATGTAATCGAAACTGTCGCTCATCCGAGGCCTCAATAGGGCGCGTCGATGTCGGCCAGGGCGACATAGACGCTCTTCAACTGGGTGTAGTGCTCGATCGCCGCCTTGCCGTTCTCGCGGCCCAGGCCCGATTGCTTGGTGCCGCCGAAGGGCAGTTCGATCGGCGTCACGTTGTAGCTGTTGATCCAGGTGGTGCCGGCCTCCAGCCGCGCCACCATGCGGTGAGCCCGTGCCAGGTCGCGCGTGAAGACGCCGGCCGCCAGGCCGAAGTCGGTGGCATTGGCGCGGGCGACCACCTCGTCCTCGGTATCGAAGGCCAGCACGGTCATGACCGGCCCGAAGATTTCCTCGCGCACCACGGTCATGGCGTCGGTGCAATCGTCGAAAACGGTGGGGGCGACGAAGAAGCCACGGCCCAGGTTGCCGTCGACCACCCGGTGGCCGCCGGTCAGCACCCGGGCCCTTCGGCCTTGCCCCGCTCGATATAGGACAGCACCTTGTCCATGTGCGCCTGCGAGATCAGGGCGCCCACCTGGGTGCGGGACTCCTGCGGATCGCCGATCACCATGGCCTCGACCCGGGCGACCAGTTTCTCGATGAACCGGTCCTTCACGGCGCGGTGGACGAAGACGCGGGTGCCGTTGGAGCAGACCTCGCCCGCCGAATAGAAATTGGCCAGCAGGGCGCCCGAGACGGCGTTGTCGAGTGCTGCATCCTCGAACACGATCAGCGGCGACTTGCCGCCCAGCTCCAGCGTCACCTGTTTGAGGGTGGCGGCGGCATCGGCCATGATCTTCCGGCCCGTGCCGACCGCACCGGTCAGGGAGACCTTGGCGATCGCCGGGTGGCGGGTCAGCAGGCGGCCGGTCTCGACCGGCCCCTGGACGACATTGAACACGCCGTCCGGCACGCCCGCTTCCGCCATGATCTCGGCCAGTTTCACCGCGGTCAGCGGCGTCAGGTCGGCCGGCTTGAAGATCATGGCATTGCCGCAGGCCAGCGCCGGCGCCGCCTTCCAGCAGGCGATCTGCAAGGGGTAGTTCCAGGCGCCGATGCCGGCCACGATGCCTAAGGCTTCGCGCCTGGTGTAACCAAAGGCGCCGGCGCCGAGGTCGACATGCTCGCCCGTGAGGCCGGCGGCGAGGCCGGCGTAGTACTCGAGGCAATCGGCGCCCGAGAGCACGTCGACCGCCACCGTCTCCTGGATCGGCTTGCCGGTGTCGAGCGTCTCCAGTTCCGCCAACTCGTCGTTGCGGGCGCGCAGCAGGTCGGCGACCCGCTTGAGGACACGGCCGCGCTGGGCGCCGGTCATGGCCGCCCAAAGCTTCTGGCCGCGGCGGGCGGCCTCGACCGCCAACTCGACCTCGCGCGCGCCCGCGATTTCGACCTGGGCCAGCACCTCGCCGGTCGCCGGGTTGATGGTCTCGAAGGTCGGGCCGTTGGTCTCGACCGGGCGGCCGCCGATGTGATTGAACACGGTGGCCGGTCGCCGGGGCCGCCGGATCTCGCTGGCGCCCAGCGTGGTCAACTGGCTGTCGACGAAGGCGGTGGCGATGGCGATCGCCGTGGCGCTGTCGGTCTCGCCCGATTCAGACAGGGTGGCGCGCAGCCACAGCCCGTCGATCACGGCCGCGATCGCCACCGCCGTGCGCTCCGCCTGGTGGAATGGCAGGAGTTCCTTCAGGGGATGGCGCAGGTTGGACAGCATGCGCTGCTGATAGACGTTCTGGATGCGCTTCAGGCGCTTGGAATGGATCACCTGGCCCCAGAAGGCCAGCCAGACGGTGCAGGTCTGGCGGTCGAATTCCTCCGGCGCCAGGTTGGCGTCGATCACCGCCTGGATGCGGGCGCGCGGCGTGTGGGCATGGGCCAGGCGCAGGGCCACCCGGTGGCCCACCCGGCGGGCCAGGTGGCGCAGGGTCGCCTCCAGCAAGCCGTCCTTGTCGCCGAAATAATGCGAGACCAGGCCCACCGAGACCTTGGCGCGCCGGGCAATCTGGCCCAGCGTGGTGCCGATAAAGCCGACCTCGGCCATGGTCTCGATCGTCGTCTCGATCAACTGGCGACGGCGGGCATCCTCCGGCTCCATACGCGACATGGTGCTCCTCCCACATGTTCGCGCTTAGCATTCCACCGATTGAAAGGCCGTTCAATAGGCGGTTTTTTGCCCGGCGCGCGGCCTCGATCTAGAGGCTGGATCAGGCTGACAATTTGTCGCGCAGCCTGCTCAAAAACCGAGCAAATGCGCGGAAATATTCAATAAAAAATCATGATGACAAACGTGCGTATTTAACATTGAATACCCATTCAATGGACGGTCGTGGGGACACAAGCGGCCGCCGGCGACGGGTAGGCTGACTTCAAACGAGCGGAGATCGACTGATGCAACGCAAACGCATTCTCGGCCTGGCGGCCTTCGGCCTTCTGACCTGGGGCGCGGCCACGGCACAGGCTGCCGAGCCGGCTTCGTGCAAGCTCGTGCGCTTCGCCGATGTCGGCTGGACCGACATCACCGCGACCACGGCGGCCACCAGCGTGGTGCTGAAGGCCCTGGGCTATGACACCAAGACCCAGGTGCTCTCCGTGCCCGTCACCTATGCCTCGATGAAGGGCAAGGACATCGACGTCTTCCTGGGCAACTGGATGCCGACCATGGAGGCCGACCTGCGGCCCTACGTCGATGCCAAGACAGTCGACGTGGTGGGCGTGAACCTGGAAGGCGCCAAATACACCCTGGCGGTGCCCACCTATCTCTATGACGCGGGCCTCAAGTCCTTCGCCGACATCGCCAAGTTCAAGGACAAGCTGGGCGGCAAGATCTATGGCATCGAGCCGGGCAACGACGGCAACCGCCTGATCCTCAGCATGATCGAGGGCGACAAGTTCGGCCTCAAGGGCTTCAAGGTCGTCGAGTCGAGCGAGCAGGGCATGCTGGCCGAGGTCGAGAAGGCCACCCGCAGACAAGACGGCATCGTCTTCCTCGGCTGGGAGCCGCACCCGATGAACGCCAAGTTCGAGATGAAGTACCTGGAAGGCGGCGACGACGTCTTCGGCCCGAACTATGGCGGCGCCACGGTCTATACCAACACCCGCGCCGGCTATGTCGCCGAATGCCCCAACGCGGGCAAGCTGATCTCGAACCTCAAGTTCACGCTGGCGATGGAAAACGAGATCATGGGCGCCATCCTGTTCGACGGTACCGACCCGGACAAGGCGGCAACCGCCTGGCTGAAGGCCCATCCCGAGGCGCTCGGCCCCTGGCTCGACGGCGTGACCACGATCGACGGCAAGCCCGGCCTGGACGCCGTCAAGGCGGCTCTCTGACCTTGAAAAAAGCCCTCTCCGCCCTTTGGGGGGAGAGGGTTGGGTGAGGTGGGTCGACGGCGTAGGGCGCGCTCTGCCCCGCCCACCACCTCACCCTCCCATTGCTGACGCAATGGGCCCCACCCTCTCCCCCGCAAGCGGCGGAGAGGGAAATCGGGTGGCGTTGCGACTTATGACAGGGACGTGCGGCGATGGGTGATCTCGAACAGTGGTTCATCGACAACAAGATCCCGGTGGGCAAGTGGATCGAGGCGGTCGTCAATTTCATCAAGGACAACAGCCTCGATTTCTTCGACAGTTTCTCGACCATCGTCTCCTCGGTGGTCGACGGCTTCACCTACCTGATGACCAGCGTGCCGCCCCTGCTGCTGATCGTGCTGCTGGCGGGCGGTGCCTTCGCGCTGCGCCGCTCGTGGAAGCTGGGCCTGTTCGTCGGCCTCGCCCTGCTCTTCATCCTCAACCAGGGCTACTGGCAGGCGACCCTGGAAACGCTTTCGCTGGTCCTCTTCGCCACCCTGATCTCGATGGCGATCGGCGTGCCGTTGGGGATCGCCGCGGCGCACCGCCCCTGGTTCTATGACGCCATGCGGCCCATCCTGGACCTGATGCAGACCCTGCCCACCTTCGTCTACCTGATCCCGACCCTGGTGCTGTTCGGCTTAGGAGCCGTGCCCGGCCTGATCTCGACCATCGTCTTTGCCCTGCCGGCGCCGATCCGCCTCACCTACCTGGGTGTCTCCTCGGTGCCGCGCTCGCTGATGGAGGCGGGCGAGGCGTTTGGCGCGTCCAGGTCGCAGCTACTGTGGAAGATCGAACTGCCCTATGCCAAGCCCACCATCATGGCGGGCCTGACCCAGTGCATCATGCTGAGCCTGTCCATGGTGGTGATCGCCGCCCTGGTGGGGGCGGGCGGCTTAGGGGTCCCGGTGGTGCGGGCGCTCAATTCCGTGCGGGTCGCCATGGGCTTCGAGGCGGGCCTTGCCATCGTGGTGCTGGCGATCATCCTCGACCGGGTCTGCCGCCAGGCCGAACCCAAGAGCAAGGGACGCTGAGATGGTGGCCGCGGTCGAATTCCAGCATGTCGACATCCTGTTCGGCAGCGATCCGGGCAAGGCGGGCGGCGCCGTCGCCCAGGCCAAGGCCAGGCTCGACGCCGGGCAATCGCGCGAGCAGATCCTGGCCGAGCTCAACGTCGTGGTCGGCGTCGCCGATGCCAACCTGGTGATCCAGAAGGGCGAGATCTGCGTCCTCATGGGGTTGTCGGGCTCGGGCAAGTCGACCCTGCTGCGGGCGGTGAACGGCCTCAACAAGGTGGCCCGCGGCAAGGTCCTGGTCGAGCACCAGGGCAAGACCGTCGACATCGCCAGTTGCGATCCGGTCACCCTGCGCCTGATGCGCACCACCCGCATCGCCATGGTGTTCCAGCAATTCGCCCTGCTGCCCTGGCGCACCGTGCGCGAGAATGTCGGCCTGGGGCTCGAGCTGCGCGGCATGAGCATTGCCGAGCGCAATGCCATCGTCGACGAGAAGCTGAAACTCGTCGCCCTCGACAAATGGGCCGACAAATACGCCAGCGAACTCTCGGGCGGCATGCAGCAGCGCGTGGGCCTCGCCCGCGCCTTTGCCACCGACGCCGACATATTGCTGATGGACGAGCCGTTCTCGGCGCTGGACCCGCTGATCCGCACCAAGCTGCAGGATGAATTGCTCGATCTGCAGCAGAAGCTGAAGAAAACCATCATCTTCGTCAGCCATGACTTGGACGAGGCGCTGAAGCTGGGCAACCAGATCGCGATCCTGGAAAGCGGCCGCATCATCCAGGCCGGGGCGCCGGAAGACATCGTGCTGCGCCCGGTCGATGCCTATGTCCGCGAATTCGTCCAGCACATGAACCCGCTGAATATCCTCAAAGGCACGGCCCTGATGACCGGGCTCGACACCATGCCGCGCGACGGCGGCACGGTGACCCTGGACGCCGACCGGCGGCTCTCCGTCATGCTGGACGCCGGCGGGGCGGTCGCCGGGGCCGATCTGGCCGGCAGCCCCTGCAACATCGTCCACTACACCGACATGGCCGGCCCGACGCCGGCCGTGGGCGACGTGGTGGTGGCCCCCGCCGGCTTCCTGATGCGCCGCCTGATCGAACTGCGCCAGGCCAGCGGCAACCCGGTGGTCCTCACCGAAGGCGGCCGGGTCACCGGCATCTGCCGCGAAGACGACATCTTCCGCGCGCTCGCCTCCGACGACTGGCGCGCCCGGGCGGGCTGAGCAGTAAGCCCTCTCCGCCCTTAGGGAGGAGAGGGTGGGGTGAGGTGGGGCGACGGCATAAAGCTCGCTCTGCCCGGCCCGCCACCTCACCCTTCCCATCGCTGACGCGACGGGCCCCTTCCCTCTCCCCCGCAAGCGGCGGAGAGGGATAAAATGCTTCGCAAACGTACAAGGCTGTCGACGCATCCATGCGCGCAGCCGCAGCCTGAGCCGGGCAGGATCCGCCATCGCAACCCTTGTCCGGGGATTTGACGCCATGGCCCTGCCGAGCCCGTCCCACACCTTTGCCGCCGATCCCTTCTTCGCCACCGATCTCGCCGCGGCCGACCCGGCTGTCGCCCAGGCCGTCGCAGCGGAACTCACCCGCCAGCAGACCCGGCTGGAACTGATCGCATCGGAAAACATCGTCAGCCGGGCGGTGCTCCAGGCGCTGGGTTCGGTCCTCACCAACAAATATGCCGAAGGCTATCCGGGCCGGCGCTATTACGGCGGTTGCGAGCATGTCGACGTGACCGAGCAATTGGCGATCGACCGGGCCTGCGCCCTGTTCGGCGCCGCCTTCGCCAACGTCCAGGCGCATTCCGGCGCCCAGGCCAACATGGCGGTCCTCTTCGCGCTGGCCCAGCCGGGCGACACGATCCTGGGGATGAGCCTCGCCCATGGCGGCCACCTGACCCATGGTGCTGCCCCAACGGTCTCGGGCCGCTGGTTCAAGGCGGTGCAGTATGGTGTAACCGAAAGCGACCAGCGCATCGACTACAACGCGGTGGAACGCCTCGCGGCCGAGCACAGGCCAAGGTGATCATCGCCGGCGGCTCCGCCTATCCGCGCGTGATCGATTTCGCCCGTTTCCGAGCCATCGCGGATGCGGTCGGCGCTTATCTAATGGTCGACATGGCCCATATCGCCGGCCTGGTCGCGGGCGGCGCCCATCCCAGCCCGGTGCCCCATGCCCATGTGGTCACCTCGACCACCCACAAGACCCTGCGTGGGCCCCGCGGCGGCCTGATCCTGACCAATGACGAGGCCCTGGCCAAGAAACTGAATTCGGCGATCTTCCCGGGGATCCAAGGCGGCCCGCTGGAACATGTCATCGCTGCCAAGGCGGTCGCCTTCGGCGAGGCCCTGCGCCCCGGCTTCAAGACCTATGCCCAGGCCGTGGTCGACAACGCCCGCGTCCTGGCCGATCGCCTCACCGCGCGCGGCGCCGCCATCGTCTCGGGCGGAACCGACACCCACGTGGTGCTGGTCGACCTGCGGCCCCTGGGCCTCACAGGCAAGGTGGTGGAGCGGGCGCTGGACGATGCCTATATCACCTGCAACAAGAACGGCATTCCCTTCGACCCCGAGAAGCCGGCGATCACCTCAGGGATCCGCCTGGGCACCCCGGCTTGCACCACCCGCGGCTTCGATGCGGCGGCCTTCGCCCAGGTCGGCGACCTGATCGGCGACGTGCTCGACGCCGTCGCCAAGGGCGAACACGAAGGTAGCGCGCTCGATCCCGTCCGCGCCAAGGTGCTGGCCCTGTGCGAGCGTTTCCCGATCTATTGAGGCAAATTTAGCCCTCTCCGCCCTTCAGGGGGGAGAGGGTTGGGTGAGGTGGGTCGGTGGCGTAGGGTGCGCTTTGACCCAACCACCACCTCACCCTCCCCATCGCTGACGCGATGGGTCCCCTCCCTCTCCCCCGCAAGCGGCGGAGAGGGTGTAAGGTGTTACAATCAACCCCGGCGCACGCCGACTCGTTTCAGGAAATCGAGGATCTCGCGGGCGGCCGCCGCGGGATCCGGCTCGACCAGCAGCCTGCCGCCGCCGCCGGTCACTTCCGTCGCCGCTTTCAGGCGATCGGCGGCGGAACCGCCGGCGACACCGCCCATCAGGCGGGGGCGGCGGCGATAGGGGCGTTCCTCGATGGGCTCGGCAATGGCTGTGGGCGCTTCGCCCGGGCGGCGCAGGATGGTGCCGCGGCGCAAGGCGCCGTGGGTGAAGGGCAGGGCCGGCGGCGCGGCGGGGTGCACGGTGACCAGGGCGGGCAGGGGCAGGGTCACCCGGCGCCGGGCCCCGCGCGGCAGGGCCTGTTCCACCACCACGTTGCCGCCGACACGGGTGATCGCCGCCGCGTCGGCAACGATCGGCCGGGTCAACCGCTCGGCCAGCAGATAGGGCACGAGGCCGGTATCGTCACCACCCTGGGCCTGCCGGCCGGCCAGGATCAGGTCAGGGCGCAATTCGGCCAGGGCCTTGGCCAGCGCCGGCACCGGGTCGGCTCCGGCCGGCTGTTCCAGCACGGTGAGGCGGGTCAGGCCGTGGCCCAGGTAGTCGCCGATCGCGGCATCGCCAGGGCCGGCATGCAGGCCCATGACCTCGCCGCCCAGGCTGTGGGCCAGGGCGATGGCCTGGGCATCGCCCCTGGCGGCACAGGCCCGGCCCGAGACGGGATGATGGCCCAGCGAGAGCAGGACGGCGATCTTCATGGCGCCGCCTCCGCCTCGAGGGCCGCGATCAGGGCCGGCATCACCTTTTGCGCATCGGCGACGACGGCCAGGCCGGCGCGTTCGATCATGGCGGCGTGCAGGTCGGTGTTCACCGCCACCACATGCTCGACGCGCGCGATGCCCTGCAGGTGCTGCGGGGCGCCGGCTATCCCTAAAGCGAAGTAACAGGTGGCGCCCAGCACGGTGCCCGAGGCGCCGACCTGGGCGGCGCGCGGCATCAGGCCGGCATCGCAGACCATGCGGCTGGCCCCCGGCGTCGCGCCCAGGGCCTGGGCCAGGGCGTGGAAGCTGGCGAAATCGGTGACGCCGTTGCCGGCGGAAAGCACGAAATCCGCCTCGCTCAAGGGCACCCGGGCGGGATCGGCGGGGATCACGTCGGCAGAGAGGATCGCGCGGCGAACCGGCACGGCCGCCGCCGCGAGGGGGCGTGCCTCGTGGACCCTGCCGCCATGGGCCGCGACCACGTCGGCCACGATGGTGATCAGGCGCGGCGGGCGGCAGCGTTGTTCGACCCTGTGGCCTTTGGCCGGACGCCCCACCGCCTGCGGCGAAATCGACTCGGCACCCGGGAACAGGGGCTCGCCGCTCGCCGCGGCCAGACGGCGGGCGAGATCGCCGCCGGTCTGCGTCTCGGGAAACAGGACATGGCGCGGCGCCAGGGTCGCGATCAGGCCTGCCAGGTCGGCCGTGCGACCTTCAGGATCCCAGTCGCGCTCGAGGGCGATCAGGCGGTCGGCGCCGGCGGCACCGGCTTCCTCGGCTGCCACGGCGCCGGCCAGCACCACCGCCCCGCCGCCGGTGGCGAGTTGACGCGCTGCCCCAGGATTTGCCGGTCGTGGGGCAACAGCCGGTCATTGGCGGCATCGGCCACCACCAGGACCAGGAAGGCGGGATCGTCGATGATCACCCGCTCGGGCGCGGGCTGGTTGGTGGCTTGGATGGCCTGCGCTACTGGTGCGTGGCCGCCGGCCAGCGGCAGGCTGCGGTCCAGGCGCAGGCGGGCGCCGGTGGCCGTAGTTTGCGCCGCGCGTTCGGCCCGCGGGTCGCGGCGTGGCCGATCGCCTTCGGGGCGGGCCGCCGCCTCGATGGTGAAACGCGCCCTGGCGCCGCCCGATACCCGCCGGGCATCGAGGCCGGCCCGTGGGTCGATGCGCCGCCGGCTCATGCCGCCGCCTCGACATTGGCCAGCATCAGCTCGGCCAGGTCGCGCACCTGGGCCCCGCCGCCGACCACGCCTTCCAGCATGGCGGTGCAGCCGGGGCAGCCGACGGCGACGATGGCGGCCCCGGTCTCGCGGGCCTGGGCCATGCGCAGGTCGGGAATGCGGGTGGTGCCCTGGATGTCGCTGACCGGGGCGCCGCCGCCCCCGCCGCAGCACATGGAATGGCGGCCGTGGCGCTCCATCTCGATGCGCGTGAGGCCCAGCCGGTCGAGCAGGCGGCGCGGGGCCTCGAACTCGCCGTTGTAGCGGCCGAGGTAGCAGGGGTCGTGATAGGTCACACTTTCGCCGCTGCCGGCGCCTAAAGGAATGCGCCCCTCGGCGGCCAGGCGGTCGAGCAGGGCGGTGTGGTGCATCACCTCGAACTGCCCGCCGAAGGCCGGGTATTCGTTGCGCAAGACGTGCAGGGCATGGGGGTCGGCGGTGACGATGCGCTGGAAGCGATAGGATTTCAGGGTGGCGATATTCTCCCGCGCCAGGCGCTGGAAGGTCACCTCGTCGCCCAGTCGCCGGGCCAGGTCGCCGCAATCCTTTTCACTGGCGCCCAGCACGGCGAAATCGACGTGGGCCAGGTGCAGCAGCTTGACCAGGGCGCGCAGCGAGCGGCCGTAGCGCAGGTCGAAAGCGCCCTCGCCCAGCCACAGCAGCACCTCCGCCGTGCCCTTGTCGGCGATCAGGGGCAGGTCCAGGCCGGCGACGAAATCGGTTCGGGCGCTCAAGGGCCGGCCGCCGGGATCGTCGGCCAGGCGCAGTTCCGCCAGCGGTTCCACCGCCTTCCCCGGCATGGCGCCGCGTTCCAGGGTCTGGAAGCGGCGCAGGTCGATGATGGTGTCGACATGCTCGATCATCATCGGGCATTCCTCGACACAGGCCCGGCAGGTGGTGCAGGACCACAGCGTGTCGGGGTGGATCATCCCGTCCGTGCCGATGATCGGCAGGTCCGGCCCGCCGACGCCGGCGACAATCGGGGCATTGGGATAGGGGCTGCCGGCATAGGCGGCGTTGCTGCCCTGGGGCTGGGTCGCCGCCGCCAGGTCCTGGATCAGGCGCTTGGGATTCAGCGGCTGGCCGGCGGCGAAGGCCGGGCAGGCCTGTTCGCAGCGACCGCACTGGATACAGGCATCGAAGCTGGCCAGGCGGTTCCAGGCCAGGTCCTGCGGCCGCTCCACCCCAGCTTTTCGGCATTGAGGTTCAGGGGGGCGAGTGCGGTTTCCCGTTCGCCGGCGAACCGGCCGGCGCGGGGATGGGCGATCAGGTGGATGGTGCCGGCGATGACATGGCGCAGCGGCCCCGCGCGCAATTGCAGGACCAGGCCGACACCGCCGCCGATTGCCAGCATCAGGCCGGCGTAGCCGAAGGCCGAGCCGCCGAAGGCCGCATCGGCGGCCACCAGGAAACAGCCGACGGCATAGGCGGCGAGGAGCCAGGGCAGGACCAGGAAGCGCCCGGCCGACAGATGCCGGGGCCGGCGGGGCAGGCGGCGCCGGGCGACCAGCATGCTGCCCGCAATCATCACCGCGAACAGCAGCGCGACTAGGGCCCAGTAAAAGTGGGATGCAGCAAGTCCCGGCACGATGCCCAGGGCCAGTAGCACCGATCCGCCCAGCAGGCCGCCCGCGACCAGCATGTGCATCCGCGCCGCCGCCCGATCGCGCGCGACGATGTGATGGACGTCGACCAGGTAGCGCCGGGGCAAGGCGATGATCCCGCCGATCCAGTTGACGGTCGCCGGCTGGCCTGCCCGCCACAGGACGGCGCGGCGCCCGGCCTCGATCGCGCCGAGGACGGCCAGGACCAGCACCGATGCGATAAGGGCGACGCCGGCGGTCACGGGGAAAGCCCCACGGCAATCTCAATCGTCATCCCGGCGAAGGGCAGGATGGCGGCAAAGGGTAGCCCTCTCCGCCCTTCAGGGGGGAGAGGGTGGGGTGAGGTGGGTGGATGGCGTAAAGCGAGGCTTGGCCCGACGACCACCTCACCCTCCCCATCGCTGACGCGACGGGTCCCCTCCCTCTCCCCCGCACGCGGCGGAGAGGGCACGGGTCCAGGACGGCGGCGCGGCGCCATCGCTCAGATGTCCTTGCACAGGCGCAAGCTGTCGTAGATCGCGGCGTGGATGTTGCGGCCGGCGACGGCGTCGCCGACGCGGTAGAGTTTCAGGCCCGGTTCATCGGCATGGGGCTGGGGCCGGCCTTCGACGATGGCGTGCTGGTCGGTCTGGCCGCGGTTCACCGAACGGGCCTTGAGGTCGAAATAGAGCGCGTCGACGGGCAGCGTGCCGACCTCCACCACCACCCGGTCGACCAGGCGTTCCTCTTCCTGGTCGGTCACGGTGTTGCGCAGGACGGCGACCATGCGGTTGCCCTCCTTGTAGATTTCGGCCAGTTCCATGTTGGGGTCTGGATCACGCCCAGCCGGTAGAGTTCGCGCAGGTGGATCGGCTGGTTGGTGGTGCCCACTTCCTCCGCGATCATGCGGTCGTGGGTGGCGACTTCCACCAGGCAGCCTGATTTGGCCAGGACCTCGGCGACGGACGAGCCCTGGTGCTGCCCGGTCTCGTCATAGAGCAGCACGCTGCCCGTGGGCTGAATCTTAGCCGTAAGCACGTCCCAGGTGGAGACGGCATGTTCGGCGCCCGGCACCTGGATGTCGCCCGGCCGGCCGCCGGTGGCGACAATGACCACATCGGGGTTCTCAGCATTGACGATATCCGCGGTGGCGGCGGTCCCCAATCGCAGGTCGACACCCAGTTTCTGCACCTGGCCCAGCAGCCAGCGGGGAATGCCCGACAGCGCCTCACGCCAGGTCGCCTTGGCGGCGATGTTGATCTGGCCGCCGACTTGGGGCTCCTTCTCGAACAGCACCACCTTGTGGCCGCGCTCGGCCAGCACGCGGGCGGCTTCCAGGCCGGCCGGGCCGGCGCCGATCACCACCGCCTTGCGCGGGGCGGGCGCCTTGGCGATGACATGGGGCATGAAGGCCTCGCGGCCCGTGGCCGCGTTCTGGATGCACAGGGCGTCGCCGCCGACATAGATGCGGTCGATGCAGTAACCGGCCCCGACGCATTGGCGGATATCGTCGTCGCGGCCCTCGATCAGCTTGCGCACCAGGTGCGGGTCGGCGATATGGGCGCGGGTCATGGCCACCATGTCGACATGGCCTTCCGCGACCACGCGGGCGGCGGTGGCAAGATCCGTCACGCGCTGGGCATGGAATACCGCCACATCCACCTCGCGCTTTACGGCGCTGGCGAGGTAGACGAAGGGCGCCACGGGGAAGGACATGTTGGGCAGGACCACGGCATGGGCCATGTGGTCCCGGGCCTGGCCGCCCATGATGTTGAGGAAGTCGACCAGGCCGCGCCCGGCATAGTCGGTCGCGATGGTCAGGCAATCCTCGTGGGACAGGCCTTGGGCATAGAGTTCGTCGGCCGACATGCGCATGCCGATGACGAAATCGTCGCCGGTCGCGGCGCGCATCGCCTCCAGCACCTCGATGCCGAAACGCATGCGGTTCTCGAGCGGGCCGCCGTATTTGTCGGTGCGCTGGTTGACCGACGGGCTCCAGAATTGGTCGATCAGGTGGCCGTGGGCCGACGATAGTTCGATCCCGTCCAGGCCGCCCTCCCTGGCCCGCCTGGCGGCGGCGGCGTAATCGGCGATGATGCGGGTGAAGTCCTCGTCCTCCATCGCCTTGGGGATGGCCCGGCTGGCGGGTTCGCGCCGGGGCGAGGAGGAAACGGTGGGAAACCAGTTGTCGGTATCCCATTTGGTGCGCCGGCCCATGTGGGTGAGCTGGATCATCAGCTTGGCACCGTGGCGGTGTACCCGCTCGGCGAAGTGTTGGAAATAGGGGATGATCGAATCGTCGGCGACCGAGATCTGGTTCCACGGCGTCGCCGGGCTGTCCAGGCCGACCGAGGAGGAGCCGCCGAACATGGTCAGCCCGATGCCGCCCTTGGCCTTTTCCTCGTGATAGAGCTGATAGCGCTCCTGCGGCTTGCCGTCCTTGCCATAACCAGGGGCGTGGCTGGTGCTCATCACCCGGTTGCGGATGGTCAGGCCCTTGATCTTCAGGGGCTTGAGCAGGGCATCGGCATTGGCGATCACAGGTGCATCTCCACGCGTTCATGAGGCGCGAGGACCGACGCCCCGCGCTCGGCCCGCGGCGGCCGGCCGTACTGCGACTTGAAAGCGGTCGAGAAATGGGCCGACGACTGGAAGCCACAGGCGATGCCGATATCGGTGATCGGCATGTTGGTCAGGCGCAGCAATTCCCGCGCCTTGGTCAGGCGCAGGTCGAGGTAGTATTCCGCCGGCGACTTGCCCGTGTGCCGCTTGAACACCCGCTCCAACTGGCGACGGGAAATGCCCATCGCCCGCGCGATATAGGGAATGGTCACCGGCACTTCGATCGTGGTCTGCATGAGCTGATGGGCGAGGCCGATGATCTTGTCGGGATATTCGCCCCAGGGGTTCGGGCGCTGCCGCTCGCTGGCGGCGCGGATACGCTCCTGGATGAACTGCTTGGAGACCTTGCTGGCCACGCCCCGGCCCAGCCGCTGCTCGATCAGGGCCAGCATGAGGTCCAGCGGCGCCACCCCGCCGGTGCAGGTCAGGCGGTCGCGGTCGATCACGAAGAGATCGTCGCAGATGTCGATCTCGGGAAACTCCTCGCGTACCGCGTCCAGGTTCTCCCAATGGACGGCGCAGCGGTAGTTGTCGAGCAGGCCGGCCTCGGCCAGGGCGAAGGTGCCGGTGCACAGCGAGCCCAAGGCGACGCCCTGGCGGGCCAGGCGGCGCAGGGCATCGGTGACGCGCCGGTCGACCGCCTCGCGCACACGCACCCCGCCGCAGACGAACAGGCAGTTGAGCTGGCCGGCGGCCTCCAGGCTCATCGTCGGCGCCAGGCTAAAGCCGTTGCTGGCGGCCACGGGATTGCCGTCCAGGCTGACCGCCTTCCAGGTATAGCTCTCGTGACCGGCGACATAGTTGGCCATGCGGCAGGCCTCGATGGCGCTGGCGACCGCGATCTGGGAATAGTCGGGCAGAGTCAGGAAGCCGATGCGGTCCAGCCGGGCCAGGTCCACCATCGCCGTCTCCTATCGCTCGATCACGAGGTCGCCGAGCGGCTTGGAGCAGCAGATCAGCGCCAGCCCCATGTCGATCTCGCGCTGGCGGATGCCGCCCGCATGCTTCATCTCGACCTTGCCCGAGACGATCTTGCTCTTGCAGGTGCCGCACAGGCCCTTGGTGCAGGACGAGGGCAGGCGCATGCCCGCCTCTCGCGCGGCGTCCAGGATGTGCTTGTCGGCCGGGCAGTCGATGACCCGGCGGCTCTTGGTGAATTCGACGCGGTAGCTCAGGCCCGGCGCCGCCACGGCGACCGCCGTCGCGGTGTCTTCGGCACCCGTCAGCGTGCCGAAGTCGAAGCTTTCCTCATGGTAGCGGTCCATGTCGAAGCCCGCCTGGCCCAGAATCCCGCGCACCGCCGCCATGTAGGGTGCCGGGCCGCAGGTGAAGATTTCCCGTGTCCGGAA
Organism: Oleomonas cavernae; assembly: GCF_003590945.1. Taxonomy (NCBI): domain Bacteria; kingdom Pseudomonadati; phylum Pseudomonadota; class Alphaproteobacteria; order Acetobacterales; family Acetobacteraceae; genus Oleomonas; species Oleomonas cavernae. The sequence goes on along the minus strand of NZ_QYUK01000011.1, from coordinate 3,314,564 downwards.
ATCGGGGGCGATGACGCTCAGCGCGTCCAGGCTCAGGCGGCCGCGGAAACCGCCCCAGCGCTCGCCCGGGCTGTCGGCCTCGCAGATCGAGATCGCCCTGAAACCGGGCAGGTTGCGGCCCATCAGGTCCAGCTCGTCGCGGAAGATGATGTCGGCCGGGCTGCGCGCGCTGTGGACGAAGGTGATGTCGACGGGCAGGGCCAGGTCGTGATGGCTGCGCGCCATCGACATCAGCGGCGTGATGCCGCTGCCGCCCGACAGGAACAGGTACTTGGGCGCCGGGTGGGTGCTGGTGGAGAATTCGCCCATCGGCCCGGTGGCGCGGATTTCGCGGCCGGGCGCCATATGGTCGTGCAGCCAGTTCGAGACCGGCCCGCCGGGCACCCGCTTCACCGTGATCGAGACCAAGTGCGGCCGGGTGGGGGCGGAGGAGATGGTGTAGCAGCGGTTGACCGTCTCGCCGCCGATCTCGAAGTCGAAGGTCAGGAACTGGCCCGGCCGGTAATGGAACAGGCGCGGGGTGCGGGCGGCGAAGATGAAGCTCTTCACATCCGCGGTTTCCGCCCGCACCTGGCGGCAGACCAGGATGTCGTCCTCATCCGCGTTCCAGGGTGCCAGGCCCTGGGCCAGATGCGGGGCGACGGGATCGGGATGGCCCATGGCGCTCAACGCGGCAGCAGGGCGTTGAGACGCCCGATGTACCAGTTGCAGAACTTGTCGACCAGCATCTCGGTATAGGGCGAATAGGGGCCGGGCTCGTAGGCCTGGCTGCGCGCCCCCGCCTGGGCCCAGCCGACCAGGGTGCCGTCCTGGTCGTTGGTCGCGACCCACACGCCGATGACGTTTTCCAGATCGTAGTCGACGCCTTCGACCGCGTCCTTGTGGACCAGCCACTTGGTGCGCAGCAGGGTGCGTTCGGCATCGAGCGGGATCACACTGAAGGTGACGATGTGATCGCTCATGAAATGGTGCCAGGAATTGGGCTGGGTCCAGAACGACAGGCCGCCCAGCTTGGAATTGGTGAACTGGCCCAGCAGTTTCTTCGAGGCGACCTTGGTGTCGATGGTCTGGGATTCGCCGTCGCGGTCGATCGGCAGGCGCTGGGTGCGATAGCCGGTGACCATGTCGTCCAGCCGGTCGACCTCGCGCGAGGGCAGGCCGTCGGCCTCCCACTGGGCGCCGAGATCGCAGACCATCTGCTCGTAGCGCTGTGCCTGCTTCAATTCCGTCTCGTCGACCGAGTCGGGCGAGAAGCCGAAGCCGTAGGCGAAGAGCGGGATCGTCAGTTCCGGGTGGTTGGCCGAGCAGTGGTAACACTCCCGGTTATTTTCCATGGTGAGCTTCCAGTTGCCCAGTTCGATCAGGTCGCTCTGGTGGATCACCTTGCAATTGGCGATGTCGTGGGGCGCGATATAGGGCGTCATCACCGCCGCCATCTCGTCGAAATCCGCCGGCGGATCGTCGCTCAGGCAGATGAACAGCAGGCCGGCCAGCGAACGCAGGTGAACCGGCTTCAGGCCGTGGCAACCGGGATCGAAATCCTTGCCCATGTGGTCGGCGTGAACCAGCTTGCCTTCGAGATTGTAGGTCCACTGGTGATAGCCGCAGACGAGGTTGCCCACGGTCGTCTTGGGCTCGTGCACCAGGCGGGCGCCGCGATGGCGGCAGACGTTGTGGAACGCTTTAACCCCTAAGTCGTCGTCGCGCACGATCAGGACCGAATTGGCGCCGATGTCGACCACCATGACGTCGCCGGGTTCCGGCACGTCGGGCTCGACGCCGACATAGATCCAGTGATGGCCGAAGATCAGGTCGAGATCCGTCTGCAGGATCTGCGGGCTGGTGTAGAACGGCGCCTCGAGCGTGTAGCCCGGCCGGCGCCGCGCGATGAGCGATTTCAGCGGAGTCTGCACCACATCCAGCATGGACCACACCTCGTGTTCGGATAGGCGATTGTGACGCTGCCGCGATCGCCAAGCATTATCAGATTCGACGTGAATTTTAGAAATTGCGACATTAGTCGAACAGCCGGCTGGCCGCGATCGAACCGGCGCCGGAATCCTTGGTCCCGCTACGCGCGTCGGTCGGCGTGTAGCCGTGCATGGCTTTGAACTGGCGCGAGAAATGGGCGCAATCTGAAAAGCCGGATTCCAGGGCGATATCGGTCACCGTGCGGTCGGTCGTGTCGAGCAGCCAGCGGGCGTAGCGCAGGCGAAGCGACCGGTAATAGGCGGCCGGGCGCTTGCCCACGGCGGTCAGGAACAGGCGCTCCAACTGCCGGGTCGAGAGTTTCAGGCGGATGGCGATGTCGGCGATCGGCAGGGGATCGGCGAAATGCTGTTCCATCAGCAGCAGGGCCCGGCGCACCCGGTCGTCGGCGACGCCGTCGGCGGTGGGCGGGTGCGGCTGGGCATCGGTGCCGGCGCGCACCTTGTCGAGCAGGAGGACGTGGCGGCTCTTCTGGGCGATCGACTTGCCGATGTGGCGCTCGATGAGGAAGGTCGCCAGATCGGCCACGCCGCCGCCGCCCGAACAGGTGATGCGGTTGCCGTCGACGACATAGAGCCGGTCGGCCACCGGGTGATGGTGCGGGAACTCGTCCAGGAAATCCTTGTAGTGGTACCAGCTCACGCAACAGCGCCGCCCGGTCATCAGGCCGGCCCGGCACAGCACGAAGGAGCCGGTGCAGACACCGACCAGGGTGACCCCGGCGGCCGCGGCGCGCTTGAGGTAGTTGATGGTTTCCTCGTCGAGCTGGCGGCCGGCATGGAGCACGCCGCCGACCACGACGATGTAGTCGAATTCCCTGGGCTCGACGAATTCGCTGGTCCGCCCGACCGAGACGCCGCAACTGGCGCGCACCGGCTCCTGGCGGTTCGACATGATCGACCAGCGGCACAGGATCGGCCGGCTGCGGTCGCCCTCGTCGGCGGCCAGGCGCAAATGGTCGACCAGCAGCGAGAAGGCCGACAGGGTGAAATTGTCGGCCAGGACGAAGCCGACGGACAAGGGCGGCCGTGTGGCGACCGCCTGTCGTTCCATCTCGCCCGATTTCGTCACGATCATCGTCAACCCTCGCCTGCATCGGCGACCTGCGTCCTTCGAGACGGCCCTACGGGCCTCCTCAGGATGAGGAAAATCTTTATGGCAAAAAGACTTGCCTCATCCTGAGGAGCCGCGCGAAGAGCGGCGTCTCGAAGGACGCACGATGCCATTCCAAGGCCCACCCCGCCGTCGGGGTGGGCATCATACCACTCAACACTCCGTCAAATTCACGGCCAGGCCCCCTTGCGAGGTTTCCTTGTATTTGGACTGCATGTCGGCGCCGGTCTGGCGCATGGTCGCCACCACCTGGTCGAGCGAGACGTGGTGGGTGCCATTGCCGTGCAGGGCCAGCGAGGCGGCGGTGATCGCCTTGACCGCGCCGAAGGCGTTGCGCTCGATGCAGGGGATCTGCACCAGGCCGCCGATGGGATCGCAGGTCATCCCGAGGTGATGCTCCATGCCGATCTCGGCCGCGTTCTCGATCTGCTCGTTGGTGCCGCCCAAGGCTGCTGCGAGGCCGGCCGCGGCCATCGAGCAGGCGACGCCGACCTCGCCCTGGCAGCCGACCTCGGCGCCGGAGATCGAGGCATTCATCTTGAACAGGGCGCCGACGGCGGTGGCGGTCAGCAGGAAGGTGTTGATGCCCTGCGCGGTAGCACCCGGGCAATGGTCGCGGTAGTAGCGCACGACCGCGGGCACCACGCCGGCGGCACCGTTGGTGGGGGCCGTCACCACCCGGCCGCCGGCGGCATTCTCCTCGTTCACCGCGATGGCATAGAGGCTGATCTGGTCCATGATCTCGTGGGGCTGGCGGGTATTGCTGGCGCGCGCGATTTCCAGCGTGCGGCGCAGGCCGCGGGCGCGGCGCTGCACCTTCAGGCCGCCGGGCAGTTCGCCCTCGGTCGCCAGGCCCCGGTCGATGCAGATCATCATGGTGTCGAGGATGCGGTCGAGGTGCTGCTGCACCTCTGCCTTGGGGCGCAGGGCCAGTTCGTTGGCCAGCACGATGTCGGCGATGGAAAGCTTGTTCTGACGGCCGAGGCGGAGCAATTCCTTGCCGCTGTGGAAATCGAACGGCACCTCGACCTGGCCGGCCGGGACCTCGCCCACCGCTTCTTCGCGCACGATGAAGCCGCCGCCGACCGAACACCAGGATTCGACCGCCAGCACGGCATCCGCCGCATCGAAGGCGGTGAAGCGCAGGGTGTTGGGGTGGCGCGGGGTCTGCGTGACGCCGTCGAAGACGATGTGGGAATCGGCGAAGTGGATGTTGCGCACGCCGCCCACGCGCAGGCGTTCCTCGGTGGCGACGGCGTTCAGGATGGCGGTGGCGTCTTCCGGGTCGACTGTTTCCGGGATCTCCCCGGCCAACCCTAAGATCACCGCCCGGTCGGTGCCGTGGCCCTTGCCGGTCCAGGCCAGCGAGCCGAACAGGTCGACGCGGATGCGGGCGACCTTGCCCAGCTTGCCGGCCGCCTCGATGCCGTCGACGAAGGCACGGGCCGCCTTCATCGGCCCGACGGTGTGGGACGACGACGGACCGATACCGATCTTGAACAGCTCGAACACGCTGATCATTGCCGTCTCCCTTGCCTCTTACGTTTCGTGTTCGAGGCGGGCCTGGGTCATCAGGCCCCAGACATAGGCAGCGAAGGAGCGCCAGGTGCCGACGTAGAACCGCGTCGCCTCCAGGCGCCACAGGATGATCTCGGCCTTGCCGAACAGGGTGCGGGTGCAGGCCCCCACCGGAAAGTGCCGCAGGTGCAGGTCCAGCGGGCAACCGGCATTCAGGACGGCCTGCGCCTTCGGGCCGGCGATCTCCAGGGCCACGGTACGCTCTCCCACGGCGACAAGCGAATGGGGCGTGTCGACCAGCGCGAAGGCGGCGGTAATAGTCGGCCCTTCCGCCTCGGGCGCCAGCAGCAGCCATTCGTCGGGGCCCAGCCACAGGGCATGGCGCTCGCCATTGCCGGCGACACCGTAAGCGGCAGTCGGCAGGGCGGCGCCGAAAGCAGCGCCCGCCGCCTCGATCGCGCTCGCCTTGGCGCGCAGGATGAAGGCGGCAGTCGGGGGCAGCGGGGTCATCTCGGCAACCGGGGCCGCCTTGGCCGCCGCGGCCAGGGGGTCGAAGGCGCCCAGGCGGCGCAGGGCGGTATCAGCCATCGAGGCGCACTCCCTTGGGATCATAGAAGACCGGCTCGGTCACCTTGACCGCGATGGTCCCGCCCGGCATGGGGACATGCAGCACCTCGCCCATGCGAGCGCGGCCGCCGGCGACCATGGCCAGCGCGATGGGGTGGCCCAGCGCCGCGCTCCAATAGGACGAGGTGACATGGCCGATCATGGTCATGGGGATGGCTTGCGCGGGATCGGCGACGATCTGCGCGCCTTCCTCCAGCACGGCCTTGTCGTCGAGGCTCAGCAGGCCGACCAGTTGCTTGCGGTTGGGGTTGGACATTTCGGGCCGGGCGAGCGAGCGCTTGCCGACGAAATCCTTCTTGGTCTTGCCCACGGCCCAGCCCAGGCCGACATCGTCCGGCCCGGCGGTGCCGTCGGTCTCCTGGCCGATGATGATGTAACCTTTCTCGGCGCGCAGGACGTGCATCGTCTCGGTGCCGTAGGGGGTGATGCCATGGGCCTTGCCGGCCTCGTAGACCGCTTCCCACACGGCCCGGCCGTAGCTGGCGGGCACGTTGATCTCGAAGCCCAGTTCGCCGGTGAAGGAGACCCGGAACAGGCGGGTGGGAACCCCTAAGATCCTGCCCTCGCGCACGCTCATGTGCGGCATGGCGGCGGGGGACAGGTCGATGCCCTCGACCAGGGGCTCGATCACCTTGCGGGCATTGGGGCCCTGGAGGGCGATCACCGCCCATTCCTCGGTGGTCGAGGTCAGCCAGACATTGAGGTCCGGCCATTCGGTCTGGAGGTAATCCTCCATCATGTTCAGCACGCGTGGCGCGCCGCCCGTGGTGGTGGTGACGTGGAAGCGGTCGGTGGCCATCCGGCCGACGACACCATCGTCCAGCACGAAACCATCTTCCCGCAGCATGGCGCCGTAGCGGCAACGGCCGACTTCCAACTTCAGCCAGGCGTTGGTGTACATGCGGTTCATGAATTCGGCCGCATCCGGGCCGACCACTTCGATCTTGCCCAGGGTGGTCGCGTCGAAAATGCCGACACCGGCGCGCACGGCGACGCATTCGCGGTTCACCGCCGCGTGCATGTCTTCGCCGCCACGGGGGAAGAAGCGCGCGCGCTTCCACAGGGCGACATCCTCGAACACCGCGCCCTGTTCCACCGCCCAGTCGTGGATCGGCGTGGTGCGCACCGGATCGAACAGGTCGCCGCGCGAGAGGCCGGCGAAGGTGCCGAAGGTGGTGGGCGTATAGGGCGGGCGGAAGGTGGTGAGGCCGATTTCCGGGATCGGCTTGTCCAGGGCCTTCGAGACGATGCCGAGGGCATTCATGTTCGAGGTCTTGCCCTGGTCGGTCGCCATGCCGGTGGTGGTGTAACGCTTGATGTGCTCGATCGACTTGAAGCCCTCGCGGGTGGCGAGCTTGATGTCCTTGGCGGTGACGTCATTCTGGAAATCGACGAAGGCCTTCACCGTGGCCGGGTTGCGGGCATGCGGCACGGCACCGACGAAACCGCCGGCCCCGGCATCGAGCGCCGAGGCCGCGAAGGAACGCAGGCCTTTGGGGGCAAAGCCCGCCTTCTGCGCTGCCTCGCTGCCAGCCGCATGGCCGTCGGCGAGCACGCTGGAAAGCGAGAAGATGCCGCGGCAGGCGCCGGCCGAGCGCTCCGCCGCGGCGGAGGTGCCGGGCAGATAGCTCTGGGTCAGCGGGTCGTATTTGAGCTTGCCGCGCGATTGCGAGAACAGGTGCAGCGACGGCGTGAAACCGCCGGACATGGCAACTAGGTCGCAGGCGAGGCGGGACGACTTGCCGACCGTATCGCCGCTCACCGGGGCGATATCGACCGACGAGACGCGCAGGCGGCCCCGGGTTCCGACGACAACGTGACCGGTGAGGATCTTCAGGCCGGCGGCGCGAGCTGCGTCGGGCAGCGGCCCTTCCACCTTCGGCCGCAGGTCGACGATGGCGGCGATCTCGACGCCCACGGCATGGAGGGCCAGGGCGGCGCGGTAGGCCTCGTCGGCGGCGGTGGCGATCACCGCGCGCCGGCCGGGCTTTGCCCCATAGCGGGTGGCATAGAGCCGGGCGGCATCGGCCAGCATCACGCCCGGGCGGTCGTTCTCGGGGAACACCAGCGGGCGCTCGATCGCGCCCGCGGCGAACACCACCTGCCTGGCGCGGACCTGCCACAGCCGCTCGCGCGGCAGGCGCGGATCGGCCTTGGCCAGATGGTCGGTTACACGCTCCGCGAGGCCTAAGAAATTGTGACCGTAGAAGCCGAAGGCGGTGGTGCGCGACAGCAGGGTGACATTCTCGCGCGCCGCCAGGGTCGCCAGGACATCGGCCAGCCATTGGGCAGCGGGCTTGCCGTCGATCGACGACTGATCGTCGCCCAGCAGGGAGCCGCCGAATTCCGCCTGTTCGTCGCACAGCATGACCCGGGCGCCGGAATCGCTGGCCGCCAGGGCCGCGGCCAGGCCGGCCGGGCCTGAACCGACGATCAGGACATCGGCATGGGCGTAACGCTGGGTGTAGCGGTCGGCATCGGCGGCGGTGGGCGCCTTGCCCAGGCCGGCCATGGCGCGGATCTTGGGCTCGTACAGGCGCTTCCAGGCCCCCGCCGGCCACATGAAGGTCTTGTAGTAGAAGCCCGAGGGGAAGAAGGGCGAGAGCAGGTCGTTCACCGCGCCGGCATCGAAGGCCAGCGACGGCCAGCGGTTCTGGCTCTCCGCCACCAGGCCCTCGTAGAGTTCGACCTGGGTGGCGCGCAGGTTGGGCGTGTAATGCGCTTGATCGCGGCCGACGCCGACCAGGGCATTGGCCTCGTCCGAGCCCGCACTCATGATGCCGCGCGGCCGGTGGTACTTGAACGAGCGGCCGATCAGGTGGACGCCGTTGGCGATCAGGGCCGAGGCCAGGGTATCGCCGGCATAGCCCTGGTAGGCCTTGCCGTCGAAGCTGAAGTTGATCGGCTTGGTGCGGTCGATGCGGCCCCCGCCGCCCAGACGGAAGGCGCTCATTTGCCACCTCCCGGGATGAGTTGGCTCAGATCGGGGCGCGGATCGTCCTTTTTATAAATCACGACGAAGGCGTCCGAGACGGTGTGGCGCACGGCATTGAAGAATTGCGCGCAGCCATGGATATGGCGCCAGCGTTCGACATGTAGCCCACGCGGGTTGGTGCGCTTGTAGAGGAAGTCGGCCCAGGCCTCGTCGTCGAGTGCCGATGGGTCGGCCGGACGGGCGATATGCGCCTCGCCGCCATAGCGGAATTCGGTCTCGGGGCGTTCGCCGCAGTAGGGGCAACGGATCAGGAGCATGGTCGGCGCCTTCTCAGTGGGCGACGGCCGCGGCGGCGGCCTCGTCGATCATCAGGCCGTCGCGGAAGCGGTCCAGGGTGAAGGGGGCATTGATCCTGTGCGGCTCGCCCTTGGCGATGTGCCAGGCAAAGACATTGCCGGAGCCGGGCGTCGCCTTGAATCCGCCGGTGCCCCAGCCGCAGTTGACATAGAGGCCGGGGACCGGGGTGCCGCCGAGGATGGGCGAGCGGTCGGGCGTCACATCGACGATGCCACCCCAGTTGCGCAGCATGCGCAGGCGCCGGAACATCGGCACCAGTTCGCAGATCGCATCCAGGGTGTGGGTGGCGATGTGCAGCCCGCCGGTCTGGCTGTAGGAGACATAGGCGTCGGTGCCGGCGCCGATCACCATCTCGCCCTTGTCCGATTGGCTGATATAGGCGTGGATCGTGTTGGACATGACCACGCAGGGGAACACCGGCTTCACCGGTTCCGACACCAGGGCCTGGAGCGGATAGCTTTCCAGCGGCATGCGCACGTCGGCCATCGACATCAGCAGGCTGGTGCTGCCCGCCGTGACCACGCCGATCTTCCTGGTAGCGATCGTGCCCCGGGTCGTCTCGACGCCTGACACCGCGCCGCTCGCATCCCGGCGGATGGCGGTGACCTCGCAGTTCTGGATGATGTCGACGCCCAGGGCATCGGCCCCGCGGGCATAGCCCCAGGCGACCGCATCGTGGCGGGCGACGCCGGCGCGGCGCTGCAGGGCGGCGCCGACCACGGGATAGCGGGTGTTCGGGCTGATGTTCAGGGGCGGGCAGAATTCCTTGGCCTGCTCCGCCGTCAGCCATTCATTGTCGACGCCGTTCAACCGGTTGGCATGGACATGGCGCTTGAACGATTGAACATCGTGGACCGTGTGCGCCAGCATCATCACGCCGCGCTGCGAGAACATGACGTTGTAGTTCAGTTCCTGCGACAGGCCTTCCCACAGCTTGACCGCGTGGTCATAAAGCGCGGCGCTTTCGTCGAACAGGTAGTTGGAGCGGATGATGGTGGTGTTGCGTCCGGTATTGCCGCCGCCGATCCAGCCCTTTTCCAGGATCGCGACATTGCGGATGCCGTGCTCCTTGGCCAGGTAATAGGCCGTCGCCAGGCCGTGGCCGCCACCGCCGATGATGATGACATCGTAAGCCGCCTTGGGCTCGGGCGAGCGCCACTGCGCCTGCCAGTCCTGATGACCGCCCAGCGCCTTGGCGAAGAGATTGAAGCCGGAGAATTTCTGCATGGTGCCGGGTCCCGCCGCGACGATAGGTGATTGTCATCCGCCGACATGAGTGTCGCGAGAATACAAGCGTCCGAAGCGTTGTACGAATCCGACATGGAGGGGGCTTGCCGCCGGGCAGGCGAGGGGAATAGCATTTCGCTGCAGATGACGCAGAGACCCGATGGCGACGGCATCGACACTGGTTCAATTGGACAGCGAGATCGACGCTGCGGCGCGCGACGAAGCCCGCTTGATGAGTCGCAACGTCGCCGAACAAAGCAGCCCCGACGTGTCCTTGTCCCAGGTCCAAGCCGTCTTGCGGGGCCAGGCGAACTACGATGCCCTGAACGTGCCCGAGCAGGCGATCGTGCGTACCGCCTGGGCGGAAGTGATTGCTGAGCGGCGCGCAGCACTCAACCTCGCCGAGGTCTTCGAGGCGGAGGGGCACGCTTATGCCGAACTGGATGAAAAGGGCGAGATCAGGCTCGTGACGCCAAAGCCATAGGTACTCTAGGGCCAAGCGATTTCGAGGCTATCCGGAAAAAAATCGGCCCGCCGTTCGAGGGCCAGGGTGAACGGCGGGCCTGAAGTGAAGGCCGCGTGAACGAGAGGCCCGGGTGAAATAAGCATCACGGGGCAAATCATTCGACGTTGCGCTGCGGCCGTTCCGATCGTCAAGGCGGAGGAGAGATCGCATCGCCAATCGGTACGCAACCATATGAAGCCGATTCTGCTTTGACTACCATTCGACCTTGGTATGAGCCGATTTGACGCAGGGGAATGCTGGCTGTTCAGTATCCCCGTCGCGCCCAGGCAAAGGCTTGTTCCAGGCGGTCGTTGCCCCAGAAAAGCTCGCCGTCCGGGGTCGTGAACGAGGGCGCGCCGAAGATGCCCAGGGCCTTTGCCGCCTGTGTCGAGGCGCGCAGGCGGTCTTTCACGGCCGGGGTCGCCGCGGCTGCCAGTGCCGCGGTACCGTCGCCGCCGGCCGCGGTGACCAGGGCGGCCAGCAGGGCAGGGTCGGCGATATCCTTGTCTTCGCCGAAATTGGCCCGGTAGACCGCGACGACAAAGCCCGGCGCCCAAGCCTCGCCCAGCCCGGCGGTCGCCACCCGGGCGGCCAGCAGGCCGTTGCGCGGGAACTGGCTGGGGCGCTGGAAGGGCAGGCCGAGATCGCCGGCCAGGCGGGCCATGTCGCGCCACATGTAGGCGCCCTTCGCCGCAAACAGGTTGAAGGGCGAGTCGGTCATGCCCTGGTCGGCGAAGATCGGGCCCAGCAGAAAGGGCCGCCAATCGATCGCAATCCCCGCGGCGTGCGCGGCGGCGCCCATGCGCGCGGCGGCGAGATAGGAATAGGTCGAGGCGAACTCGAACCAGAAGCTGAGGCGAGGCCCATCGGTCGACATGCGGGTCAGGCTAGCCTGCCGCGACGTCGGAGGCGAGGCCGTTGCCACCGGTTGCAGAATTGGCGCCGCCGCTCAATGATGGGGTCACCGCCGCGAAGGCGGCACTGGCCGGCAAGGCCGCCTGAGGGGGGATATCATGCGTGTCGTGTTCGCTGCTGCCGTGCTCTTGGGCCTGGCGGCAATGCCGGCGGTTGCCGAGACCTCGATCAGCGGGCCGGCCTCGGCACAGCTCGTCCCGGGCGAGAGCCCGAGCCTCAAGTCGGTCAGCCGGTCTTTCGAACTCGAGAACCTCTACGTGCCGGATGGCAAGACCCGCTGGTTCGTGATCGAGACCGAAACCACGCGCCAGGACGCCTTGATCGACAGCGACGACGGTGTGCCGACGGGCCGCCAGGTGGTCAGCCTGCGGGAAGTGGTCGCGGGTGCCATCGGGCCGGTTACCACCAGGCTGAGCGTCGATGCCCATGCGGTGAAGGTCGACCGCATGCCCTTGGCCGTGGTGGAAAACTGGGGCTGCTGCGTCCAGTCCAATACGCTGCGCTCTTACGACCTGCTCACCGGCCGGCTGATCTCGGTGCGTTCCAGCGACCTGGCGGTGCCGACCTTCACGCGCACCGGCAGCCCGGCCGTGGGCTGGCGGGTGGAAGTGTTCCGCGGTGTCGAGCCGCTGGGCACGGAAATGCTGGGCAATGATCCGACCGCTTTCGGCCTGATCACCCTGATTCGCGAGGACGTGCCGGTGCAGCAAGTGCTCCTGCGCTTTGCCACCGCCAAGGACGGCGACGCCAACACGCCGGTGGACTGGACCAACGAGATCGGCTGGGTGACCCCGGGCAAGGGCGCCTTGACCGATCACTTCGTGCTGAAGCCGGAGGAAGCCTCGACCATGTCGCTGGTCTGGACGCTCGACGAGAAGACCCGGATCACCATCCCCTTCACCGGCGAGAAGCTGGACGTGGCACACGCTGCCCTGCCAGCCGGAATCAGCGCCGCCGACCGCAAGGTGGAGTAACCTCATGCGCCTTGCCGCTCTCGGCCTCCTGATCGCGGCGGGGGCCGCCCCCGCCTGGGCGCAGGACGCGAACCGGCTGGACGGCCAGACGGCGGTGACGATCGTGCCGGCAGTGGGCGAGACCGGGCCGCGCATGCAGACCGTCAGCCGGGATTACCACCGCGCCTACTACTATGGCGGTGCCGATGACCAGCGCTATCTGCTGGTCGAGGTCGAAACCACCCAGTTGCACGACCTCTATTCGAGCGAGAGCAGCTATCCGCCCACGGCGCAACGTGTGCTCAGCATCCGCGATGCCGCCGCAGCGGGCCTGGGGCCGGTCAAGGCACAATGGACGGTCGAAGCCGATGCGATCACCGTGCCGGAATTCGCGCAGGAACCGGTGATCGCCGAGAACTATGGCTGCTGCGATTCATTTCGGACCTTGCGCAGCTTGGATCTGCTGACCGGCAAGATGCTGTCGGTACGCTCGGACAATGTGCCGGTCCCGGTGCTCCGGCTGTTCGGCCGCGACACGGTAGCCTGGACGGTGGAGGTGCTGACCGTCGGCGCGCAATTGGATGTGGATATCCTGGGCGAGGACAACAAGACCGTGGCCCAGATGATCCTGCTGGGCGACGGCAGGCCGGTACAGCGGCTGCGCCTGGAGTCGGTCGCCACCGGGCGGACGGTCGACGACATGCCGGCGCTGGAGCATGTCATGGGCTGGGCGCTCAAGGCCGGCGGCGAGGCCAAGCCGGTCGTCGAGGTGCCGGGCAACAAGGCGGCCGACCCGCTCCTGGTCTGGATCATCGCCGATTACCCGATGGAAAAGCCCAGCCGGCTGGAGATCCCCCTGGTTTCAGGCCGCCTGGACACCACCCGTGCCAAGCTGCCCCGAGGCTTCAAGCTGCTCGAACAGCCGCTCGACTAGCAACGCCACCCTCTATCGTCATTCCGGCGAAGGCCGGAATCCATTCTGGGGCAGCGCGCGACGTCTCAATGGATTCCGGCCTTCGCCGGAATGACGCTGGAGGTTATGACAGTGATGCCAGCGGGGCGACGCCCGGGTGCCAGGCGCGGGCATCCTGGATGATCGCGTCGAGTTCGCGCGGCGACAGTTTTTCCGCGGCATTGCTGCGCAGGGCCAGGGCGGCTTGGCCGTCCTGCGGCATGGCATAGCGCCTGGCCGCGACCTGGGCCCAGAACGTGGCCAGGCGATCGTTCTTCACCACCCCGTCGCCGTGATGCAGCAGGTGGGCCAGATTGTGCTGGGACCGTGGATCATCGGCCAGGGCGCCGCGCTCGAACCATTGGGCGGCGACGGCGCTGTCGCGGGCCACGCCCTGGCCGTGGAAGATGAGCCAGCCCACGGTATAGCAGGCGTCGCCGTCGCCCGCCTCGCCCAGGGCCACCGCCCGGTCGAACTGGGCGGCGAAACTGGGGGCTTCCCTCGTCCAGTCGCGGTACTCGCCGGTGTTGCGCCGGGCGTCATGGTCGCTCTCGCGGTCGACCGCCGCGGCCGCCACGATCCTGGTGTAATCGGTCGGGTCCAGGTCCAGCGGCCACAGCCGCTCGGTGAGCAGGGCGACGGGCTTGCGGGGGCCTATCAGGGCGATCCCCCGGCTGGCCGCCCAGTCGATGGTCAACGGCACGGTGCCCTCGCCGTAGTAGGCGTAGTAACGCCGCCGCGCCCCGTTCGCCGGATCGTCATAGGCGACCTCCCAGGCCCAGATGACGCTGTTGTAGCGCCCGGTCTGTTTGGTGCGCCGCAGGATGTCGACCTCGATCAGGTGGCCGGCCGCCGCCGCGGCCTCCAGTTTCCGTTGCCCGCGCCGCTGCCAGGCCGTGATGAAGAACGGGATCGAGCAGAAGGCGATCATGACCAGGGGGCCGATGAAGGCCCCGCCGGCGCGGTCCAGCAGGCCGGCCCAGGTGGTGACCATGGCATAACCGTCGGGGGACAGGGACAGGCGCCGCACGCCTCGCCCCAGGTCGGCCGAATTGTCGTAGAGGCCCCAATGGGTCGAGAAATCCCATTCGGCCACGGCCGCCGCGCCGCTGCCCACGGTGAGGCGGACGTGGCAGGCATAGCGGCCGAGGCTGCGCCGGCCGCCCGGCTCGTACTGGCAGGCCACCTGGGCCTCGCCGTTGGCCACGGCCTCGCCCAGGCCGATGGTCGCCAGCGTGTCCTGCCACAGGTGCTCGCGATGCGCCGAATACCCGGCCAGCCCGACCAGGCCCAGGCACGCCAGGCCGACCAGGGCGAACAGCAGGACCAGGGCCAGGCGGCGCCAGAAGTTCAGGGGGCGGTCGGGCGGCAGCGCGGCCCAGGGCGGCGGTGGAAAGGCAGCAAGGCAACGCGACGTCATCAAGCCCCCGATGGCCCCCGGATGTGAACGGTGCTCATCATGCCGGTCCGGCCGGCGCAACAAAAGCCTCGTGACAATGACCCGAAAGCCCGTGGCGGCTTGCCCCGCGGGGACATTTCAGCCCGGAAGCTGGGGCCATCTATCCTTGTGTTTGGGCCCTATTTGGGGGATTTTTCCGTCATATCGAGGGTACCCAAGCACGTGGCCATGGTCGACCTGTTCACCAGTTTCCTGAGCCTCACAGTGCCGCCGGTCACGATTCAGGCGGTCACGGTGCAGGCGACCACGATGCGGGCCGCCGTCAGCATGCCCGATTTCGAAAGCTCGTTCTGGGACCTGGTCGATGCCGCCCAGACCACCCACGGCCTCATTGTCGTGGGTGCCGTGGTCGTCTGCGCCTGGCTGGCGCTGCGGGCGTTCCGCTAGACGGCCGGCTTCAGGATTTCTTGGCCAGATTGCTCCTGATGAAATCGCGCACGCGGGGCTGGATTTCGGTGCGCCAGCGGGTGCCGTTGAAGACGCCGTAGTGGCCGACGCCGGGCTGGATGTAGTCGAACTTCTTCGCGGCGGGGATGTTGGGACACAGGTCGTGGGCGGCTTGGGTCTGGCCGATGCCGGAGATGTCGTCGTTCTCGCCCTCGACGGTCATCAGCGCCGTCTTGGTGATGGCGGCCGGGTTCACCGTGCGGCCCTTGAACATCATCTTGCCCAGGGGCAGGGCGTGCTCCTGGAACACCTGGGCGACGGTCTGGAGGTAGAATTCCTCGGTCAGGTCGAGGACGGCCAGGTATTCGTCATAGAATTCGCGGTGCGCCTGGACCGGATCGCCGTCGCCGGCGACCAGGTTCTTGTACAGCGACTGGTGGGCGTCCATGTGGCGTTCCAGGTTCATGGTCATGAACCCGGTGAGTTGCAGGAAACCCGGATAGACCCGCCGGGTAAAGCCGGCGTGAGGCCACGGCACGGCGGTGATCACATTGTCGCGGAACCACTCGATGGGCTTTTGCGTCGCCAGCTTGTTGGGGACGGTCGGGCTGCGCCGGGTGTCGATCGGGCTGCCCATGATGACGATCGAGGCGGGCGCACAGGGATCGTCGTCTTGCGCCATCACCGCGGTCGCCATCAAGAGCGGCACGCCCGGCTGGCACACGCCCATGGCATGGGTGCCGGGGCCGAGCAGTTGCAGGAAGTCGATCAGGTACTGGGTGTAGGTCTCGAGGTCGAACTTGCCTTCGGACAGGGGCACGAGGCGGGCATCGGCCCAGTCGGTCACATAGACCTCGTGTTCGGACAGCATCGCCGACACGGTACCGCGCAGCAGGGTGGCGTAGTGGCCCGACAGGGGGGCGACGACCAGTACCTTGGGGTCGGGCCGCTGGCGCGGGTTGACCGCGGCGTCGCGCTTGAAGTGAATCAGGTTGCAGAACGGCTTGGCGGCGACCACCACCTCGGTCACCGGTACCGGCTGGCCGTGGATCATGGTGGTGTCGAGGCCGAAGGCCGGCTTGCCATAGCGCCGCGTGGTGCGCTCGATCATCTCGCAGGCGGCCGACAGGGCCTTGCCGCCGGGCGTCTCGCCCCAGGGATTGAAGCTGTTGTCCAGCGCCGCCTTGGTGGTCTCGGCCATGTAGCGCAGGGGCGCCACGGCGGCATGAGTCATCTCGAACAAATGATAGAGCATCAACTACACTCCGGGCCGGGAGGCCCCTTTTTCAGACCATACGCCTTGATGCCGGGATTGCCTCTTCGACCATGGAACTAGGCAATCGGTCGCAGCGCACCGGCTAGCAATGTCACCAGATCGTAAAGAAATGATGCGCGCAACATGCCTTCGCAGCCCTCGTCGAGAAATCAACAGGCGGGGAGCGATCAAGTGCCGGTGGCGCTCGGCGCCGTCAGGCCGTTCCACACCGCCATGGCGTGGCGGGCGACGTCCAGGAGTTCTTCCCGGCTGCCGCCGTCGCGCGCCCTGATCGACATGCCCTGCTGGACCGCCATGAAATACGAGGTCAGCGACCGGGCGTTCGTCCCCGGCGGCAGTTCACCCTCGGCGATGGCGCGTTCCAGGCGCAGGCGGACGTGATCGCAGACCGAGAGCCGGCGCTGGGCCATGTCGCGGCGGACCTCGTCGTTCTCGGGTGCGCAGTTGGCGGCCGCGAAAATGGTAAAGCAGCCCGGCGGCTTGCCCGGCGCGGTGACATTCTCCGCCGTCGTGCGCAGCAGCGCCGCGATCGCCTCGCGCGCCGTGGCATGGCCGTCGAAGGTCGCCCAGGTGCCCGAACCCTCGGTCTGGGCATACAATTCCGTCGCCTCGCGGAAAAGCTGCTGCTTGCTGCCGAAGGCGGCATAGAGGCTGGGCGAGGCGATGCCCATCGCCGCCGTCAGTTCCGCCATGCTCGTGCCCTCGTAGCCGCGCGCCCAGAACACTTCCATCGCCTGTTGCAAGGCCTGGGTACGGTCGAAACAGCGAGGGCGGCCGCGCTGGGCCATGGCTCCACCTCTTTCCCATGTTTTTTTGTGTAGTGATCGTTAAATAATCTTGTTGCGGTGCAGCGGCAAGTGGTCTAGCTATTTATATATCAATCAACACATAAATACGAGCCACGCGCATGTCGCAGGATATTCTCCGCACGGCCGGTCCGGCCGTTCCCCTCGATGACGCCCGCATCGCGCCGGAAAAATGGCTGGTGCTGGGCGCGGTTTTCCTCGCCGCGGTGATGATGCCGCTGGGCTTCGTCGCCCCCGTCGTCGCCCTGCCGGCCATCGGCGCCGAGCTGGGCGGCAGCGCGGTGGCGCTGAACTGGGTGGTCAACGGCGCCTTCCTGGCTTTCGGCAGTGCCGTGATGGCGGCCGGCGCCCTGGCCGACATGTTCGGGCGCAAGCGCCTGTTCGGCATCGGCCTCGTCGCCTACACGATCCTGTCCCTGATCGTGGCCTTTTCGCCCACGCTGCTGGTGCTGGACATTGCCCGCACCCTCCAGGGGGCGGCGGGCGCCCTGGCCATGATCGCCGGCTTTGCCGCCCTGGCCCAGGAATTCGAGGGCCGGGCCCGCACCCGGGCCTTCAGCATCCTCGGCACCGGCTTTGGCATCGGCATCGCCTTCGGCCCGATCATCGGCGGCGCCCTGATCGGCAGCCTGGGCTGGCGCGCCATCTTCGTGGCGGTTGCCATCCTCAGCCTGGGTGTGCTGGCGGTGGGCGTGCCGCGCCTGCGCGAATCGCGCGACCCCGATGCCAAGCGCTTCGACATCTGGGGCGTCGTCGCCTTCACCGTGACCTTGACCCTGCTGACGCTGGCGATCATGCAAGGCCCGCAAAGCGGCTGGTCCAGCCCGCTGGTGCTGGCGCTGATCGGCGGCTTCGTCGTCATGCTGGGTGCCTTCCTGGCGATCGAGCGGGCGCAGGAGCGGCCGATGCTGGACGTGACTCTGTTCACCTATCCGCGCTTCCTGGCGGTGCAGTCGCTGCCGGTGGCGGTCGCCTACAGCTTCATCGTGGTGCTGTTCGTCCTCCCCGCGCGCCTGGTCGGGATCGAGGGCATGAGTGCCGCCGAGGCCGGCCTGCTGATGCTGCCGCTCAGCGCGCCGATCGCGATCATCCCCTTCCTGGGCGCCTTGCTGACCAAATGGGTGCCGGCCGGCCCCCTGTCGGGCCTGGGCCTGATCATCGGCGCCGTCGGCCTCGGCCTGCTGGCCTTCGTGGCGCCGGGGGCCGGGCCCGTCGCCTTCGTGCTGCCCCTGCTGCTGATCGGCGTGGGGGCGGCGATTCCCTGGGGCCTGATGGACGACCTGGCGGTTTCCGTGGTGCCCAAGGAGCGGGCGGGCATGGCGGTCGGCATCTTTGCCACCGCCCGCGTGGCCGGCGAGAGCATCGCCATCGCGGTAACGGGCGCGGTGCTGCTGGGCTTTGCCCAGGCGGGCCTGGTGCGGGCCGGCAAGCTTGCGCCCGACGCCGTCATCGCCACGGCCAACGGCATGGTTGGCGGCAAGCTGGGCGAAGCGGCGCTGGCGGCCCCGTCGCTGGGGACCGGCCTGCTCACGCAGCTCTATGCCGATGCCTTTTCCGCGGCGATGCTGGTGCTGGCCGCGATCACCCTGGTCGCCGCCCTCATCGCCATCGTCTTCGTCCGCCGCCACGAGGTGAAGGACGAGGATGAAGCGGACGAAACCCTGGTCCTGTGCGAGCCCGAGGGGGTCTAACGAGGTCAGCCCTGTTTCACCTCAGCCGTCATCCCGGCGGAGGCCGGGATCCATTGCGACATCGCGCGCTGCCCCAGAATGGATCCCGGCCTGCGCCGGGATGACGATATAATCTTCTTCAACCTAGTCGCCGCAGCCGCTCGGTCCCGCGCCGCCGGCGTAGTCGGCAGGCAGCGGCAGATGCAGGATCGTGGTCAACGCCATGTCGGCGTTGCAGAACCGGGCCGTGGGCCGCGCCTTGCTCACGATACGGAACACATCGGGCGTCGTCCCGGCGCCGGTGTCTGGCTGTTCCAGCCTGTAGATACTGATATCCACAGGAGCGTGGTCCGCGAGAATGCCGCTGTCGGACTCGCCGAGGTCGGCGCGAATAACCACGGTTGCCGCGACGCCGTCGAGTTTTGCCCGCGCGAAACGTAATGCACCAAGCACCCGCTCGCCATCAAAGGGCGAGACGCTCGCCGTGTCTTTGAGCGGGCTCACGCCATCGTCGAAGGCGACCACGCCCATCTCGCCGTCAGTGCCCCGGCTTTCCACCAGCGGCAGCAGCACGAGGTAACTGTAGTGGCCATGGGCGTTCCCGTTGCCGCGCCAAGCTCTGATAACGGTGGCGGTTCGGTCGTCCGCGGCGAAATGTTCCACGGTGTTGAAGCCGCCATGAATCGGGATGATGGCGATCTCGCTTATCGCCAATTCCGCCGCTTGGGCGGCCGAGGCGAAGACGCCGAACAGAAGAAAAAGCAAGACGGTGCGCATCGGACCAATCCCTCATGACGGTTTTGGGCAGAGTTCCAGGGGAGTGGCCTCGCCTAACCCGGCGGGATCGAATAGGTGCCGGTGGCGTGGGCGACCAGTTCGGGGTCGTCGGCGGAGAACAGGGAGACCTCGCCGATGACCAGGCGCCTGCCGAATTTGAGCGCGCGGCATTCGGCGATCAGGTCACGAGGGGCGGGCTTGCGCAGGAAGTTGATGTTGAGGTTGGTGGTCACGGCCAGCGCGATCGGCCCCAGCGTACTCAGGATCATGGCGTAGAGGCCGCAGTCGGCCAGTTGGAACATGCTGGGGCCGGAGATCGTGCCGCCCGGGCGCAGGTGGCGGGTGTCGAAGGGCAGGCGGCAGCGGGAGAAGCCGGGCGCGGTTTCCTCGATGCGGATATGGGTCGCCTGTTCGAAGACCTGTTCGATGAAGGCCTGAACTTCCGCGGCGCTCATCGCGACCTTGTCCGGCAATGCCATGAATCATCCCCCAGAACCGGTTCGGGCCCCAAATTAGCCGCACCGGCCCGGCCCCCGCCAGACTTGCGCGCGCATGGCCCTTCGGCGTAAAGCACGGGCCCATGATCCTGACCGCGCTCGACATCGGCGACTTGAGCCAAGTCGCCCTGGTATTCGACGGCCATCTGGCCGCCGAAGCGCCCTGGGCGCGTGCGGCCTTCGCCCGGATCATGGCCAGCGCCGACCTGGCGGCCGGGGGTGTCGACACGCCCGCCCACCGGGCCCAGGCCGTGGCCCTGGCCCAGGCTTTCGGCATGGCGACCCTGGACGAGGAGCCGGCCGTGGCCTTCTCCTGGGATGGCCGGGTGCTGCGCTGCCGCTCGGAATCCTATGTCATCGTTCACGAAGTCGCCCACTACCTGGTCGCCCCGCCGCAGCGCCGCTTCCTGCTCGATTTCGGCCTGGGGGCCGGGCCGGAGACCGGCCGGGTCGAGGAGGCGGAAGCCGTGGCCTGTGTCGATTTCGCCACCCGCGAGACCGAGGAAACGCTCGCCTCGCTGCTGGGCATCCTGTGGGAGGTCGAGATGGGCCAGCCGGGCATCGCCGCCTTCCTCGAGCAGAACTGGCTGGAAGGCTATGCCCGTGCCTCGGCCGCGCGGCATTTCGCCCGCTTCCTGACGCTGCTGGTCGATGGCGGCTTCTGCGACCCCTCGGGGCGACCGACGCCGCCGGCCGCACTCCTGCCGCTGATCGCCGCCTGATCAGCCGCCGTATCGCTTAAGGAGCCCGGTCTCGCTATAGTGGCGGCCCCGGCGGGCCTTTCGGAGATAGTGGATGTCGACAACGGCGATCGTGACGCAGCCTACGAAGAACATCGAGCTGGCGCAGGCCGAGCTTTCCCGCAGTGCCTCGCCGGTGGTGCCGCTCGATGACGGCGAGGTGAAAGCCGTCGCCGAGATCAAGTCGGGCATCAACATCGCCGACAGCGCCGCGGTGCTGCAATACGGCGCCCGGGTGCAGAACGGCATCGCCGATTTCGCCGACAGCGTGCTGAAGACCGTCGCCGCCAAGGATTCCGGCGAGGTGGGCGAGACCCTGTCCGACCTCCTGATGAAGGTGAAGGGCCTGGACGCTGAGTCGCTGGCCAAGACGCCGGGGTTCCTGGGCCGGCTGTTCGGCTCGGCCAGGCGCGAGGTCGAAAAGTTCCTGGGCCGCTACGAGAAGGTCTCGAGCCAGATCGACCGCATCGTCCTGCAACTGGAGCAGACCAAGGACCAGTTGCTGCGCGACGTGGTCATGCTGGACATGCTGTTCGAGAAGAACCTGGAGAATTTCCGCGCCCTGAACCTGCACATCCGGGCGGGCGAGGAACTGATCGCCGAAACCCGCGCGGCCGTGCTGCCCGACCTGGAAAAGGCCGCGGCCGACCCCGACCCGACCATGGCCCAGATCGCGGCGCAGAAGCTGAACGATGCCCGCCAGGCCCTCGACCGCTTCGAGAAGAAGCTCCAGGACCTGCGCCTGTCCAAGACCGTGACCCTGCAGACCATGCCGCAGATCCGCCTGATCCAGGGCAACGACACGGTGCTGGTCGAAAAGATCCAGTCGTCGGTCCTCAACACCATCCCGATCTGGAAGAACCAGATGGTGATCGGCATTTCCATCGCCCGCCAGCAGGGCGCCCTGGCCTTGCAGCGCGAGGTGACCGACACCACCAACGCCATGCTGAAGAAGAATGCCGAATTGCTGAAGCAGGGCTCGATCGACGTGGCGCGCGAGGCCGAACGCGGTATCGTCGACATCGGCACCTTGCAGCAGGTCAACCGCGACCTGATCTCGACCATCGACGAGGTCCTGAAGATCCAGGCCGAGGGCCGTACCAAGCGCAAACAGGCCGAAACCGAACTGGTCACCATCGAGAACGAGCTGAAGGCCCGGCTGGCCCGCGGCTAGGGCAGGGCGCGCGGCTTGAAGCTCTGGGGCCATATTGTGGCGGGCCTGGGCGGCGGCGGCATTTTCCTGGCCTTTCACCTGGGCCTGGATGCCTGGCCGTCGTTCTCCGTCCTGGCCGGGGTTGTCGGCTTCATCGGCTTGCAGCTCGTGCTGCGTGCCGATGGCCTGGCCGGGCATGCGACGACCGATGCACTGCTGCCCGGGTCGCTGGCCCATGAACTGGTCATGGGCGCGCAGGCCAAGCTTGCCCGGCTCGATGTCCTGGCCCGGGCCGGCGACGCCGTGATGGCCGCCCGCCTCGACCGGCTGATCGAGACGGCCGGCACGCTGGTCGAGCGCATCGTTCAGCATCCGGCGGAGGCGATGCAGGCGCGCCGGCCCCTGACCTTCTACCTCGATGCCACCCTGCGCATCATCGAACATTATGCGGCGGTCCGGCAGCGCCGAGGCCCGGGCGACCCCAGTCTTGCCAAAGTCTGGGCGATACTGGACGGCGTCGAACAGGCCTTCACGCACCATGCCGACAAAGCGGTCGAGGCCGAAATCACCGATCTGGAAACCGAACTGACGGTGCTGGAACGCACCTTGAAAGCCGAGCTCAAATGAACACGTTGCGGGAGGAAAGAAACATGCCGGTCGCCACCATGATGCGTCGCACGGTCCTGGGCGCGGCCCTGGCCATGGGGCTGGCGGGGGCAGCCCTGGCGCAGGGGGCCGACGACCTGTCGGGCACCTACCAAGTGCAGGGCCAGAACCCGGGCAGCGGCCAGGGCACCTATGGCGCCGACATCACGGTGAAGATGGTCGGCGAGGTCTACCAGTTGACCTGGGCCAGCGGCGACCAGCAGGCGGTGGGCAGCGGCCTGCGCCTGGGCGATACCTTTGCCGTTACCTGGCAGGACCCCAAGAGCAAGGAAAGCGCCATCGCCGTCTATATCATCATGCCCGACGGCGGCCTGAAGGGGCGCTGGGCCCCGCTCGGCGCAGAGAGCGCCGGCACCGAGGACTGGACCCGCAAGCCCTGAGCGGGTTTTTCGCGTAACCAGGAAAGCCCCCTCCGCCCGCTTGCGGGGGAGGGGCTGGGGGAGGTGGGTCGGCGGCGTAGCGTGCGCTCGACCCAGCCACCACCTCACCCTCCCGCCGCTTCGCGTCGGGCCCCTCCTTCTCCCCCGCAAGCGGCGGAGAGGGTATTTTTGCGGCGGGTTTAATGTATGCAAGTTGATCAGTATGATTAATTTATAGTCAATCCTTGCTAACCACGCTGCGCATTTCGGGCCTAGCCGGCCTGCTTCGGCGGAAAAGTTATAATAAAATCAGTTTGCTATGCTAATCTACCGAATGGCTGTAAAACTGGCACGATGCTTGTAAGGACCGGCGGGCATTCACTTGCCAGGGGGCCAGTCCATGAATCGCCGGGAGTTTCTGAAAACCGCATCCGCCACCGCGGTGGCCGCCGGCAGCGGCATTGCCGCCCCGGCGATCTTCTCGCCGGCCAGGGCCGATGCCCGCTCCGAGACCTTGCTGATCGTCTCCGAAAGCGGGCCGAACAATCTCGACATCCAAGGCGTGGGCACCAATGTCCCGGGTTATGAGGTGAGCTGGAACTGCTACGACCGGCTGATCTCCCACGAGATGAAGACCGGCGACAACGGCATCCCCTATTACGACCGCGCCAAGTTCAAGCCGGAGCTGGCCGAGGACATGGCCGTCGGCGACATGTCGGCGACCTTCAAGCTGCGCAAGGATGCAACCTTCCAGGACGGCGCGCCGGTGACCGCGGCCGATGTCAAATGGTCGCTGGACCGGGCGGTGACCGTGGGCGGCTTCCCGACCTTCCAGATGAAGGCCGGTTCGCTGGAAAAGCCGGAACAGTTCGTGGTCGTCGACGATCACACGGTGCGCATCGATTTCCTGCGCAAGGACCGGCTGACCGTGCCGGATTTGGCGGTGATCGTGCCCGGCATCCTCAATTCGGGCCTGGTGAAGAAGAACGCGACCGACGCTGATCCGTGGGGCCTGGAATACACCAAGCAGAACACCGCAGGCAGCGGCGCCTACAAGGTGACCAAGTGGACCGCGGGCACCGAGGTGGTGCTGGAGCGCAACGAGGATTGGAAGGGCGGGCCGCTGCCGAAGATCCGCCGGGTGATCTGGCGCATGGTGCCGCAGGCGGGCAACCGCCGTGCCCTGCTGGAACGCGGCGATGCCGACCTGTCCTATGACCTGCCGACCAAGGATTTCGCCGAGATGAAGGCGGCGGGCAAGCTGTCGCTGGTCTCGACGCCCTATTCCAACGGCATCCAGTACATCGGCATGAACGTGACCAAGCCGCCCTTCGACAACCCGAAGGTGCGCCAGGCCGTGGCCTATGCCATCCCCTACCAGAAGATCATCGACGCGGTGATGTTCGGCCTGGCCAAGCCGATGTTCGGCGCGCCGGCCGACAGCGCGACCCAGGTCGCCTGGCCGCAACCCCACAAGTTCAACACCGACATGGCCAAGGCCAAGGCACTGCTGACCGAGGCGGGCTTCCCGGACGGGTTCGAAACCACGTTGTCGTTCGACCTGGGCTTTGCCGGGGTGAACGAGCCCCTGTGCATCCTGGTCCAGGAGAGCCTGGGCCAGATCGGCATCAAGGCGACGATCAACAAGATCCCCGGCGCCAACTGGCGCACCGAGCTGAACAAGAAAGAGATGCCGCTCTATACCAATGTCTTCTCGGGCTGGCTCGACTATCCGGAATATTTCTTCTTCTGGTGCTATCACGGCCAGAATTCCGTGTTCAACACCATGAGTTACAAGTCGCCGGCGATGGATGCCCTGATCGAAGGCGCGCGCACTGCCGCCGCCAACGGCGACATGGCGAGCTACGACACCGACGTGAAGGGCTTCGTCGACCTCGCCTTCACGGATATTCCGCGCATCCCGCTCTACCAGCCTTACGTGAACGTGGCGATGCAGCCCCGGGTCAGCGGGTATCAATACTGGTTCCACCGCCGGCTGGACTACCGCAGCCTGGTCAAGGCGTGAGGTGATGTGAACCCTCTCCTCCTGGGAGGAGAGGGCCCTATGGGCGAAATGCAGGGGGTGCCATGCTTACCCAACTTACGAAACGGCTCGCGACCGCCATACCCAGCCTGATCGGCGTCATCATCGTCACCTTCCTGCTGACCCGGGTGCTGCCGGGCGACACGGCGGCCTATTTCGCCGGGCCGGCGGCCTCGGCCGAGGCGATCGAGGAAATCCGGGTGAAGCTGGGGCTCGACAAGCCGCTCTACGAGCAATTCGTCGATTATATCGGCGCCCTGTTCTCGGGCGACCTGGGGGTCTCGCTCACCACCGGGCAGCCGGTGATCGAGGATATCATCACGCGCCTGCCGGCCTCGGCCGAGCTCACCCTGTTCGGCTTGGTGGTCGCGATGCTGATCGCGGTGCCGCTGGGCATCGTCGCGGCGGTAAAACAGGGCTCGTGGATCGACCATGCCTGCCGCATCGTCGCCACCGCCGGCGTCTCGCTGCCGGTGTTCTTCACCGGCCTGCTGCTGGTCTACGTCTTCTACTTCATCCTGGGCTGGGCGCCCGCGCCGCTGGGCCGGCTCGACGTGTTCTTTTCGGCGCCGGAGCCGATCACCGGGTTCCTGCTGATCGACACCCTGCTGGTGGGCGACCTGGAAACCTTCTGGGCGGCCCTGGCCCAGCTTGCGGTGCCGGCGGCGACCCTGGCGATCTTCGCCCTGGCGCCGATCACCCGCATGACCCGTGCCTCGATGCTCTCAGTCCTGTCGTCGGAATTCGTCCGCACGGCCCGGGCCAGCGGCCTGTCGCCCTACAAGGTCGTGGTCACCTATGCCTTCCGCAACGCCATGCTGCCGGTGATCACCACCCTGGGCATGGTGTTCTCGTTCCTGCTGGGCGCCAATGTTCTGGTCGAGAAAGTCTTCGCCTGGCCCGGCATCGGCTCCTACGCGGTCGAGGCGCTGATCGCGTCCGATTTCGCGCCGGTGCAGGGCTTCGTGCTGGCCATGGCCATTCTCTATGTCCTGCTGAACCTGCTGATCGATCTCTTGTACGGGGTCATCGACCCCCGCGTGAGGATGGAAGGATGAGCGCCGTGACCGAGACGACCGTCCGCCCGGCCACCGGCCTTGGCGCCACCCTGCGCCATGCCCGCCATGTGATCGGCGAGAACCCGGTCACCGGCTTCTCCTTCGGCCTGTTCGCGCTGCTGGTGCTGGCCGCGATCTTCGGGCCCTGGCTGGTGCCCTACGACCCGCTGGCCAGCGATACCATGAACGCGCTCCAGGCCCCCTCGGGCGCCCACTGGTTCGGCACCGACCAGTTGGGCCGCGACATCTTCAGCCGGGTGGTGGCGGCCACCCGGCTCGACATGGCGATCGCTGTCTTCTCCGTCGCCCTGGTCTTCGTGCTGGGCGGCCTGGCCGGGGTCGCGGCGGGTTTCTTCGGCGGCTGGACCGATCGCATCGTCGGCCGCCTGGCCGATACGATCATGGCCTTTCCCCTGTTCGTGCTGGCCATGGGCATTGTCGCGGCGCTGGGCAACACCGTCACCAACATCGTCATCGCCACCGCGATCGTGAACTTCCCGCTCTATGCCCGGGTCGCCCGGGCCGAGGCGAACGTGCGGCGCGAGGCGGGCTTCGTCCAGGCCGCGCGCCTGACCGGCAACAGCGAGATCCGCACCCTGCTGACCCAGATCGTGCCCAACATCATGCCGATCATGATGGTGCAGATGTCGCTGACCATGGGCTATGCCATCCTCAACGCCGCCGGCCTGTCCTTCATCGGGCTGGGGGTGCGGCCGCCCACGCCTGAGTGGGGCATCATGGTCGCCGAAGGGGCGGGCTTCATCGTCTCGGGCGAATGGTGGATCGCCTTCTTCCCCGGCATCGCCCTGATGCTGGCGGTGTTCTGCTTCAACCTGCTGGGCGATGGCATGCGTGACATCATCGATCCCCAGCGCCGCACCTGACGGAGGCTCGTCCCATGACCGCTCTCCCGCTTCTCGACGTGCGCGACCTCACCGTCGAATTCGCCACCCGCCGCGGTACCGTGCAGGCGGTGATCGACCTGAACCTGACGGTGCCCAAGGGCGAAATCGTCGGCGTGGTGGGCGAGTCCGGCTCGGGCAAGTCGGTCACCTCCTATGCCGTGATGCGCATCCTCGATCGGGCCGGGCGCATCGCCAAGGGTGCCATCGCCTATACCAACATCGACCTGCTGGCGGCCGGCGAGGGCGAGATGCGCGACCTGCGCGGGCGCGAAATGTCGATGATCTTCCAGAATCCGCGCCTGGCGCTCAACCCCATCCGCAAGGTCGGCCGGCAGATCGAGGATGTGCTGCTGCAACACCTCCAGGCCCAGCCCGACAATGTGAAGCAGAAGGCGATCGACCTGCTGGAACAGGTGCGCATCGCCAGGCCCGAGGAGCGTTACCACGCCTATCCCTTCGAACTGTCGGGCGGCATGTGCCAGCGTATCGTCATCGCCCTGGCCCTGGCCTGCCAGCCGCAACTCCTCATCGCCGACGAACCGACGACGGGCCTCGACGTCACCACCCAGAAGGCGGTGATGGACCTGGTGGTCGACCTGGTGCGGGCGCGCGGCATGTCGGCGATCCTGATCACCCATGATCTGGGCCTGGCCGCGGCCTATTGCGACAAGGTGGTGGTGATGCAGAAGGGCCGGGTGGTCGAAACCGCCGCCTCGGCCGCGATCTTCAAGGCGCCCGAACATCCCTATACGATGAAGCTGATGCGGGCGACGCCGCGGCCCGGCATCACCCTGCACGACCTCCTCCCCGCCGACACGCCGCTGCCCGACCGATCCGCCGCCCCGGCGGCGATCGGCGAGCCGCTGCTGGTGGTCGAGGGCCTGGTCAAGGAATACAAGCGCCAAGAGGCGGGCCGCAGCCTGACCAAGCTGTTTGCCAAGAAGGCGGAACCCCTGCCGCCCTTCCGCGCGGTCGACGGCATCTCCTTTGCCGTGCGCCGGGGCGAGAGCGTCGGCCTGGTGGGCGAGTCTGGTTGCGGCAAGTCCACCACCTCGATGATGGTGATGCGCCTGATCGACCCCACCCAGGGCCGCATCACCTTCGACGGCCAGGATATCGCCGCCGTGCCGGCGCGGGGCTTCGCCGCCTCGCCCCTGCGCAAGCGGATCCAGATGGTGTTCCAGGACCCGACCGAAAGCCTCAACCCGCGTTACACCGTGGCCCGTGCCATCGCCGATCCCCTGCTGCGCATGGGCGGGTTCCGCGGCGGGGCTAAGCTGCGCGACAAGGTCGAGGCGCTGGCGACCATGGTCGGTCTGCCCCACGACCTGCTAGACCGCTTCCCCCACCAATTGTCCGGGGGCCAGAAGGCGCGCGTGGGCATCGCCCGGGCGATCGCCCTCAACCCCGACCTGGTGATCCTGGACGAGCCGACGGCGGCGCTGGACGTCTCGGTCCAGGCGGTGGTGCTCAACCTGCTGCAGCACCTGAAGGAGACGCTGGGCATGAGCTACCTCTTCGTCAGCCACGACCTCCATGTGGTGCGCCTGCTGTGCGACCGGGTGATCGTGATGCGCCAGGGCGCCATCGTCGAGGAAGGTACGGCGCAAGAGGTGTTGGAAGCGCCCAAGGCGGATTATACCCGCGAGCTCCTGTCGGCGATTCCCCATCCGCCGGCTTGATCCCGCGGGGCGGTCCCCCTAGGCTTTCGCCCAGGTAAAGTGGTGAGCGGGGAAGCGTGTCGACCTCCCAGGTGTCAGAATCAGCCCCCAGGGGCACGACAAAGGCGGCGCGCAAGTCGGCGACGCGCACCGAGGAACTGCGCCTGACCCTGGCCGACGAGATCGTGCAGGGCCGCCTGCACCCGGGCACGCCGCTCGAAGAGGTCGAGATCGCCAAGCGTTTCGGGGTCTCGCGGACGCCGGTGCGCGAGGCGATTCGCGAGTTGGCGGCGTCGGGCCTGGTCGAGGCGCGGCCGCATCGCAGCGCCCTTGTCGCCCTGCCGTCGCTGGAGCGGCTGCGCGGCATGTTCGACGTCATGGCCGAGCTGGAGGCGATTTGCGCCGGGCTGGCCGCCGTGCAAATGAGTTCGACCGAACGCCAGGGCCTGCAGGGCCTGCACGAGTCCCTGGCCGATCTGGTGCGCCGGGGCGACCCGCAGCGCTATCACGAGGTCAACGAGCGCTTCCACGGCGCGATCTATACCGGCAGCCACAATGAATATCTGGCCGAGATCACCTTTGCCACAAGGGCCCGGCTCTCCCCCTTCCGCCGGGCGCAGTTCCGCACCCTGGGCCGCCTGGCCCTGTCCCATGCTGAACACGAGCGGGTGGTGACCGCGATCCTGCGCGGCGACAAGGCGGCCGCCGAAGCCGCCATGCGCGGCCACATCACCCTGGTCGAGGACGCCTACGAGCGTTACACCGGCACGCGGTGACAGTCAGAGCCTTGTGACCATCTCCGCCACCGCGGCGGCGATCGACAGGCAGGCGGTCAGGCCGGGGCTTTCGATACCGAAGAGCTGGACCAGCCCGTCCAGGCCGTGATCGGCCGGGCCGTCGATCCGGAAATCCGCCGCCGGCTCGCCGGGGCCGGTCAGCTTGGGCCGGATGCCGGCATAGTCGGGCACCAGGGCGCCGGCCGGCAGGCCGGGCCAATAGCCGCGGATGCGTGCCTCGAAGGCCGCCGCGCGGCCGGGGTCGACGACATAGTCTTCGCGGTCCAGCCACTCGACATCGGGGCCGAAGCGCATGCGGCCGCCCAGGTCCAGGGTGACATGGACGCCCAGGCCGCCGTCGACCGGGGCGGGGTAGATCAGGTGCGTGAAGGCCGGACGGCCGGCGAAGCCGAAGTAGTTGCCCTTGGCCAGGACCAGGCGCGGGATGCGCGCGGCCGGATAGGCCGGGGTCAGGGCGGCGATAGCCTGGGCGCCCAGGCCGGCGGCGTTGACGACGATATCGACCGCCATCACCCCGGGTCGGCCCCGCCGAAATGCACCGTCCAGCCATTTGCCTGCTCGACCCGGCTGATGGGCGTGTTGAAGGCGATGGCCCCGCCGTGATCCTCGAGCTCGCCCTGCAGGGCCAGCATCAGGCCGTGGCTGTCGACGATCCCGGTCTGCGGGCTCAGCACCGCGGCGCTGCAGGCAAGCTGGGGTTCCAGCGCGCGGGCGGCTGGCCCGTCGATCAGGGCCAGGTCTTCGACCCCGTTGGCGAGTCCCGTCGCGTGAATGGCTTCGATCCTGGCGGCTTCCGCGCCATCGGTCGCGACGATCAGCTTGCCGACCCTGGCATGGGCGACGCCGTGGCTGGCGCAGAAATCATAGAGGGCGCGGCGGCCGGCGACGCAATGGCGGTGGCGGGCCGAGCCGGTGGGGTAATACATGCCGCCATGGATCACCTCGCTGTTGCGCGAGGAGACGCCGTTGCCGATGCCGGCGGTGCGCTCGGCGACGATCACCTCGCAGCCCCGGCGGGCCAATTCGCGGGCAATGGCCAGGCCGATGACGCCGGCGCCGATGATCAGGGCTGTCTGAGGCAAGATGGGGCTAATCTGGTCTGGCACGTCGCCGATTGCAAGCCGCGGCCGATGCGGCCATCCTGCGCCCTATCTGTCTGCGGGATGCGCGTGTGTTCGATCTGACGCCCAACGAGACCACGGCGATCCTCCTCTCCCTGCGGGTTTCCTTCTGGGCCGTGGCCGCCAGCCTGCCGTTCGGCATTGCCCTGGCTTACCTGCTGTCGCGCAAGCGCTTTCCGGGGCGGGCGGTGGTGGAGGCCTTGACCTACCTGCCGCTGACCCTGCCGCCGGTCGTGACCGGCTGGGCGCTGCTGATCCTGTTCGGGCGCAAGGGGCCGATCGGCGCCTTCCTGGACGAGCAGTTCGGCATCGTCTTCGCCTTCCGCTGGACCGGGGCGGCACTGGCCTGCGCGGTCATGGGCTTTCCCCTGATGCTGCGGGCGATTCGCCTGTCCTTCGATGCGGTCGATGCCCGGCTCGAGCAGGCGGCAGGCACGCTGGGCGCCAGTCCCGCCTGGGTGTTCCTGACCGTCACCCTGCCCCTGGTGCTGCCCGGCATCCTGGCCGGGGTGATCCTGTCCTTTGCCCGGGCGATGGGCGAATTCGGCGCGACCATCACCTTCGTCTCGAACATTCCCGGCGAAACCCAGACCCTGCCCACGGCGATATACACCCTGACCCAGGTGCCCGGCGGCGATGCCGCGGTGTTCCGCCTGGTGGGCGTGGCCGTGGTCATTTCGCTGGGCGCGCTGATCGTCTCGGAATGGCTGGCGCGGCGCCTGGGGCGGCGGGTCGAATGAGCCTGGTCGTCGACATCCGTCACACCGTGGGCGGCTTCACGCTGGAGGCCGCCTTTGCCATCGACGGGCCGGTGACCGCGCTGTTCGGGCCGTCGGGTTCGGGCAAGACCACGATCATCAATGTCATCGCCGGCCTGGTGCGGCCGGCGCGGGGCCGGGTCGTCGCGGACGGGACGGTGCTGCTCGATACCCGGGCCCGCATCGAGGTGCCGCGCCATCGCCGGCGTGTCGGCTATGTCTTTCAGGAAGGCCGCCTGTTTCCTCATCTGACCGTGCGCCAGAACCTGCTCTATGGCCGTTTCTTCGCGCCCACGGCGGAAGCGGTGGCCGACCTCGACAGCGTGGTCGCCATGCTGGGCATCGGCCACCTGCTGGCGCGCCGGCCGGCGGGCCTGTCGGGGGGCGAGAAGCAGCGGGTGGCGATCGGCCGTGCCCTGCTGGCCAATCCCCGGGTGCTGCTGCTGGACGAGCCGCTGGCGGCGCTGGACGAGGCCCGCAAGGCCGAGGTGCTGCCCTTCCTGGAACGGCTGCGCGACGAGGTCGAGGTGCCGATCGTCTATGTCAGCCACAGCCTGGACGAGGTCCTGCGCCTGGCCAGCCACATGGTGGTGCTGGAGGCGGGCCGGGTCGCCGGCAGCGGCCCGGTCGAAGAGATCATGAGCCGGGTCGATTTCGCCCCCTTCGCCCGCCGGCGCGATGCCGGCGCGGTCCTGGACCTGACGGTGGCGGGCCACGACGCGGCCGGGGGATCACCCGGCTGGAGGGGCGGCTGGGCGTCATCTGCGTGCCGCGGATCGAGGCGGCGGTGGGCGCGCGCCGGCGGCTGTGGGTTCATGCCCGGGATGTCATCCTGGCGGTTGATCGGCCGATGGGGTTGAGCGCACAGAACATCGTGGCCGCCACCATCGACGCCATCGTGCCGCGGGAGGGCGGCGGCGGCGATGTGGCGCTGAACTGTGGCGGCGACAGGCTGATCGCCAGGGTCACCGGGCGGGCGATCCAGGAATTGTCGCTGGCCCCCGGCCGGTCGATCTATGCCATCGTCAAGAGCCGGGCGCTCGATTGACGCTGCGTCGGCGGGCGCTTCGATCGGCCGCATCTTGCTGGCGGCGGAGCTGGGCCATGATCGGGGCGGTCAGGCAAGACCGGGGCAAATCGGCATGAGCAGGCATCTTCTTCAGCACCGGGCAGGTCGACACTGATGTTTGATATTGCTGCCGACCACCCGCTGCGCCGCCGCCTGGCGGATGAACTGCATGCCCGCCCGACCCTGCCGGTGGAGGCGCCGGCGCGGATCTTCCACATGGCCCGCCACAGCGAAGTCGACCCGGCGGCGGATCTTGCCTATCTCACCGCGCTGTGCCTTCGGATCGGCCACGAGGCGCCGCCCGCGGGGACGCGGCAGTTTCGCCTGAGCCTGGACGGCGCCGTGGTGAAGTGGGAGCGCTATACCGAATTCTGCGCCTGGACCGTCGTCGTCCCCGGCGCCGATTTCGGCGCCATGCCGCCGGCCGTCTGCGACGCGATCAATCAGGCACCGGGCCTGACCCTGGCGGCGGTCGACCTCGAACTCTACCGCGGCATCGAGCCGGCGGTGGCGGCGGCAGAAGCCCGTTTCGACTGGAGCAACCTGGTTGCCAGCAACTTAGGGGGCGGCCGCGCCACCATGTGGAGCGATTTTCGCCTGGGCGAGGACGGCAAGGTCAAGCTGATCTTAGGCGTGCGCGAGGACCTGGTGCCGCGCACCATCGGCAATGTCGTCCAGCGGTTCCTGGATATCGAGACCTACCGCATGATGGCGCTGCTGGCCCTGCCGCTGGCCCAGTCGGTCAACCAGCGCACCACGGTGCTGGACCGCCGCCTGGCGAAATTGACCGCCGCCTTTGCCCCGTCCGCCGCGGGCAGCGAGCGGGTGGCGGACGAGACCTTGATGGGCGAGTTGGGCGCCATCGCCAGCGAGGTCGAGCATCTGGCGGCCGAGAGCACCTGGCGCTTCGGCGCGGCGGCGGCCTATCACGCCCTGGTCGAAGACCGGATTGCCGATATGCGCGAGGAATCGGTCAGCGGGTTGGAGACGGTAGGCTTCTTCATGGCGCGGCGCCTGACGCCCGCCATGCGCACCTGCCGTTCCGCCGCCGACCGGCAGGAAAGCCTGTCGGAGCGGGTGGCCCGGTCCAGCCAGATCCTGCGCGCCCGGATCGAAATCGCCCTGGAGGCGCAGAACCAGGCCCTGCTGCGCTCGATGGAAAAGCGCGCCGGCCTGCAACTGCGCCTGCAGGAAACCGTCGAGGGCCTGTCGGTGGTCGCGATCAGTTACTACCTGATCGGCCTCTCGGGCTATCTGCTGAAAGGCCTCGAGGACGTGATGCCGGGCCTGCCCAAGCCCAGCATCAGCCTGGCCGTGCTGCTGCCGTTCGTGGTCGGCGCGGTCTACCTGCTATCGCGGCGGCTCCATCGGCGCCTGCACAACGGGCATCACTGAGGGCGCCGCAGGGCGCGGACCCCGATGGTGCCGAACGCCGCGGCGGCGACGAAGGCGATGAGTTCGATCCGCCCGGCGGCCAGCGAGGCCAGCGCCGGGCCGGGGCAGTAGCCGGCCAAGCCCCAGCCGATCCCGAACAGGGCGGCGCCCAGGACCAGGTCGCGGTCGATCACGGTTGCCGTGGGCAGGATGAAGCGATCGGCCAACAGCGGCGCCTTGCGCCGGAGCACCAGGCGATAACCGATGAAGGTGACCACGACACCGACGCCCATGACGAAGAGCAGGGCCGGGTTCCACGCCCCGGCGACATCGAGGAAACCGATCACCACGGCCGGATCGGTCATACCGGCGAGGGCAAGGCCCGCACCGAAGATCAGGCCGGCGAGCAGGCCGAAGAACAGCTTGGTCATCGCGCGGCCCGCCTCAGCCCAGGTGATGGGTGATGAAGACGGTGACGATCGCCGTCGCCATGAAGGTCGCGACCGCGACGGCCGAGCGGACGGACAGGCGCGACAGCCCGCAGATGCCGTGGCCCGAGGTACAGCCATTGCCCAGGCTGGTCCCGGCCCCCACCAGCAGGCCGGCGATGATCGCCAGGGGCAGGCCGACCACGGGCGCGCCGATACCGGTCGAACCGGTCGCCAGCCCGACCGCCAGCGGCCCCAGCAGCAGGCCGGCGAAGAAGGCGATGCGCCAGCCCGCCTCACTGCCCGACACGCCGTTGGGCGGCAGCAGGCGCCCCACGATGCCGCTGATCCCGGCGATACGTCCCAGCGTGCCCATCAGCAGCACGGCCGAGATCGCGATCAAGGCGCCGCCCAAGGCGGCCGGCAGATATTGTTGCATGATTTCCATGTGCAATTATTCGATCTTAATACTAATGGTGTGAAAATCGAGTGCAAGGGTCATGACCGTGAGTCCCATGTCATCGCGTAGCCCCATCCGGGGCATCCTGTTCGACAAGGACGGCACCCTGGTCGACTACGAGGCCAGCTGGAACCCGGTCAACCGCCGTGCCGCGCGGCTGGCGGCGCGCGGCGACGCCGCCCTGGCCGGCCGCCTGCTGGCCCAGGTCGGGGCCGATCCGCACAACGGCCGCGCCGTCGCCGACAGCATCATCGCGGCGGGCACGACGCTGGCCATTGCAACCGCCTGGGTGGCGGGCGGGGCGCCGTTCACGGTCGCCGACCTGACCGGCGAATTGGACACGCTGTTTCGCGACTCCGCCGCGCACATGGTGCCGGTGACCGACCTCGCCGCCCTGTTCGCCCGGCTCAAGTCGCGCGGCCTGAAGCTGGGGATCGCCTCGAGCGACAACGAAGCCTCGATCCACGCCCTGCTCGCCGCCTTCGGCCTGGGCGGGGTGCTCGATTTCATCGCCGGTTACGACAGCGGTTACGCGGCGAAACCCGACCCGGCCGTGCTGGCCGCCTTCTGCGCGGCAACCGGCCTTGTTCCGTCGCAGGTGGCGATGGTCGGCGACAACACGCACGACGTCGCCATGGGCTGGGCCGGCGGCGCGGGCCTCAGCATCGGCGTGCTCACCGGCACCGGCACCCGCGCCAGCCTGACGCCGTCCAGCGACCTGTGCCTGGACAGCGTCGCCGATCTCGAGGCAGCGCTGTTCGAGATAGGCTGATGTGCCTCGACAATTATATCCATGCCGATATAATTGGCAGGTGACGCGAAAACCCAAGGACGCTATCTTCAGGGGCGACAGTTTGGAACGGCTGATCGCCTTTCCCAAGCCGGCCCGCGCGTCCCTTGGACATAATCTGGACCGGGTCCAGGTGGGTGAGGAGCCCGAAGACTGGAAAGCGATGACCGGGATTGGCGAAGGCGTTTATGAACTGCGGGCGCGGGTGGACAAGCAGGCCTATCGCGTCGCCTACATTGCCCGTTTCGCCGAAGCCATCTATGTCCTGCACGCCTTTGAGAAGAAGACGCAGAAGACCTCGCCCAAGGACAAGTCGCTTATCGAACAGCGGTTCGCCGATCTGGTCCGCGAGCGCAAGGAGAAGGGAATCGATCGATGACCAAGGCCGCCAGCGGTGCCCGCTTTGCCAGCGTCTGGGATGCGCTCAGCGACACGCCCGAAGAAGCCGCCACGATGAAGCTGCGCAGCGCCCTGCTGATGGCGCTTGGCCAGGAAATCAAGCGATGGAATCTCACCCAGGTCGCCGCGGCGAAGCGCCTGGGGGTCACGCAGCCCCGGCTGAACAAGTTGCTCAAGGGGCATATCAACGATTTCAGCCTGGACAGCCTTGTCGACCTTGCAGGGCGTGCCGGTCTCGAAATTGCGGTGAAAGTCGGCCGGCCGAAGGCCAGGCCCGCGGCCAAGGCGGCCTGAACCTCAGGTCCCCAGCACCTTCCAGATCGAGTTGGCGGTGGCGATCAGGCGGTCGTCGACGGTGATTTCGCCGCGCACGAAGATCACCGAGCGGGCCTTGCGGGTGACCGTCGGGCGGCAGATCAGCCATTCGCCGGGGCGCGCGGGCGAGAGGAATTCCGAGGTCAGCGACAGGGTGACCGAGGGCTTGCGGCCGACCGCGTCCCAGGCGGCTGACCCTAAGCTCGCATCGAAGAAGGTCATGATCGCGCCGCCGTGGACGATGCCCAGGCCGTTGGCATGGCGCAGTTCCGGGCGGAAGGCGAAGACGCGCTGGCCATCCTCGACCTGGTCGTAGAAGGCAAAGCTGATGGTGCCGCCCTCGGCACCCGGGCCGCGAGCGCCGAAGACATCCTGCTCGAACGGGTCGTGGGTTTCGATCGGCGCCCAGCCCTCGGGCGCGCCGGTCTCCTCGCTCATGCCCCCAGGACCTTCCAGATGCCGTTGGCCTGGAGGACGACCTTGCCGCGGCAGGTCAGGGCACCGGTGACGAAGACCAGCGAGCGGGTGGCGCGGGTGACGCGGGCCTCGCCCTCGATCACGTCGCCCAGCTTGGCAGCCAGGGCGAAATCGGTGTTCAGGGTGATGGTGGAACAGGGTTTGAAGCCGATCGCCTCCCACACCACGGTGCCCAGGACATGATCGGCAAAGCTCATCAGCATGCCGCCGTGGCAGACCCCGCCCGGGTTGAGATGCTCTTCGCCGACCACGAAGGAGAAGGTCCAGCTGGCGTCCTTGTTCTTTTCGGTGCGCACCGGCCCGATCAGGGCGAGGAAGCCCGGCTGATTGAACTGGACACCCGGCTCTTGCGCCGGCGCGGTCTGGGGGAGGGCCATGGCTTTCCTCGGCAGCAATATGACAATCTGTTCAATTGTCATTAAATGCCCGGCCGGTGCTTGAAAACAGTCAATTTTGCATTGCCGCATGAATGGCCGGCGACCGACAATCCGCGCCGCCGAGGGGAGATCTGGTCATGGCTGAGACTTACCGTAGGGGATTGCACGGGTTGGGCGACGGCCTGTTCGCCTGGTTGCAGCCCGACGGCGGCTGGGGCTGGTCCAATGCCGGCCTGATCACCGACGGGGACGAGGCGATTTTGATCGACACCCTGTTCGACATGACCCTGACGCGCGAGATGCTGGCGGCCATGCGCGATGCCGTGCCGGCCGCCGCGAACATCGGCACGGTGGTGAACACCCATGCCAATGGCGACCATTGCTGGGGCAATGCCCTGGTCGACGGGGCGCAGATCGTGGCGAGCCGGGCCAGCGCCGAGGAAATGGCCGAGGTGCCGCCCGCCATGCTGGCCTCGATGCTGGCGGCGGCCGACCAGATGGGACCGCTGGGCGACTACCTCAAGACCATTTTCGGCAGTTTCGATTTCGCCGGGATCGAGGAGCGGGCGCCCACCCGCACCTTCTGCGAGCGCTGCACCTTGACCGTGGGCAACCGCCGGATCGAATGCATCGAGGTGGGGCCGGCCCACACCAAGGGCGATATCATCGTCCATGTCCCCGATGCCAGGACCGTGTTCACCGGCGACATCCTGTTCGCCAACGGCCACCCGGTGATGTGGGCGGGCCCCGTCGGCAACTGGATTGCGGCCTGCGACCACATCATCGGCCTGGAGGTCGATACCGTGGTGCCGGGGCATGGGCCCATCGCGACCAAGGCCCACGTTGCCCGCCTGCGCGACTATCTGGGCCATATCCGCGACGCGGCCAAGGCCCGCTATGACGCCGGCCTGGGTGCCTTCGAGGCGGCGCGCTCGATCGCGCTCGACCAATGGTCCGACTGGGGCGATGCCGAGCGTATCGCGGTCAACGTGGCGACGCTGTACCGCGAATTCTCGGGCGACACCAACCCGCCCAACGTCCTCGAACTGTTCTCGTGGATGGCACAGTTGCACCGCGACCGGGCGGCAAGCCGCTAAGTTCAGCATTTCCTCAACCAAGATTATCGCAGTGCAAATTTGCTCAGGCCCGGTCCTGCGGCATCAATGAGGCCAATGGATTGGCGGAAGGCCGGGGCATGGACGAGATTTTTGCGCGCAAGAACCTGATCAAACCGGGGCGGCTCCATGCCCTGAGCGCGCGCTCGGATCTCGCCGGCTTCCTCCAGGTCGGCAGTCACCTGGCCGCCATCGTCGCCAGCGGTGCCGCCCTGTGGCTGACCTGGGGCACGTGGTGGGCGGTGCCGGTGTTTGTCTTGCATGGCGCGCTGCTCAACTTCCTCTATGCCGGCCAGCATGAACTGAGCCACTGGACCCCGTTCAAGACCCGGGGCCTGAACGCCTTCTTCGGCCGGATTTTCGGCTTCATCCTGCTCTACCCGCGCAGCTTCGATCAGATCCAGCACACCGCCCATCATCGCCACACCCAGGACTGGGCCCTGGACGGCGAGCTGGCACGCGATCGCTATACCCTGTCCAGCTACCTGCTGTGGTTCTTCGGCCCGACCTACTGGTATTCGCGCGTCGCCCGCATCCTGCGCATGAGCGCGGGGATCGTGATCGAGCCCTATATCCCGGCCGAGCGGCGGGCCGACGTGATCCTGGAGGCCCGCCTGCACCTGGCCGGTTACGCCGCCATCGCTGCCGCCTCGGTGGCCTTGCAGAGCTGGGCCGCGGTGATCCTGTGGCTCGCCCCGCTGGTCGCCACCAAGTGCCTGCACCAGTTGCAGAACACGATCGAGCATTTAGGCCTGACCCACGAGCAGAACATCCTGAAGAACACCCGCACCACCCGCACCAACGCCTTCCTGCGCTGGTTGTGCTGGAACATGCAGTATCACACGGCGCACCATGCCTTCCCCGGCGTGCCGTTCTACAAGCTGCCGGTGCTGCACAAGGAAATCTTCGAGGACAACGGCCTGAAGCCCTATGCCATGACCTATTGGGGTTTCCAGCGCCAGGTCTGGCGCGCCCTGTCGGGCGGCCGCACGGAAGCCGACTACCCCGCCGACCGCGCCTGGATCGCGGAACCGCAGGATCTGCCGCCGGCCAAGGTGGCGGTGAATGCCTGAACTTGCCGTCTACCAGTCGCTTTGGGCCACCGAACAGCGTATTCCCGGCATCGAAGAGGCCCCGATCGAGGCCCGTTTCGAACAGGTGAAGGCGGCGGGCTTCGACGGCATGGCCGTCGACCTGGGGGCGCTGGATCTCGCCACCGCGAAGACCACGGTGCCCTATTTCGCCCGTTACGGCCTGGGCGGCTTGCTGACCGCCTTCCCCAAATCGATCGAGGACCTGCGCCCGGCCTTGCACCTGGCCAAGGAGATCGGCGCGCCCTTCGTCGTGGTGGTCGGCCAGGTCATGCCGCTGTCGCTGGACGGCATGATCCCGGTCATTCGCGAGTGGCTGGCCGTTGCGGCCCAGGAAGGCGTGCCGATCCAGTT
This sequence comes from Oleomonas cavernae, assembly GCF_003590945.1. Lineage (NCBI taxonomy): Bacteria > Pseudomonadati > Pseudomonadota > Alphaproteobacteria > Acetobacterales > Acetobacteraceae > Oleomonas > Oleomonas cavernae. The sequence goes on along the minus strand of NZ_QYUK01000011.1, from coordinate 3,275,090 downwards.
CGAGACCCATCGCAACTGCATCACCAACGACCTGTTCACGGCGCTGCAACTGCTCGACGCCATCCCCGAGATGCGCATGGCGGCGGACCTGTCGCATTACGTGGTCGACCGGGAGATGCCCTATCCCATCCCGGCGGAATTGCAGGTGCAGGTCGGCCGCATCCTGGCGCGCTCGGACTCGTTCCAGGGCCGCATCGCCACGCGCCAGCAGGTGCAGGTGCCGATCGGCTTTCCGCAACACGGCAAATGGCTGGACGTGTTCCTGGCCTGGTGGCGCGACGGCTTCGCCCGCTGGAAGGCGCGCGCCGGGGCGGACGACAGGCTGATCTTCCTGTGCGAGTTGGGTCCGCGCGACTATGCGATCACCGACGGCGACGGCAAGGAACTGTCGGACCGGGCGCAGGAAGCCTTGATGCTGAAACACTACGCCCGGGAGATCTGGGCGTCCCTGTAATTCCCTCTCCGCCGCTTGCGGGGGAGAGGGAAGGGGCCCATCGCGAAGCGATGGGAAGGGTGAGGTGGCTAGCCGGCGAATGCGTATCTTTTGCCGGCAAACCACCTCACCCCACCCCTCTCCCCCTGAAGGGCGGAGAGGGAGCTTCCTCAAGATCAGGCGAGGTCGTAACGGTCGAGGTTCATCACCTTGCCCCAGGCGGCGACGAAGTCGTGTACGAAGGCCTCGCCCGCATCGGCGCTGGCATAGACTTCCGCCAGGGCCCGGAGCTGCGAGTTCGAGCCGAAGACGAGGTCGATGCGGGTGGCCGTCCAGACCGGCTCGCCGCTGGCCCGGCTGCGTCCTTCGAAGATTCCCTCGTCCGAGGCCGGCGACCAGACCGTGGCCATGTCGAGCAGGTTGACGAAGAAGTCGTTGCTCAGGGTCCCCGGCCGCGTGGTGAAGACGCCGTGCGGCGACTGGCCGGCATTGGCCCCAGCACCCGCAGGCCACCCACCAGGACCGTCATTTCAGGCGCGGTCAGCGTCAGGAGCTGAGCCTTGTCGACCAGCAGGTCTTCGGCCTTCACACTGAACCGGGTCTTGAGGTAGTTGCGGAAGCCATCGGCCACCGGTTCCAGCACGGCGAAGGAGTCGACATCGGTCTGTTCCTGGGAAGCGTCGGTGCGGCCCGGGGCAAAGGGAACCGTCACCTCGTGCCCCGCCGCCTTGGCCGCCTGTTCGACCGCGGCGCTGCCGCCCAGCACGATCAGGTCGGCCAGCGAGACTTGCTTGCCGCCTGCATTGAAGGCCTTCCGGATGCCTTCCAGGACGTCCAGCACCTTGGCCAACTGGGCCGGCTGGTTGACCGCCCAGTCCTTCTGCGGGCCAGGCGGATGCGGGCGCCATTGGCGCCGCCCCGCTTGTCCGAGCCGCGGAACGTCGCTGCCGAGGCCCAGGCCGTCGACACCAGTTCCGCGATGGAAAGGCCCGAGCCGAGGATCCTGGCCTTCAGGGCGGCGATGTCGCCCGCGTCGATCAGGGGGTGGTCGACGGCGGGGAGAGGATCCTGCCACAGCAGGTCTTCCGCCGGCACCTCCGGGCCCAGGTAGCGGGCGCGGGGCCCCATGTCGCGATGGGTCAGCTTGAACCAGGCGCGGGCGAAGGCATCGGCGAACTGGTCCGGATTCTCGTGGAAGCGCCGCGAGATCTTCTCATAGGCCGGGTCGAAGCGCAGGGCGAGGTCGGTGGTCAGCATCGACGGTGCGTGACGCTTGGCGGGATCGTGGGCATCGGGCACCGAATTGGCCCCGGCGCCGTTCGTCGGCCGCCACTGGTGCGCGCCGGCCGGGCTCTTGGTCAGTTCCCAGTCGTAACCGAACAGATTCCAGAAGAAATTGCTGCCCCACTTGGTTGGGGTCGAGGTCCAGATCACTTCGAGGCCGCTGGTGATCGCATCGGCGCCCTTGCCGGTCTTGAAGCTGCTCTTCCAGCCCAGGCCCTGCTGCTCGATCGGGGCAGCCTCCGGCTCGGGCCGACCGGGGCCGCGTCGCCGGCGCCGTGGGTCTTGCCGAAGGTGTGGCCGCCGGCGATCAGCGCGACCGTTTCCTCGTCGTCCATCGCCATGCGGGCGAAGGTCTCGCGGATGTCCCGGGCGGCCGCGATCGGATCGGGGTTGCCGTTGGGGCCCTCGGGATTGACGTAGATCAGGCCCATCTGCACGGCGCCGAGCGGATGCTCGAGATCGCGGTCGCCGGAATAGCGCTTGTCGTCCAGCCACTTCTTCTCCAGGCCCCAGTAGACGTCTTCCTCGGGTTCCCAGACGTCCGGGCGGCCGCCGCCGAAGCCGAAGGTCTTGAAGCCCATGGACTCGAGCGCGACGTTGCCGGCCAGGATCATGAGGTCGGCCCAGGAAATCTTGGCGCCGTACTTCTGCTTGACCGGCCACAGCAGCCGGCGCGCCTTGTCCAGGCTCGCATTGTCGGGCCAGGAATTGAGGGGGGCGAAACGCTGCTGGCCGGCACCGCCGCCGCCACGGCCGTCGCCCGTGCGATAGGTGCCGGCGCTGTGCCAGGCCATGCGGATGAACAGGGGGCCGTAGTGGCCGAAGTCCGCCGGCCACCAGTCCTGCGAGTCGGTCATCAGCGCGCGCAGGTCCTGCTTCAGGGCGGCGAGGTCGAGGCTCTTGAAGGCCTCGGCATAGTTGAAGCCCTCGCCCATGGGGTTGGACAGGGACGAATTCTGGCGCAGAACCTTGAGGTTCAACTGGTCCGGCCACCAATCCTGGTTGGACGTGCCCCCGCCGGCCTTGTGCATCTGGGTGGCCCCCGCAACGGGGCACTTGCTCTCGCTCGACATGGTTTCTCCATCCGTGTTGGGCATCGCCGGGCGTGGCGGACGGCACGGCTACCCAAGCCATCGGCCACGCAAAATAACTGGATCTGGAACGCTCCCGATGCAATCGGGAATGCCGATCGGCCACCCCACTTTATGCTGATCGGTGATCGGCAAAATTTATACGTAGGTGTTAGGGCGGATCGGCGGGCGCCGTGCGCCCGCCCTCAGGGTCCAGGCAGGGGATCAGACCGCCGCCAGGATCCGGGTCTCCAGCGCCGCCAGGCGCGGGTCGCCATGGCCGCGCGGGCGGGCGTGGTCGACGTCGACGTCGAGCGCGATACTGCCTTCGCGCAGCACGATCACCCGGTCGGCCAGGGTGATCGCCTCGCCCACGTCGTGGGTGATCAGCACGGTGGTGAAGCCGCGCGCCGCCCAGATGCGCAGCAGCAGCGTGTGCATTTCAGCCCGGGTCAGGGCATCCAGCGCGCCGAAGGGCTCGTCCAGCAGCAGCACGCCGGGTTTGGAGACCAGGGCACGGGCCAGGGCCACGCGCTGGCGCTGGCCGCCCGACAAGACCGCCGGCCAGTCGTGCGCCCGTTCGGCCAGGCCCACGTCCGCCAATACCGCCCGGGCGTCCTCGCGCCAATGGGCGCCGCGGGAAATGCCGACATTGTCGAGCACCCGCTTCCACGGCAGCAGGCGTGCCTCCTGGAACAGCAGGCGGACATCCGGCTGCAGGCCGTCGACTGGCCGCTCGTCCAGGCGCACGGTGCCGGCGGTGGGCGCGTCAAGGCCGACGATCTGCCGCATCAGGGTCGACTTGCCGCCGCCCGAGCGCCCCACCACGGCGATGAACTGGCCGGCCGGCACGTGCAGGTCGAGATTGTGCAGGACCTCGCGCTCGCCGAAGGCCTTGCGCACATTGGACAGGGTGATGGCCAGGCCACGGCCGGTGGGGGCCGCCGCCGGCCGGGGGGCCGGCCGCGCCGGCACGGGCAGGTCGTCGACGATGGTCCGTTCCAGGCGGTTGAGCACGGCGGTCATCATGCGGCCTCCGCCGGGGGCTGATAGGCGGGGTGCCAGGCCAGCGCCCAATGTTCGAGCAGGCGGGTCAACACATCGGCCAGCTTGCCCAGCAGGGCGTAGACGATGATGCCCAGCAGCACGACGTCGGTCTGCAGGAACTCGCGCGCATTCATGGTCATGTAACCGATGCCGGCCGAGGCCGAAATGGTCTCGGCCACGATCAGGGTCAGCCACATGATCCCCAGGGCATAGCGCAGGCCGACCAGGATCGAGGGCAGGGCACCGGGCAGGACGATGCGCCAGTAGAGCTCGCCTTGGGACAGGCCGTAGACCCGGCCCATCTCGATCAGGCCCCGGTCGACCGTGCGGATGCCGTGGAAGGTGTTGAGGTAGATCGGAAACATCACGCCGATGGCGACCAGGAAGATCTTGGCCTCCTCGTCGATGCCGAACCACAGGATGACCATCGGGATGATCGCGAGATGCGGCACGTTGCGCAGCATCTGCATCGAGCTGTCGAGGAATTTCTCGGCCACGGGCAGGGCGCCGGTCAGCACGCCCAGCACCAGCCCGATGCCGCCGCCGATGGCGAGGCCCTTCAGCGCCCGCTCGGTGCTGACCCAGGTGTGCACGAACAGGGTGCCGTTCTGGACGCTGTCCCAGAAGGCGAGGGCGACGGCGCTGGGCGCCGGCAGGGTGCGCTGTTCGATCAGGCCGCTGCGCGCCGCGATCTCCCACAGCACCACAAGGGCGACAGGCAGGGCCCAGGCGGCAAGGGCGCCGCCCAGGCGTCTGGCGGTTCGTCGCGCGGTCACGTATTGCTCTTGCGCACGACGTCGGCGATGACGAGCTGCTTGGGGATCAGCCCCAGGCCGAAGAAGGTGTCGGCGATCTTCTGCTGCTCGGCCACCACCTCGGGGGCCAGCGCCTTGACGCCGTAGCCCTGCCGCCCGATCGCGACCGCCAGGATGGGCTGGGGAATGCCGACGATCGGTGCCAGGTCCTTGGCCGCATCGGCGGGCGAGGCCTTGGCCCATTCGCCGATGTCGTAGAGGCTGGCCAGCAGCGCATCGATGACCGCCGGGTTGGCGGCGGCGAACTTCTGTTCCGACAGGTAGAACTGATGGTTGGAGACCAGGCCGGTACCATTGGCCAGGGTCTTGGCGCCGGTCGCCGCCTCGGCCGCGGCCAGGAACGGATCCCAGATCGCCCAGGCATCGACCGCGCCCTTCTCGAAGGCGGCGCGGGCATCGGCCGGCGGCAGGAACACCGTTTCGATGTCCTTGTAGGCGACGCCGTTGGCCTCCAGCGCCTTGACCAGCAGGTAGTGCACGTTCGAGCCCTTGTTCAGGGCGACGCGCTTGCCCTTGAGCTCGGCCACAGTTTTCAGCGGGCTGTCCTTCTGCACGATGATCGCCTCGCCCGCCGGCGCCGGCGGCTCGTGACCGACATAGAGCAGGGGGGCACCGGCGGCCTGGGCGAAAATCGGCGGCGCTTCGCCGGTGGTGCCGAAATCGACCGCGCCGACATTCAGCGCTTCCAGCAACTGCGGCCCGGCCGGGAATTCGGTCCAGGTGACGGTGAAGCCCAGGGGCTTGAGCTTCTCATCGAGGCCGCCCTTGCCCTTCAGCAGGGTCAAGGTGCCGTATTTCTGGAAGCCGATGCGCAGAACCTTGTCGCCTGCCGCGCGGGCGCTGCCGCCCTTCAGGCCGGCGGCAAGGCCGAGGCCCACGGCCGCCGTACCGGCCAGGAAGCTGCGCTTGGTGATCTGGGTGGTCATGACACGGTCCGCCTGTGCTGAATTAACTCGATTTATGTGTGATAAAAATTTATCAACACATCGTCCTTCAACACAATCGATTCACATTCGCCGGCGCGTCAACAAATAACATTACAGAAGTTATGTGTTATTTAAGCGGGCGAAAACGCGGCGTCCGACCGCGACGGCCGAGGCGCTCTAGGCTTTCTTGAGGAATTCCGTGCGCAGCACCAGGCCCTTGACCTTTTCGGCGTTGCATTCGATTTCGGCCGGGTCGTCGGTCAGGCGGATATTCTTGACCACCGTGCCGCGCTTCAGGGTGACCGAGGTGCCCTTGACCTTCAGGTCCTTGATCAGCGTGACCGAATCGCCGTCGCTCAACTTGTTGCCGTTGCTGTCTTTTGTCTCGCTCATGTCGTCCCTCGGGGTGCGATAAACCCGGCGGGTTCTATCATGGAATTCGGCGGCCGGTGGTGGTTTGGTGCTGCCTGCGGACGGCGACAAGAGTACGCGGGAAAAGACCGTCGCCAAGCTCAAGACGTCGAAATAGGAGAGAGACATGGCCACCGAAACCACCCCTTGGAATGCTAGCGATTACCTGGACAGTCCTGAAATGATCGCCGCCTATCTCGATGCCGCCTTCGAAGACGGCGATCCGGCCGTGATCACTGTGGCGGCCTTGACCTGGCTGGGAGGGTTAGCCATCTTTGTATGATGAATAGCGCACGCACCAGCAAGGCCCGTCCTCCCAAGCCACCGGCCGGCCCGCCGGCGGCTGGCGGGCCGCTGCCCGGCAACCGGCCGAGCCAGAAAGTCTGGCGAACCGAGGACCTGCCGGACGAGGTCATGGACGCGTTGCACAAGGTGGCACAGACGCCCTACGACGAGTAGGGCCGGTGCCGTTACCCAAGCCGGTGGCGGGATTGGTCGTCCGCTATGACTATCTGTGGCACCGCGAGCAAGAAGGCGGCCGCGTCGAGGCCAGCAAAAGCCGGCCCGCCTGCATCGTGCTGGCCGATGAAGCCGGCCAGGTGATCTATGTCGCCATCACCCATAGGCCGCCGGCGCCCGACCGCGCCGCCCTGGAATTGCCGGCTGACGAGAAGCGTCGCCTGGGCCTGGACGACCAGCGGTCATGGGTGATGCTCGATGAAATCAACATCGATCAGTGGGCCCAGGGGCTGGAACCGGTGCCCGGCAGGCCCAATGAATTCGCTTATGGACGGATCAGCTATCCGTTCCTGCGCCGGATCATCGACGGCGTAGACGGGCACCGCACCAAACTGCGCCGGGTCAGGCGCTAGGGCGGAGGAAAAGTCCAACGGGTGCCCCTGGCAAAAGTCTAACGTTCGCCTTGTGTTCACGGCAAAATCGGCCGCCAGAAAGTGCCGAAAACCGCAATGATTTCGATGGCTTGGGCGCTGGTGCCGACGCGCGGAATTGAACCGCGGACCTACTGATTACGAATCAGTTGCTCTACCCCTGAGCTACGTCGGCATTGGGCGGGTGACCTTGGGACCGCCTCTATTATCCAAGAAGTGCGGAGGCTGCAAGCCGATCCTGAGCGATGGAGGCTGCTTTGTCGATCGCGGCGGCCATGCCAAGATCGGGCAAGGCTTCCTGTTCTCCCGGTCCGCGACCTTGCCCTCCGTCATTCCTTTCACGCGTTGCCTGTCATGAGTCGCCGCCTGGCGGTGGTGGTGGAGACTTGGCCCTGCCTGTACGCCACGGCCATCGCCCATGAGATTGCCGGGCTGGAGGCGCGGGGCTTCGACATTCACCTGGTCTCGCTGCACCCGGCCGTGACCGCCTTGCGCCATCCCGTGCACGGGGCCGTGCGGGCGCCGCTGACCCTGCTGCCGGGGCGCCCGCTTGCTGCTCCCCGCCGCTGGTGGCGGGCGTGGTGCGTGGTGCGCCGGTGGCCTGGCTATCGCGCGGCGCGGGCCGTGTTGCAGGCCGATCTGGCCCGCCTGGCGGGGCGGGACCGCCGCCGGCGCCGGCGCTGCTTCAATCAGGCCATGATCATGGCGGCGGAGCTGCCGCCGGCGGTGCCCCATATCCATGTTCACGGGCTGGCGGCGACGGCCACGGTCGGCCGTGATGCCGCCCTGCTGCGCGGCATCGGCTTCAGCCTGTCGGCCCATGGCGGCGATGGCCCGGCCTGGGAGCTGCGCGACAAGCTGGAGGCCGCGGCCTTCACCGTCTGCTGCACCCGGCAGGAAACGGCGGCCCTGCAGGACCTGTCGATGAAGCCGGTAACCTGCCAGCATCACGGCCTGGCGGCGGACACCTTCGAGCGGGCCGCGGCCAGTTCGCGCGACGGCACCGATCCGCGCCACCCGGTGCGCCTGCTGTGCGTCGCCCGCCTGGTGGCCGGCAAGGGTCACGAGGATCTGCTCGCCGCCCTGGCCCAGTTACCCGGCAGCCTGGCCTGGCGCCTGGACCTAATCGGCGACGGCCCGCTGCGCGGCAAGCTGGCCACGCTGGCGCGCCGCCTGAAGCTCGACGGCCGGGTAACCTTCCACGGTGCCAAGGTGCTGGGCGATGTCGCCGCCGCCTATGCCTGCAGCGATCTCGCCGTGCTGGCCGGCCGCAACGCCGGCGACGGCCTGCCCCAGGCCGTGGTCGAGGCGCAGGGCGTGGGCCTGGCGGTGGTCGCCGCCCGCCTGCCGGCTATCGCCGAACTGGTCGAGCATGACGTCACCGGCCTGCTGGTCGAGCCGGGCGACCGGGCAGGCCTGGCCCGCGCGATTGCCGCGCTGATCGTCGATCCGGTGCAGCGCCAGGCCCTGGCGGCGGCGGGGGCGGCCAGGGTGGCCCTGGAGTTCGATGCCCAGTCGGGCTTCGACCGCCTGGCCGCCCGGCTGCGGCCGCTGGTGGTGGGCCGGCGATGAGCCATCGCACTTTTGGACGGAGGGCCCGGTGCCGTCACGCATCCTGATCCATGTCGAGCATCCCGCCGGCTGCGGCCCGCTTGCCGAGCATCTCGCCGCCGCGGGGCATGAGGTGACCGTGGCCCATGGCGGCAGGCCTGACGGGGGACTCGCCGGGGTGAAACTTGTCCCGTTACCCAACGCCCCGGCGGCGCCGTCCGACGGCGATTGGGAGGCGCTGCGCTGGACCGCCACCCATCGCCTGGCGGCTGAGCTGCGGCCGGACCTGCTGATCGTCGAGCTGTTTCCCTTCGGCCGCCGGGACCTGGCCTTCGAGCTGACCCCGCTGATCCAGATCGTGGCGGCCCGGGGTGGGCACATCGCCGTGACCCTGCCGGCCACGCTGGCGCCGCCGCGCGATCCGGCGTTGGACCGCGACGCGGCCGCCTTCGCCCGGGATTGGGCCGACCTGATCCTGGTCGAGGGCGATCCCGCGGCCCCGCCGCTCGAGGCCCAGGTGCCGGCCCTGGCCGATCTGGCCGGCCGCCTGCGCTATGCCGGCGCCGACGGGGTTGCCGGGACCGTTGCTGCGCTGCAACCGCTTCTGTAAGGTGCCGCGCCATGACCGATACCGTGCTCCTGACCATCGATGGCCCCCGCGCGACCATCACCCTGAACCGGCCCGAGCGGCATAATGCGCTGGAACGCGCCGACCTCGAGCAGTTCGGCGCGCACCTCGATACCGTTGCCGCCAACCCGGACCTGCGTGTCCTGATCCTGTCGGGCGGTACGGCCAAGAGCTTCTGTTCGGGCGTCTCGATCACCGATCTTGCCGCCGGCGGCCAGCGCGAGGGCCCGCTGGAGCGGCTGGTCAACAAGCTCGAAGCCCTGAACCTGCCGATCATCGCCGCCCTGAACGGCGGCATTTTCGGCGGCGCCGTGGAAATCGCCTTGGTTGCCGATTTCCGCATCGGCGTCTCGGGCATGCGCCTGTTCGTGCCGCCGGCGCGGCTGGGCATTCACTATTCCGTGCTGGGCCTCAAGTGCCTGGTCGAACGCCTGGGGCTGAACGTCGCCAAGCGCCTGATCCTGTCGGTCGAGGAATTCGACGCCGGCCAGTTGCTCGCGGTCGGCTTCCTCGACCGCCTGGTGGCCGATCGCGATGCCCTGGAGATCGAGGTCGCGGCGTTGGCCGCCCGGATCGAGGGGCTGGCACCCCTGGCCGTCCAGGGCATGAAGCAGACGCTGAACGGCATTGCCCGCGGCACCCTGGATGCCGGCGCCGCCGCCGAGCGGGTGGCCGCCTGCTGGGCCTCGGCCGATCACCAGGAAGGGCTGAAGGCCTTCGCCGAGAAGCGCAAACCGGTGTTCAGCGGAAAATAGCTGGCGCCCGGGGATGAAAACGCCGCCGTGCTCCGTATATCAAGCATGGTGTCGCCCAAGTCCCGTTTCGATGTCATCGGCCAGCTCGGCTCGCTGCGGCGCTATGCCCGAGCGCTGACGCGCGATGCCGGCGAGGCCGAAGACCTCGTGCATGACGCCTTGTTGCGCGCCTACGAGCGCCGCGGCTCGTTCCGGCGGGGCGGCAACCTGCGCGCCTGGCTGCTGTCGATCCTGCACAATGTCTTCATCGACAGGCAGCGCGCGCGCCAGGCCGAGGCGGCGCGCGAGGATGCAGCCGGGCAACTGGCCGGTACCAGTGTCGCCCCGCCGCAGGACCATGCCGTGCGCCTGGCCCAGGTGCGCGACGCTTTCTATCAATTGCCCCCGGAACAGCGGGCAGCGCTCCACCTCGTCGCCATCGAAGGCCTGTCCTACCTGGAGGCGGCCGAGGCGCTGGCCATTCCGCTGGGCACCTTGATGTCCCGCATCGCGCGCGCGCGCGCCGCCCTGCGCGCGATGGAGGATGCCGGGGGAGAGAATGCCGGGGGCGACACATCGACCAGCCATCTGCGGATTGTCGGAGGCCGTGATGACAGAACCCCGTGATCCCGTGGTTGAGGGCGACCTCGACGCCTATGTCGATGATCAGCTCGAGGTGACGCGGCGCATCGAGGTCGAAGCCTTCCTGTCGGCCCACCCGGGCGACGCTGCCCGGGTGATGGCGGACCTGCGGGCCCGCGACGAGTTGCGCGTGGCGCTGGCGGGGCAGGGCGGCAGCGGCCGGCCGGCAACCGGCGATGCGGCGCGGCGGTTGCAGCGGGGCCTGGCGGCCGGCGGCATGCTGGAGCGGCTTCGGCGCATGGCCGCGGTCTTCCTGCTGCTGGGGGCTGGCTGGCTGGCCCATGGCGTGCTGGGGCCGGCCTCGATTTCCCCGGTGGTGGCCTCGACCCCGACGCCGGCCTATGTCGAGGATGCGCTGCGCGCCCACAAGACCTCGACCGTGCGGGCCGCGATGGCTTCGCAGCCGCGGGTCGCGGCCTATGACCCGGCCGAGATCCGCACGGCGACCGGCATCGTCATGCCCGCCCTGCCGCAGGACTGGCGCGTGCGCGACGTGCAGATCTACCCGTCGCAGTTCGGCCCCAGCGTGGAGATGTCCTTCGAGACCGACGACTTCGGCATCCTGTCCCTGTTCGCGGTTCGGCCCGGCAGCTTCGACGTCGTCCCGCCCACCGATCTCGAGGCCGGGGATGCCGCCGCCTCGTATTTCCAGGTCGGCGAGGTCGCCTATGCCCTGGTCGCCCGGACCGATGCCGAGAAACTGGGCCGCGCCGCCGCGCGGCTTGCCGATTCACTTTACTAGCCCCCAAGGAGTGCTTGCGATGAATTCACCCAATTTCGGTACGCGTACCGACTATGCCGCCCGGCAGACCGCCCTGTTCGACGAGGGCCTGCGCAAGCATATGCTGCGCATCTTCAACTACATGGCCCTGGGCTTGGTACTGACCGGCCTCGTGGCCTTCACCGTGGCCTCGGTCCCCGCCCTCTATGTGCCGATCTTCTCGACCCCGCTCAAGTGGGTGGTGATGCTGGCGCCGCTGGCCTTCATCCTGTTGTTCTCGTTCCGCATGCAGACCATGTCGGCGGCGGGCGCCCAGGCCATGTTCTGGGCCTTCTGCGCGGTGATGGGCCTGTCGCTGTCGGCGGTGTTCCTGGTCTTCACCGGCACCTCGATCGCGCGCACCTTCTTCATCGCGGCCGGCATGTTCGGCGGCATGAGCCTCTATGGTTACACGACGAAGCGCGACCTGCGGCAGTTCTCGTCGTTCCTGATCATGGGCCTGATCGGCGTGATCATCGCCAGCGTGGTCAATATCTTCATCGGCTCGACCATGCTGCAGTTCATCGTCTCGGTCGCCGGCATCCTGGTCTTCCTGGGCCTCACCGCCTGGGACACCCAGACCATCAAGGAGCAGTATGCCGAGCACCAGGACGCGGAATCACAGCAGAAGCTGGCCGTCTTCGGCGCGCTTTCGCTCTACCTCAACTTCGTCAACATCTTCCAGCTTCTGCTGAATCTGACCGGCGAGCGGGAGTAACGGCAAGGAGTACGCGCAGCCATGGACAAGAACGACCAGCAGGCGATTCAATCGCTGTTCGGCAAGCTTGCCGACGTGGAGCGGCAAGCGCCGCCCCGCGACGCCCAGGCCGAGGCCTATATCCGCGAACAGGTCGCCGCCCAGCCGGCGGCGCCCTACTACATGGCGCAGACCATCGTGGTTCAGGAACAGGCGCTCGAAGCCGCCCAGGCCCGGATCGAGGAACTCGAACAGGCGCGGCCCTCGGGCGGGCTGTTTTCGGCCCTGTTCGGCGGCAGCAGCCGCCAGCCGCCGCGGCCGCGGCGGGCCCAGCAGCAGCCCTATCCGCCGGGCGAGATGCAGCGGGGCGGCGGCGGCTTCCTGGCAGGGGCCGCGCAGACCGCGATGGGGGTTGCCGGCGGTGTCCTGCTGGGCAACGCCATCGCCGGCATGCTGGGCGGTGAGGCCCAGGCCGCCGAAGATCCGGGGGCGGAGGATCCCGGCGCCGAAGACCCGGGCTTCGATGACGGCGGCGACTTCGGCGGCGGCGAGTTCTGAGCGGCATCCGTCGCATCGCGAGGGGGACGGCATGCCGTCCCCCTTTGCGTTACAGGGTCTTGACCAGGGCTTCCAACTGGTCGGTGCAGATCCCCCAGCCTTCGTGGAAGCCCATTTTCTCGTGGGCTTCACGGTCTTCGACCGTCCAGTGCCGGGCCAGGGCGGTGTAGCGGGTCTTGCCGCCCTCCTCCTCGAAGGTCAGCACCAGCGTCATGAACGGTTTGGCCGACGGCACCCAGGCTTGCGTATAGGCGTCGGTGGCGACCAGGCGCCTGTTCTTCACCACCTCGAGGTAGACGCCGGGGTTGGGAAACTCGGTGCCGTCGGGCCCGCGCATCACCACCAGGCTGCTGCCGCCCGGACGGAGATCCACTTCCGCATGCGGCGTGGTCCAGGGCAGCGGGGCGAACCACTGTTTCATCAGTTCAGGTTCGGTCCAGGCCCGGAACAGCTTGTCGGGCGAGGCATCGATCAGGCGGGTCAGGATCAGGTCGCGGTCGGTGGTGGTCATTGGCATTCTCCGGGCCCAAGTGGTTTCATAGCCCAAGGACGCGGCCGGGGGACGGGTTCCGACAGGTTGCCCCGATTTTTTCGCGTCGGACGCAGGAGGTTTGCGTGGCCCATCCAGCCTTTACAGAAAATGCCGTCGCCGTCGTCACCGGGGCGGCCGGCGGCATCGGCCTTGCGGCCGCCACGCGCTTTGCCGGCCTTGGCCTGAAGGTCTGCCTCGCCGATCTGGGCGGCGAACGGCTGACCCAGGCGGCGCTGGCCGTGGCCGCCGCAGCACCCGGGGGTGGTGACAGCGTGATGGCCTGCGCTACCGATGTCGGCAAGCTTGACGATCTCCAGGCGCTGGAGGCCGCGGTGAACGCGCGCTTCGGCGGCACCGACATCCTGATGAACAATGCCGGTGTCCAGCCGGGCAGCACCATCACCGGCCCGCGCGAGAACTGGCAGCGGGTGCTGGAGGTCAACCTGTGGGGCGTGATCAACGGCACCCAGGTCTTCGTGCCCGGCATGATCGCCTGCGGCCGCCCCGGCCTGGTCATCAACACCGGCTCCAAGCAGGGCATCACCACGCCGCCGGGCGATCCCGCCTACAATATCTCCAAGGCCGGGGTGAAGGCCTTTACCGAGGCCTTGCAGCACGAGTTGCGCAACACCCCCGGTGCCAGGCTGAGCGCCCACCTGCTGATCCCCGGCTTCGTCTTCACCGGGCTGACGGCCAAGGGCCGGACGGAGAAGCCCGCCGGGGCCTGGACGGCGGAGGAAACCGTCGACTTCATGCTGGCGAGGCTCGAGGCCGGCGACTTCTACATCCTGTGTCCCGACAACGAGGTGCCCCGTGCGCTCGATGAGCGGCGCATCCTGTGGGCGGCGGGCGACATCGTGGAAAATCGCCCGCCCCTGTCACGCTGGCACCCCGACCACGCCCAGGCCTTCGCCGCCTTCCTGAAGGATTGACCCGCCGCGATCAGGCGGCGAGATGGTCGCGGGTGGAGGACAAGGTGGCATAGGCAAAGCCCAGCGCCGCCATGAACGCCGCATGGGCCTGGGCGGCCGGCACCTGGACGCCGTTGAAGTCGAGATCGCGCGAGGCGCAGGCATCGTGGATGACCGTGACCTTGTAGCCCAGGTCGGCGGCGGCCCTGGTCGCGGCGTCGACGCACATGTGGCTCATGGCGCCGCAGATCACGACCTCTTCGATGCCGGCGGCATCGAGCAGGGGCTCGAGCCCGGTATCGCGGAAGGCATTGACCTGGTGCTTCAGCACCACCGGCTCGCTGTCCTGGTTGTGCACCTTGGCGTGGATCGCCGCCCCCGGCGAGCCCGGCGCGAAGAACGGCGCCTCGGCGGTGGCGAATTCGTGGCGGACGTGGACGACGAGGTCACCCTTGGCGCGCGCGGCGGCGATCAGGCGGGCGGCATTGTCCGCGGCCGCGTCCATCTCGTGCAGCGGCCACTTGCCGCCGGGAAAGTAGTCGTTCTGGATGTCGACGACGATGAGGGCCTGCTTGGTCATGTGTCTGTTCCTTGTGCCTTGCCATCTACTGGTGCTGGCAGGAATAGCCGGAACGGCGCATGCTGCGGATTGGCGGAACCGACATTATTCAGGGCAAAACTGACAAATGACCGTGGACGGCGATCCGGCCGAAATCGGCCTCCTGCTTTATCCGGGGGTTCAGCTCGCGGCGATTCACGGCCTGACCGACCTGTTCACCGTGGCCAGCCGGCTGGCGGGCGAGCGCGCCGGCCGCAGCCTGCCCGGCCTGCGGGTCAGCCAATGGTGCGCAAGGCCGCCGGACGGCGCCGTGGCCTGCGTCGCCGATAGCCATCCCCATTTGCCCAGCGGCCCGGCCGTGATCGTCGTGCCGCCCAGCCTGGGCGCCCCGCCGGACGATGCCGCGCCGCTGGCCCGCTGGCTGAGCGAGCGCCATGGCGGCGGCAGCATTTTGTGCTCGGTCTGCGCCGGGACCTTCCTGCTGGCGCAGACCGGCCTGCTGGACGGCCGCGCGGCGACCACGCACTGGAGCTATACCGACGTGCTGGCCCAGCGTTTTCCCGCGGTCCTGGTCGATACCGACAAGCTGATCATCGACGACGGCGACGTCATCACCGCGGGCGGGGTGATGGCCTGGACCGACCTGGGGCTGCGCCTGGTCGACCGGCTGCTGGGCCCGACCGTGATGATGGCGACCGCGCGCTTCCTGCTGGTCGATCCGCCGGGGCGTGAGCAGCGCTACTACAGCAATTTCGCCCCCCGCCTGCGCCATGGCGACGAGGCGGTGCTGAAGGTCCAGCACTGGCTTCAGGCGCAGGGAATGGCACAGGTCACGATCCTCGAAATGGCGCAGCGTGCCGGCCTGGGCGAGCGCACCTTCCTGCGCCGCTTCCACAAGGCGACCGGCCTGAAGCCCACCGAATACTGCCAGCAACTGCGCGTCGGCAAGGCCCGTGAGCTGCTGGAGTTTACCAGCCGCACCGTCGACCAGGTCGCCTGGAGCGTCGGCTATGCCGATCCGGGCGCGTTTCGCAAGGTGTTCCACAAGGTGACGGGCCTGTCGCCCGGCGACTATCGCCGCCGGTTCAGCGCCGCGCCGTGATACCCAGCAGGTGGCGCACCACCGGGGGCTGGTCGCCGGTGTGGAAGCGGCGGGCCTCTCCTTGCAGGTCGGCATCGGCCTTGGAGACGCGGGCGTGCTGGCGCAGGTGCTCGATCCAGGATTCGACCAGGAACCATTCGACGATGCGGGTCGCGTCCTCCGCATCCTCGGTCAGGCCCCAGGAATAGGCGCCGTCGCGCCGCCGCTCGGCCGAGAGGCGATGCAGGACCTTGAGGAAGGCCGGGCGCTGTGCCTGGTCGACCAGATATTCGATGGTGACCAGCACCGGGCCGCGGTCGCCCTCGATCGGGGTGGCGACCAGCGGCTCGGGCCAGTGATTGGACGGGGTCAGGTCGGCCTCGCCGCCGGGCAGCTTGAAGCGGTGGGCGGCCAGGGCCAGCAGGGTCAGGCCGCCGCCCGCGATGTACAGGGTTACCGGCACGCCGACGCCGTCGGCGACGGCACCCCAGAGGATGCTGCCGGCGGCCATGGCGCCGTTGAAGACGGTGAGGTAGATCGCCAGGCCGCGGCCGCGCACCCAGTTGGGCAGGATCGCCTGCACCGTGCCGTTGATCGTGGTCAGCGCGGCGATCCAGCCGGCCCCCAGGATCAGCAGCACCACGATGGCCAGCCATTGCGGCGGGCCTAAGGCCAGGATCGCCATCGAGCCCGCCGCGATCAAGGCGGCCGCCAGCAGCAGGCCGTCGCCGTCCAGCCTGGCCCGCACGGCGGGCAGCACCAGGGCGCCGGCGATGGCACCGACCCCGACCGCGGCCAGCAACAGGCCGTAGAAGCCGGCATCGCCACCCAGCAGGTTGCGCGCGATCAGCGGCAGCAGGGCCCAGACGGCGCTGGCGAAGGCGAAGAACACCACGGCGCGCAGCAGCACCACATGCAGCTCGCGGCTGGCCCGGGCATAGCGCAGGCCGGCGCGCAGGGCGCCGCCGAACTGCTCCTGCAGGGCATCGTCGGTCTTGGGCGCGCGCCGCCACCAGACCAGGGCCGCGATCACCAGCAGGTAGCTGGCGACATCGGCGCCATAGGTCAGCGCCGCGCCAAAACTCGCCAGCAGCAGACCGCCCACGGCCGGGCCGATCGAGCGGGCGATGTTGAATCCTAAGGAGTTCAAGGCGACGGCACTGCGCAGGTCGGCCCTGGGCACCAGTTCCGGCACGATCGACTGCCAGGTCGGGCCCATCAGGGCGGCGCCGATGCCGCCGACGAAGGTCAGGCTGATCAGGATCTCGACCGTCAGCTCGTTGGTGGCCGCCAACAGCATCAGCAGGGCGCTGACCGCGGTCAGGGCGACCTGGATGGCGATCAGCAGGCGTCGGCGGTCCAGGATGTCCGACAGGACACCGGCGGGGATCGCCAGCAGGAAGATCGGCAGCGAGCCGGCGGCCTGGACCAGGGCCACCGCGGCCGGCGAGGCCGACATGTCGGCGACCAGCCAGGAACTGGCGACGTCGCGCATGAAGGTGCCGGAATTGCCCAGGATGGTGGCCACCCACAGAACCGTGAAAACGCCATGGCGCAGCGGCGCGAAGGCGCCGGGGGGCTTGGGCACCGGGGTGGCGCTCATGACCTGCGGCCGCCGTTGACCAGCAGGGCCGCCGCGGCAAAGCCGCCGACGATCGCCACATGCTCGAAGAAGGTCGCGGTCTGGTGCCCCTGCTCGGGCCCCTCGAAGGCCCAGAAAGGATGGGCCAGCAGGGTTGCCACCACGGTGAAGCCGGCCAGGATGCCGGCGCCCAGCCAGCAGTAGCTTGCCGTCAGGAACAGGATCGAGCCGCCGAGCTGGGCAGCGATCACCGCCCCGGCCACCAGTTCGGGCGACGCCAGGCCAAGGCCTGCAACCTCGCCCGTCGCCCCGGCGAAATCGGTCAGCTTGACCAGGCCGCTGATGGCGAAGGGCGAGGCCAGGGCCAGACGGGCCAGGAATTGCAGGCCGGGCACGGCCAGGAGGGCGGCGATCGGGGCAGGCGGGTTCATCGTCATCTCCTCAGAAGGCCCAGCACGAACAGCCCAGCGCGCCCCAGAACGAGGCTTCATCGGCTGCGGGCGCCGCCGTGGCCAGGACCGCGGCGTGGCCATGGCCATGGACCCCGCAAGCCTTGGCACAGCCGCAGGCGGCGGCAAAGGCCTGGGGCCGGCCGGGCTTGCCCGCCCGCTTCTGATAGCCGCCGTAGGGCCGCACCGGCGACCAGTCGGGCATGGGCGGGGGCAGGGCCGGGGCCAGGTCCTTGAACTCGCCGTCGCTGTAGACCGGCTCGCCGCCCAGCAGGGTCAGGACCGAGGTGATGTCCTGGATCTCGTCTTCGGGCACCGCGAAATAATCGTCCGACAGCACCGCCAGGTCGGCCAGTTGGCCCACCTTGATCTGGCCCTTCTTGGCCACTTCGGTCGAGAACCAGGTGTTCTCCAGGGTCCACAGGCGCAGCGCCGCCTCGCGGTCCAGCCGGTTGGCGGCGGGGTAGAGGGCAAGGCCGCCCAGGGTCTTGCCGGTCACCAGCCAGGATAGCGAGACCCAGGGGTTGTAGGAGGCGACGCGGGTCGCATCGGTACCGGCGCCGACCTTCACGCCGGCCTCGAGCATGCGCTTGATGGGGGGCGAGCGTTCCGCCGCCCGGTTGCCGTAGCGGGCGACGAAATCTTCGCCCTGGAACGCCATGCGGTGCTGCACGGCGATGCCGCCGCCCAGTTTCGCGATACGGTCGATATTGCGGTCGTCGATGGTCTCGGCATGGTCGAAGAACCAGTTCAGGCCGGCCAGCGGCACCTCCCGGTTCACCTTTTCGAAGATGTCCAGCGCGCGGGTGATGGTCTCGTTGTAGGTCGCGTGCAGGCGCCAGGGCCAGCGGTTTTGCGCCAGCAGGCGCACCACCGGCTCCAGCTCAGCTTCCATGGTGGGCGGCATGTCCGGCCGCTCGACCTTGAAATCCTCGAAATCGGCGGCGCTGTAGACCAGCATTTCGCCGGCACCGTTGTGGCGATAGGTGTCGTCGCCCTGGCCCGGCGTCACCTGGGTCGCCCAGGTCTTGAAATCCGCCAGCTCCGCCTTGGGCTTCTGGGTGAACAGGTTATAGGCCAGGCGCACGGTGAGCTGGCCCTGCGCGTGCAGTTCCTCGACGATCTTGTAATCGTCGGGATAATTCTGGAAACCGCCGCCGGCATCGATCACGCCGGTGACGCCCAGCCGGTTCACCTCGCGCATGAAGTGACGGGTGGAGTTCTTCTGGTATTCGGGCGGCAGCTTCGGCCCCTTGGCCAGGGTCGAATAGAGGATCGTGGCATTGGGCCTGGCCACCAGCAGGCCGGTCGGGTTGCCATTGGCATCGCGCACGATCTCGCCGCCCGGCGGGTTGGGCGTGTCCTTGGTATAGCCGACCACGCGCAGGGCGGCGGCGTTCAGCAGGGCGCGGTCGTAGAGGTGCAGGATGAACACCGGCGTGTCGGGGGCGATGGCGTTGAGCTCGTCCAGGGTCGGCAGGCGCTTTTCCGCGAACTGGTGCTGCGTAAAGCCGCCGACCACGCGCACCCATTGCGGCGCCGGCGTGCGGTCGACCTGTTCTTTGAGCATGCGCAGGGCGTCGGCCAGGGAGCGTACGCCGTCCCAGCGCAGTTCCATGTTGTAGTTCAGGCCGCCGCGGATGATGTGCATGTGGCTGTCGATCAGGCCGGGGATGACGCGCCGGCCCCTGAGGTCGATGACGCGCGTCTGCGGCCCGGCCAGGGCGCGGATCTCGCGCTCGTCGCCCACGGCGCTGAACTTGCCCCCGGTGATCGCGACCGCCTGCGGGTTGGGGTTTTCGGGGTCGAGCGTGGAGAAGCGCCCGTTCACCAGGATCAACGAGGGACTCATGCTGCTACCTTCCGCTCGAAGTGTGCCGGGCCTGGCCAGCATGGCGGCCCCGGCCAGGGTGGCAAGGCCCAGATCGCGCCGGGTGAGCCTGCTCACGCCGCGCCGTCCTTGGTGCCGGGCTTGGCCGGCAGTTCGCCGAAGACATGGGGCACGCAGTCCTGTTTCACCCAGGACAGGGTGATGGGCTGGCCGGCGATCAGCCTCTTGGCCACCGGCACCACCTGCTCGCCGACCAGAATCCCCAAGAGCCCGATCAGCGCGATCACCGGCGGCGCCGGTGATCGCACATTCATCAGGCCATAGATCACACCCACCAGGACACCGGCCCCCAGGGCAACGAGATAGAGCTTCATGGCGAAATCTCCCCTAGCGTCATCCCGGAAACGGCAAGGCCGTTTTCCGGGATCTCGGGACCAGTGGTTTCGATGCCTATTCGCCGGCTTCCGAGGCGTGCTCGCCCAGCATGGTCTTGGCATAGATGATGCCCAGGCCATAGGCGCCGCCCAGGCGCTTGGCGATGCCGGTGGTGAGGTCGTAGGTCTCGCCGCGGGCCCAGTCGCGCTGCAGTTCCAGCAAGTACTGGAGCGAGGTCATCGGCCGGGCGCCGGCCTGGATCATGCGTTCCATCGCGCGCTCGTGCGCCTCGGTCGAGACGTCGCCGCAGGCGTCGGCAATGACATAGACCTCGAAGCCCTGCTCGAGCGCCGACAGGGCGGGGCCGACGATGCAGACCGAGGTCCACAGCCCGGAAAGGACGATGCGGCCCTTGCCGATCTCGTTGACGCGCTCGATCACCTTGGCGTCTTCCCAGGTGTTCATCGAGGTGCGGTCGAGCATGGCCTGGCCCGGGAAGGCGGCGTGGATTTCGTCGAACATGGGGCCGGAGAAGGATTTTTCGGCCACCGTGGTCAGGATGGTCGAGACCTTGAAGCCGGCTGCCGCCTCGGCCACCAGGGCGGCGTTGTTGCGCAGCGACACGGCATCGATCGAGCGGGTCGCGAAAGACATCTGCGACTGGAAATCGATCATGATCAGGGTGTGATTGGTCGGGTCGACCAGGCCCTTGCCCGGAACGGGTTTCGCGTTCGTAACCATTTAGATATCTCCTTCGATGTCGGGCGCCGGGTATCGCCGCGGCGGGATGAAGTTAACGGCAAAGATGTGACACTAGGCAGGGCTATTTGCTTGCATCGGTGCAAGGTGACTTTGCAGGGTCCCCTCCAGCCGGTGCCGTTCCTTGCCGATCTCGGCTGACAGAAAATCGAGGAACAGGCGCACCCGGGCGGCGTGGCGCAGGTCGGGGTGGGTGAGCAGCCACAGGTCGGCGGCATAGGCGGCCTGCGGCGGGGCCAGGCGGGTCAGCCCCGGCCGGGTGTCGCCGATGAAACACGGTAGGTGGCCGATGCCCAGGCCCGCCTCCACCGCTTCGGCCACGCCCAGCACGCTGCTGACCTTGTAGGCGATCTTCTCGGGCGGGACGTGGTCGCGGACGAATTTCACCGCCTGCAGGCCGGTCAGGTTGTCGCCCAGCGACACCCAGGGGCGGTCGAACAGGGCCGCCTGGTCGATCTCGTCGGGATCGGGGAAATCGGCGGTGCGGCCGTACAGGGCCCAGGCGATGCGCGCGGCGCGGCGGCCGACCAGGTTGTCGGGCGGGGCGTCGGTGGCGCGGATGGCGACGTCGGCGTCGCGCTTCGACAGGTTCAGCGCCTCGTTGCTGAGCACGATATCCAGCCGCACGTCGGGGCACTGCCTGCGGAAGCGGGCGAACAGCGGGGTGAGCAGGTAGATCAGCAGCGAATCATTGGTGGTGACGCGCAATTCGCCGGCCGGCGTCACCTCGCGCCCCGCCAGCTTGCGGGTGAAGGTGGTGATGTCTTCGGACAGGCGCTCGGCCAGGGCGACCATCTCCTCGCCGGCCGGGGTGGGGGCATAGCCGGTGCGGTGCCGCTCGAACAGGACGGTGCCCAGGGCTTCCTCGATCTGGCCCAAGCGCCGGAACACCGTGGAATGGTTGACGCCCAATTGCAGGGCGGCGCGGGGCAGGCCGCGGGCATCGGCGATGGCTTTCACCAGGCGGAAATCGTCCCAGTCCAGGTTCTTGAAGAGGTCCCCGTTCATCGTCGCCATCCCCTTGCCGCATCGCTGATGGAGGCAGGGTGGACATTTCCCAAACGCAAGGCAAATTGATAAAAGGCAATTCCTGTATTGCAATTGTGCAATGGTCGAGATGTGAGCCCGGTCCCCCTGGTGAAAGGCCGGTCGCCGCAGTTAGGATGCCCGCGGAATTGCCCGGGCCAGGCCGGGTCCCGTTGCCAAAAACAGAAGCAGGAACGCCCCCAGATGAAGACCAAGATCACCGAAATGTTCGGCATTCAGCACCCCATCATCCAGGGGGGCATGCATTTCGTCGGCTTTGCCGAGCTGGCGGCGGCCGTGTCCAACGCGGGCGGCCTGGGCATCATCACCGGCCTGACCCAGCGCACCCCGGCGGACCTGGCGAACGAGATCGCCCGCTGCCGCGCGATGACCGACAAGCCCTTCGGCGTGAACCTGACCTTCCTGCCGGTGGTGACCGCGCCGGATTACCCGGGCTATGTGAAGGCGATCATCGACGGCGGCGTGAAGGCGGTCGAGACCGCGGGCAACAACCCGCAGAAATGGCTGCCGGCCCTGAAAGAGGCGGGCATCAAGGTCATCCACAAATGTACCTCGGTGCGTCACGCCCTGAAGGCCGAGGCGATCGGCTGCGACGCGGTCAGCGTCGACGGCTTCGAATGCGGCGGCCACCCGGGCGAGGATGACGTGCCCAACATGATCCTGCTGCCGCGCGCGGCCGACGAGTTGAAGATCCCCTTCGTCGCCTCGGGCGGCATGGCCGATGCCCGCAGCTTGGTCGCGGCCCTGGCCATGGGCGCCGACGGCATGAACATGGGCACCCGCTTCATCGCCACCAAGGAGGCGCCGGTGCACGAGAACGTGAAGCAGGCGATCGTCGCGGCTTCGGAGCTCGACACCCGCCTGGTCATGCGCCCCTTGCGCAATACCGAGCGCGTGCTGACCAACGAGGCGGTCGAACGCCTGCTGGACAAGGAGCGTGCCCTGGGCGCCGCCATCAAGTTCGAGGACATCATCGAGGAAGTGGCCGGCGTCTACCCCCGCATCATGCTGAAGGGCGAGATGCAGGCCGGGGCTTGGTCGTGCGGCATGGTCGCGGGCCTGATCAACGACATCCCGACCTGCAAGGAACTGATCGACCGCATCATGGCCGAGGCCGAGCAGCTCATCCGTGCCCGCCTGGAAGGCATGCTGGCGGCCTGAGGCAAAGCCTGACGGGCGGGGCGCCAAACCCCGTCCGTGGTAGAATCGATCATGCCATTGTTGCGGCCCCAAACGCCGGGGCCGCCGCCAACGAGAGCATTGAAATGTTGCCATTCGTCGACCCCGCCCAGCTTCATCCCTTCCACGGCCTCGACATCCGCAGCCTGGTCGATGCCCAGGCCGAGAGGCGCGGCACGCACCCCTTCCTGGTCTGGGCCCCGTTCGAGGGCGATGAGCAGACCTGGACCTATGGCGAGTTCCGCCGCCTGGCGCGGGCGCTGGGGGCTGGCCTCGCCGCGCGCGGGGCAAGGCCGGGCGACCGCATCCTGGTGCACCTCGACAATTGCCTGGAGGCGGCGCTGGCCTGGATCGGCTGCGCCTATGGCGGCTTTACCGCGGTGACCACCAACACCAAGTCGGCCGCGGGAGAACTCACCTATTTCGCCGATCATTGCCGGGTGGTCGGGGCGATCACCCAGCCGGCCTATGCCGAACTGGTGGGCGGTGCCTGCCCGGATTTGAAGTGGCTGTGCGTGACGCAGGGGGTGCCGTTCCGCGACAGCTTCGAGGCCCTGCTGGGCGATCCCAACCTGTTCCAGGCACGGCCCGTCGACCCCTTGGGCGAATTCAGCATCCAGTTCACCTCCGGCACCACCTCGCGGCCCAAGGCGGTGCTGTGGAGCCATGCCAATGCCCTGTGGGGTGCCCGCATCAATGCGGTGCACGAAGACCTGCGGGCGCAGGATGTGCACCTGGTCAGCCTGCCACTGTTCCACACCAATGCCCAGGCCTATTCGGTGCTCGCCGCGCTCTGGGCCGGCGCCACCGCGGTGATTACCCCGCGCTTCTCGGCCTCGCGCTTCTGGCCGACGGCGCTGCGCCATCGCTGCACCTGGGCCTCGATCATTCCCTTCTGCGAACGGGCGCTGGCCGAGCAGGAAGTGCCGTCCCGGCACCACTTCCGCCTGTGGGGCAGCGCCTATTGCGAGCCGCCGACGGATGCCCAGTTCGGGGTGAAGACCATCGGCTGGTGGGGCATGTCGGAAACCATCACCCACGGCATCGTCGGCACCCCGCACCAGCAGAACACGCCCTACACCATCGGGCGCCCGGCCCCGGAGTACGCCATCCATGTCGTGAACGACGACGGCCAACCGGTGCGGCCCGGCGAGACCGGCGACCTGCTGGTCGGCGGCATTCCGGGGATTAGCCTGTTCACCGGCTATCTGGGCGATGCGGTGGCGACGGCCGCCAGCTATGACGAGGCGGGGCGCTTCCGTACCGGCGACCGGGTCACCCTGGCCCCCGATGGCAGCCTGGTCTTCGCCGATCGCACCAAGGACATGCTGAAGGTCGGCGGCGAAAACGTCGCCGCGTCCGAGATCGAGCGGGTAATCATCCTGGTTCCCGGGGTGGGCGAGGCCGCGGTGGTGGCCAAGAAGCACCCGATGCTGGACGAGGTGCCCGTGGCCTTCGTCATCCCCAAGGGCGGGGCCGAGGCCGATCCCGGCCTGGCCGAGCGGATCCTGGCGGCCTGCCGGCACGAGCTTGCCACCTTCAAGGTTCCGGCCGAAGTGCGCCTCGTCGACGCGCTTCCCCGGTCGACCCTCGAGAAGGTGGCCAAGAACGAGCTGCGCAAGCTGCTGGGCTGATTGGCGCCGTCCCGGCGGCGGCGCGGGATGAGACGTCAGGGTTTGCATTCACGTCTGGACACTTTCCTTATCGTCATGACCGGGCTTGTCCCGGTCATCCACGTCGGGACGAGCCACCTCTGTTGACGGCATAGGCAGCTTGGCGACGTGGATGGCCGGGACTTCGCCCGGCCATGACGACAAGAGAGCGGTGCCGGATGTCGATTGGTCGCGCCGCCGCGGGAACGACGAGGAAGGTCGGCGCCGCATCGAGCGTAATTGAATAAATTACAATTTGAATTGATGCCCGAGTTTGAGAGGCGGTGGCGGGCAGCGACCGGGCGATCGCCGCCGCACCTGTTGGACGGGGTGCAATGCACCCCGTTCCATCACTTCTTGGCGGCTTTCTTGGCCGGGGCCTTCTTGGCGGCGGCCTTCGGCGCTGCCTTGGCGGCACCCTTGGCTGCCTTGGCCTTCTTGGCCGCGGGAGCCGCCGCCGCCAGCGTGGCTGCCTGCTTGAAGGTCAGGCGCGAGCTCGCCTTGATCTTGATCGCCGCCCCGGTCTGGGGATTGCGGCCGGCACGGGCGGGGCGCTTCTTCACTTCGAAGGTGCCCAGGCCCGGCAGGCGCAGCTTGTCGCCCTTGGCGGTCTTGGTGGCGATGAACTCGATGAGGCCGCGGATCGCCTTCTCGGCAACCTTGGGCTCGAGTTCGGTATGGGTCGCGTAGGCGGCGATCAGTTCCTTAAAGGTCAGCAATTGTCAGTCTCCCCTTCAGCTGATTTGAGGCGGACCCGGATTCGGCGCGGTTCCAGTTTCCTATATGACACCGACCACCGCGGAAGGACACAGATTTGCAATGATCCTGCCGCGAATTTGCCGGTTGATCAGTCGCGACGCGGCATTATCGATCGACGGGGGCTATTGCCCCCGCCGGTGCCGCGTCGACACTGGCGAAGAGCGAGATCCGAAGATTCAGAAATTCTCCCGCGCAAAGGCGCGGATGTCGTCGACCAGCAACGCCGGCTGCTCCATGGCGGCGAAGTGGCCGCCGCGGGGCATGTCGGTCCAGCGGGTGATGTTGTAGGACTTCTGCGCCAGGCTGCGGGGCGGCGGCGGGAAGCAGGGATCGGGGAAGGCGGCGATGCCGACCGGCACGGTCACCGGTGCGGGCAGGCCGCGCGGCGACTGTTCCGCCATGCCGCGGTACATCCAGGTCGAGGTCGCGAAGCTGCGGGTCACCAGATAGATCATGATGTTGGTCAGCAGCCGGTCGCGGGTGTAATGCGCCGAAAGATCCGGCGCGCCGTCGCCGTCGCGCGGCAGGTCGGACCAGGCGGCGAATTTCTCCAGGATCCAGGCGGCGACGCCCACCGGGCTGTCCATCATCGCGAAAGCCAAGGTCTGCGGCTTGGTCGCCTGGAGCTGGAAATAGGCGCCTTCCAGCATCAGGCTGAACTTCATGCGTTGCTCGAAGGCCTTTTCCTCCGGCGTCTCGGCCTTCGCCCCCTCGGCCCGGGTCAAGGCCATGTTGAGGTGCACGGCGGCGCAGGCGGGCGCGTGGTCGTAACCCAGCCAGGCCGACACGGCACTGCCCCAGTCGCCGCCCTGGGCGAGGTAGCGCTCGTAGCCCAGCACCTCCGTCATCAGCCGGTGGAACAGGCCGGCTACCACGCGCGGGCCGATCGGCTTGGCCGGCCGGCCGGAAAAGCCATAGCCGGGCAGCGACGGGGCGATCACGTCGAAGCCGTCGGCGGCCTCGCCGCCGAAGCGTTCGGGATGGGCCAGCGGTTCGATGATGTCGAGGAATTCGGCGACCGAGCCGGGCCAGCCGTGGCTGATGATCAGCGGGCGCGGCGCAGGCGCCGAACCGCGGACATGGATGAAATGAATGTCCAGCCCGTCGACCGTGGCCTTGAACTGCGGCAAGGCGTTCAGCGCCGCTTCCGACCGGCGCCAGTCGTATTCGCTCAGCCAATAGCGGGTGAAGTCGCGCAGATAGGCGATGCTGGTCCCGCTGTGCCAGTGGCCGGCATCGGGCAGGGCATCCCAGTCATAGGCGCGGACCCGGTCGAGAATCCCTTCGAGGGTCTTGTCGTCGACCGCGATGGTAAAGGGCCGGGCTTTGCTCATCGAAACGCTCCGCCCGTTGTGACCCTCAGTGCTGGCTGGCCGGCATCTTGACGGTGAGGCCCTCGAGCGCGTCGGTCACCTTGATCTGGCACGACAGGCGCGAGGTCGGTTCGACATTCTCGGCGAATTCCAACATCGAGGCCTCGAGCTCGTCGGGCTTGCCGGTCTTCTCGACCCAGGCGTCGTCGACATAGACATGGCAGGTGGCACAGGCGCAGGCGCCGCCGCAATCGGCATCGATGCCGGGGACGCTGTTTTTGACGGCGCCTTCCATCACGGAGAGCCCCACCTTCACGTCGATCTCGTGCTGGGTGCCGTTGTGCTCGACATAAATGATCTTGGTCATCGCTACTCTCTTATGTCGCGGCGATCAGGCTGCGACCTCTTTCATGGAAACGGTTGGATTGCGGAGCTTATCGATACTGACCGGCTTGCGCGAGCCGATCAGGTTCTTGCCCATCATGAATTCGGGCGGGGCATTGACCGCCTCGACCGCGACGATCACCCCGGCCTTCAGGTGGAACACGGCGAACTTCGCGTCTGCCGGGTTGCCGCGGATGACGATTTCCTCGACATCGAAGGGCAGGCCGGCGATCTGAAGCTTGAGGTCGAACTGGTCGGACCAGAACCACGGCACCTCCGGCGCCGGGGCCGCCTTGCCGGTGATGGCGCAGGCCGCCTGCTTGGCCTGCTCCAGCGCGTTGGGCACGCTTTCCAGCCGGTGCATGCGGTCGTAGAGCGGCAGGGGCCGCCGGGTGACGTCGCCGATGGCGAAGATCGCCGGATCGCTGGTGCGCGCGGCGAGGTCGACGACGATGCCGCCGTCGCAGGCAAGGCCCGCGGCGCGAGCCATCTCGTCATTGGGCACGGCGCCGACCCCGACCAGGGCGGCATCGCAGGGCAGCACCCGGCCGTCCGACAGGCGCACGCCGGTGACGTTGGTCTCGCCCTCGAAGGCCTCGACCCCGGCATCCAGCTCGAAGGTCACGCCGCGGGCGCTGTGGTAATCCTGGAAGAAGGCCGACAGGGGCTGGCAGGCGACACGCGCCAGCACCCGGGCCTCGCGCTCGATGATCACGGCTTCCGCGCCCAGCGCCCGGGCCGAGGCTGCGACCTCCAGGCCGATATAGCCGCCGCCGACGATCGCCAGGCGCTTGCCCGGGCCGAGGATGGCCTTGACCCGCTCGGCATCGGCGGCGTTACGCAGTTCCAGCATGTTGCCCAGGGTGGCGCCCGGGATCGGCAGCCGCCGCGCCCGGGCCCCCGTGGCCAGGATCAGGTGGTCATAGGCCACCGTGCCGCCGTCGCCCAGGGTGACCGTCCTGGCCGCCCGGTCGATCGCCACCGCCACGGCGGAGAGGCGCAGGTCGACATTGTGTTCGCTGTAATAGCTCTCGGGCTTCAGCATCAGGGCGTCGGCGTCAGCCTCGCCCTTCAACCAGGCCTTGGACAGGGGCGGGCGCTGATAGGGGGCGATCGGCTCTTCGCCGATCAGGGTGATTGCACCGGCAAAACCGTATTGCCTCAGGAACGCTGCCGCCGAACCGCCGGCATGACCGGCCCCGACAATGACAACGCGCGCACCAACCGCCCCGTCCGTCACCCGCTCACTCCCCTTCTACGCGGCTTACAGTTTCTCGAACTCTTTGCGCCGCGGACCCATATAGCCGAACAGATACGCCGCAACCTTGCGCATCTGGATTTCTTCCGCCCCTTCGGTGATCCGATAGCGGCGATGGTGGCGATATATATGCTCGAAGGGCTTGTGGCGGGAATAGCCGATTCCGCCATGAACCTGCATGGCGCGGTCCGCCGCCTCGCAAACCAGCCGGTTTGCCCAGTAATTGCACATCGATACCTTGTCCGACAGGCGGCGTTCAACCTCCGGTTTGGCCATCTGGTCCATCTCCCAGGCGGTCTTGCGGATCAGCAGGCGCAGCATTTCCACCTGAGTCGCAAGCTCCACCAGGGGAAACTGGATGCCCTGGTTCCTGGCCAGGGCTTCGCCGAAGGGTTTGCGGACCCTGGCATATTTGACGCTTTCCTCGATGCAGAAGCTGGCCGCCCCCAGGCTGGACGCCGCCTGGCGAATGCGGTTCTCATGAACAAAGTGCTGCGCCAGGGCCAGGCCGCCACCCGGCGGGCCGAACAGCGCATCCTCGGGCACCCAGACATCGGTGAAGCTGACCCTTGGATGGTCGGTTGGCATGTTGAAGGTCCACAGGTATTCCTCGATCTTCACGCCGGGCGTGGCCGAGGGCACCAGGAAGGCGCTGATCCCGGTGGCGTCGCCATCCTTGCCGGCGGTGCGCACGAAGGTCAGGCAGTGGGTCGCCACGTGCATGCCGGTGGTCCACATCTTCTCGCCATCGATGCGCCAGCCCGCCACCCCGTTGCGGCTTTCGGGCATGGCGCGGGTTTCCATGTGGGTGGCGTCGGAGCCGTGGTTGGGCTCGGTCAGGCCAAAGGCGATGCGGTGGGTCTCGTTCAGCATGCCCTGGGTGAATTCGGCCTGCTGTGCGGCCGTGCCGAAGTCGCGCAGCATCAGGACGAAGGGATTGTTGGCGACGATCGCGTGCTCGTTCTGCAGGTCGCAGTGCAGGCCCAGGCCCTTGGCAGCCAGGTGTTCGCGGATCACCGCCATCCACAGGTTCGAACCGTCCTTGCCGCCGAACTCCTTGGGCAGGCCGAAGCGCAGGTGCCCGGCAGCATCGGCCTTGCGGCGCACCCGGCCCAGCAGCGCCTCCCACTCGTGGGCCGGCAGACCGCCGTTTTCCCAGTCGGTCCGGGCCCATTCGCGGCGGTGGTCGAAGAAGCGGATGTTGTCGTCCTCCGCCTCCATCGGCTTGATCTCGGTCTCGATGAATTTATCGAGTTCCGCCAGATAGGCGACGAGGGCGGGCGGCAGATTGAAATCCATGATCACTTCTTCCCCAGGGCGCGTCGGTAGCTCGAGTATTTGGGCTGGTCTACCGCCAGCTTCTCGATCGCGGTTGCCCGCAGATGGTCGATCAGGCCCGGCGTTTCCAGGCCGATCTCGCCCGCGGCAATGCGCTGGCCGAGTGTCTGGTTGAGGTCTTCCAGCGTGCCCGTCTCGCCCAGCAGGGCCGACAGGCGCGCGGCCTCGGCCGCATCGCTGGCCGGGCTCAAGACCAATTCGCGGCCGACCAGTTCCAGCGCGTTCATCGAGACGCGCAGGTCGAAGGCGGCACGGCCGGACAGCAGGGGCAGGATGGTCTCGCGCAGGAAGGCGTTCACGGTGGCGACGATGGCGGCGGCGTCGGGCTTGTCCTGCATCAGTCGTTCCCCGTCATCAGGTCGATCAGGTCCAGTTCGGTTTCCGAGGTCCGCCGGCCGATCACGGCGCGTTCGATCGAGGGATCGTCGCCGCGGCTGAAGCGGTTGGTGCTGTCGGCGCAGATGATGCCCCAGCGCAAGGTGCCCACGGCCTGCCAGAAGCGGACACGGGCGGGATCGACGGTGCCGCCCGCGGCCTCATAGGCCGCAAACAGATCCTCCCGGTTGCCGAAGCCGCCGACCGGCTTGTCGATCTCGCCAAAGCGCCAGGAATTGACGCAGATCCAACCCAGGTCTTCCATCGGGTCGCCCTGGTGGGCCAGTTCCCAGTCCAGCACGGCGCGGATACCGTCGGCGCCGATGATCAGGTTGCCATTGCGGAAATCGCCGTGGACCAGGGTCGGGTGCGGCACTGTGGCCGGGCAGCGATCCTGCAGCCAGCGCAGCGCCAGGTCGAAGACCGGCCGCACCCAGCCCCCGGCCCGGTGCGCGGCGGCCAGATCGTCGACCTGGCTCCGGGCGGTCGTTGCTTTCAGGTCGACAATCCCTGAGGTGTCGATGCGATGGATCGCCGCCATCGTGGTGCCGCACTGGCGCGCCAGGTCGGGGCGGACGGCATCCAGGGCCGGGTCGCGCAGGATCTTCTGGCCAAGCGTTTCGCCGGCGACGAAGCCCATGATGAAGCCCTTGCCCAGGCCATCCTCGGGCACCAGGACATGGCGCACGCGGGGCGAGGGGACGCCGGCGGCACCTGCCCGCTGCATCAGGATCGCCTCGGTTTCGAGGTCGATGCTCATCTCTGATTTCCAGGTGGCGCTGGGTGCGCGGCGCAGGATGAAGCGCTCGCCGCCGCTGGTCTCGAAGGCCCAGGTTTCCTGGCTGGCCCCGCCTGAAAGGCGCCGCACAGCACAAACGCCCGTGGCCCCTGCGGCAAGGCGCGGGGCAAGGGCGGCAAGGGCCGCTTCAACGCCCGGCACCGCCGGCGCGGCGGTAACTTCCATCCTGGTTTCTCCCCATCCGGGGCTTGCTCGCCCGCTATTAATGCAATATTTAAAACAGCAGACAAAAGACCGCAAGGGATAGCGGGCAAATAAGAGGCGGGCGCGAACGCGCCCTAGGAGGAGAGATCGCCATGACCCAAGCCGACGTGCGTATTCCGGCCGAAATCGCCGCTCACCTGGTCGATCCCGTTGTCTACGGCAGCGACAAGCTCCACGAAACCTATACCTGGCTGCGCGCCAACAACCCCTTCGGCCTGGCCGAGCCGGAAGGCTTCGATCCCTTCTGGGTGGTGACCAAGCACGCCGACATCCTGGACATCAGCCGGCAGAACGAGTTGTTCCGCAGTGGCGAGCGGCAGACCACGATCATCGACAAGAAGGGCGATGCCTTCGTGCGCAAGCTGACCGGCGGCAGCCCACACCTGGTGCGCTCGCTGGTCCAGATGGACAGCCCCGACCACATCAAGTACCGCCTGCTGACCCAGAGCTGGTTCATGCCGCCCAACCTGAAGAAGGTGGAAGACCGGGTGCGCACCATCGCCAAGGGCGCGGTGCAGAAATTCCTGGCGACCGGGGGACCTGCGATTTCGTTGCCGACGTGGCCCTGGGCTATCCCCTCCACGTGGTCATGGACATCCTGGGCGTGCCGCCCCAGGACGAGGACCGTATGCTGCGCCTGACCCAGGAACTGTTCGGCGCCTCCGACCCCGAGCAGCAGCGCATGATGGTCGACATGATGGATCCCGAGCAGGTCGTCATGATGATGCAGGCGACCCTCGGCGACTTTCAGGACTATTTCCGCCAGATCAGCGAGGACCGCCGTATCAACCCCAAGGACGACCTCGCCACCGTGCTGGCCAATGCCAGGATCGACGGCGCGCCGATCTCGGATTTCGAGGCGATGAGCTATTACATCATCGTCGCGACCGCCGGCCACGACACCACCTCGTCCTCGACCGCGGGCGCGATCTGGGCCCTGGCCGAAAACCCGGCGGAACTGGCCCGGGTGAAGGCCGACCCGTCGCTGATCCCCGGCCTTGTCGACGAGGCGATCCGCTGGACCACGCCGGTCAAGACCTTCATGCGCTCGGCCAAGGAGGATACCGAGATCGGCGGCCGCAAGATCGCCAAGGATGACTGGCTGATGCTCTGCTATGCCTCGGGCAACCGCGACGAGGACGTGTTCGAGGATCCCTTCGTCTTCCGCAGCGACCGCAAGCCCAACAAGCACCTGGCCTTCGGCTATGGCGCGCATCTGTGCCTGGGCCAGCACCTGGCCAAGATGGAGATGCGCATCCTGTTCGAGGAACTGCTGCCCCACATCGAAACCCTGGAACTGGCGGGCGCGCCCAAGATCTCGCAGGCGGCCTTCGTCAACGGCCCCAAGGTGCTGCCCATCCGCTTCAAGGCAGCCTGATTTTAAAGAGGCGTTTAAAGCGCGATTGACTCCAGGTCGACCGCGCGATTAAACGGTTCGAGTGACAAAACAAAACGGAGGAAGTCATGGGTGAGGCCTATATCGTCGCCGCGGCGCGCACCGCCGGCGGGCGCAAGGGCGGCCGGGTTTCCGGCTGGCATCCGGCCGACCTGGGCGGCGAAATCCTGAACGCCCTGCTCGACCGGACCGGCGCCGATCCCGCCATCGTCGACGACGTCATCATGGGCTGCGTCACCCAGGCCGGGCAACAGGGCTTCAACGTCGCGCGCAACGCGGTGCTGGCCTCGCGCCTGCCCGAAAGCGTGCCGGCCACCTCGGTCGACCGCCAGTGCGGCTCGTCCCAGCAGGCCCTGCACTTCGCCGCCCAGGCGGTGATGTCGGGCACCATGGACGTGGTCATCGCCTCGGGCGTCGAGAGCATGAGCCGGGTGCCCATGGGCCTGTCCACTGCCCTGCCGGCCAAGAACGGCTTCGGTATCCCGAAGAGCCCTCGTGTCGAGGAGCGTTACCCCGGCGTCGAATTCAGCCAGTTCACCGGCGCCGAGATGATCGCGGTGAAATACGGCCTGTCGAAGGACGAGCTGGACCTCTTCGGCTACGACAGCCAGGTCAAGGCCGCGGCGGCGACCAAGGCCGGCGCCTTCGACCAGGAGATCGTGGCGATCGAGGTGACGCTGGCCGACGGGACCACGGCGATCCACAAGGTCGACGAGGGTATCCGCTTCGACGCCAGCCTCGATGCCATTCGCAACGTCAAGCTGATCGCCGATGGCGGCCGCCTCACCGCCGCCACCTCCAGCCAGATCTGCGACGGCGCCTCGGGCGTCATGGTGGTGAACGAGCGCGGCCTGAAGGCCCTGGGCGTGGCCCCGCTGGCCCGGGTCCATCACATAAGCGTGCTCGGCGCCGATCCGGTGATCATGCTGGAAGCGCCGATCCCGGCCACCAAGCGTGCCCTGGACCGCGCCGGCATGAAGATCGATGACATCGACCTCTACGAGGTCAACGAGGCTTTTGCCTCGGTCCCGATGGCCTGGCTGAAGGAGACGGGGGCCGATCCCGCGCGCCTGAACGTGAACGGCGGCGCCATCGCCCTGGGCCATCCCCTGGGCGGCTCGGGTACCAAGCTGATGTCGACCCTGATCCATGCCTTGGCGGCGCGGGGCAAGCGCTACGGCCTGCAGACCATGTGCGAAGGCGGCGGCCTCGCCAACGTCACCATCATCGAACGTCTCTGATTACAGACTTCCAAGCAAGGTAGAAAAAAATGAAGCTCGATTCTTCCGTTTCCGCCGTCATCACCGGCGGCGCTTCCGGCCTGGGCGCGGCGACGGCTCGCGCGCTGGCGGCCCAGGGTGTCAAGGTCGCGATCTTCGACATGAACGAGACCAAGGGCGAGGAAATCGCCCAGGAACTGGGCGGCGTGTTCTGCAAGGTCAACGTGACCTCGGACGCCGATGTCGACGCCGGCTTCGCCAAGGCGCGCGCGGCCATCGGCCAGGAGCGCATCCTGGTCAATTGCGCCGGCACCGGCAACGCCATCAAGACGGTCAGCCGCGACAAGGAAACCGGCAAGGGCAAGCACTTCCCGCTCGATGCCTTCAACATGATCATCCAGATCAACCTGGTCGGCACCTTCCGCTGCATCGCCAAGTCGGCCCAGGGCATGCTGGACCTGCCGCCGCTGGAATACGGCGAGCGTGGCGCCATCGTGAACACGGCCTCGGTCGCGGCCGAGGACGGCCAGATGGGCCAGGCCGCCTATTCGGCGTCCAAGGGCGGCGTCGTCGGCATGACCCTGCCGATCGCCCGCGACCTGATGAGCGAGGGCATCCGCGTCAACACCATCCTGCCCGGCATCTTCAACACGCCGCTGCTGCAGGCCGCCCCCGACAACGTCAAGGCAGCGCTCGCCGCCTCGGTGCCCTTCCCCAAGCGCCTGGGCGCGCCGGAAGAATATGCCCAGCTCGCCCTGACCATGATCACCAATGGTTACTTCAACGGCGAGGACGTCCGCCTGGACGGCGCCATTCGCATGGCGCCGCGCTAGAGCATGGCCTCTCTTTCGTCATTCCGGCGCAGGCCGGAATCCATGGTGCCGCCAGGGGCGATATCTGGCGTTGCACGACCATGGATCCCGGCCTGCGCCGGGATGACGAAGGATATGGCGCTGCCGCCATGCCCATGAACGACGAACACTCCACCCGGGGCGACGACACGCGCGAGCGCATCAAGCTTGCCGCCCGGCGCCTGTTTGCCCAGCGCGGCTTCGCCGAGGTAACGGTGCGCGACATCGTCGATGCCGCCGGGCAGAAGAACGGCGGCTCGCTGCACTATTATTTCGGCACCAAGGAAGCGCTGATCCGCGAACTGGTGCTGGACGGTTCGCAGGCGATCAACGACGAACGCACCCGCCGGCTCGACGCGATCGAGGCGGCGGGCGGTCCCACCGCGTTGCGCGAGATCGTTCATCTGGTGGTCGATCCGGTGATCGGTGCCGCGCCCAAGGACGAGTTCAGCGTCTCCTTCGCCGTGCGCCTGACCGTCGACCACTACGACATGCTGCTCGAGTCGATGGATGCCCGCCGGCGCGACAGCTCCTATCGCCGCTGCGTCGAGCATATCCACCGCTTCGTGCCGGCGCTGCCGCGCAAGCTGCTGGACCAGCGCATCAAGCTGATGACGCTCTATGTCCTGGCCGCGGTCTCCTCCCGCGAGGGGGCGGAAGGCGGCCGCAACGACTGGGCCGAGCTGTGGAACGATCCGGCGGCTCTGGCCAATCTTCTCGACACGGTGGAGGGCATGCTGTGCCAGCCGCCCTCGCCTGATGCGCTGCGCTTGACCAAGGGGGCCAGTAAGAAGCCATGAGCGACCTGATCTCGATCACCATGGATGGCGGCGTCGCCGATGTCCGCCTGACCCGGCCCGACAAGATGAACGCCTTGAGCGACGGCATGTTCAAGGCCCTGATCGAAACCGGCGACGCGCTGGCGGCCGATACCAGTGTGCGGGCCGTGGTCCTGTCGGGCACCGGCCGCGCCTTCTGCGCCGGGCTGGACCTGGGCAATTTCGCCGGCATGGCCGGCGGTGGCCCGCACAAGGTGGCGG
Organism: Oleomonas cavernae; assembly: GCF_003590945.1. Lineage (NCBI taxonomy): Bacteria > Pseudomonadati > Pseudomonadota > Alphaproteobacteria > Acetobacterales > Acetobacteraceae > Oleomonas > Oleomonas cavernae. The sequence goes on along the minus strand of NZ_QYUK01000011.1, from coordinate 3,239,750 downwards.
GCGCCACCTTGGAGGAGCGCACACACGGTATTTCCAACGGGCCGCAGCACGCGGTGATGGTCTGGCGCCAGATCCCGGTGCCGGTGATCGCCGCCGTCCACGGCGTCGCCTTCGGCGGCGGCTTCCAGCTCTGCCTGGGCGCCGACATCCGCTACATCGCACCCGACACCCGCCTGTCGATCATGGAAGCCAAGTGGGGCTTGGTGCCCGACATGGCGGGCATGGTCCTGCTGCGCGGCCTGCTGCGCGACGATGTCATGCGCGAACTGATCTACACCGGCCGCATCTTCTCGGGCGAGGAGGCCAAGGGCCTGGGCATCGCCACCAAGGTCTGCGCCGATCCGCTGGCCGATGCCCTGGTCCTCGCCCGCGAGATCGCCGGCAAGAGCCCGGACGCCGTGCGCGCGGCCAAGCGCCTGTGCAACCAGGCAGGCGCCCTGGACGATGCCGCCCTGCTGCTGGCCGAATCGATCGAGCAGGCGGCCCTGATCGGCTCGCCCAACCAGATCGAGGCGGTGATGGCCAATCTGGAGAAGCGGGCGCCCAACTTCGCCGATCCCGCCGCCTGACGTCGCGGCCCCTTGATGACGCGGGGGCATTCTGTTCGTATGCTCGTGTCATCAAAGGTTCAGGAATCAACGTGTCCGCCGCGCCCCGCAGCCGCAAGAAAGCCTCCCCCGACCGACCGGAAACCCGCGAACAGCTCCTGCTGGCCGCCAGTGCCCTGATGACCGAACGCAACACCGTCGACGTGCCGGTGGGCGAGGTGGCGGCGCGGGCCGGGGTGAATGCAGCCCTGGTGAACTATTATTTCCGCACCAAGACCGGGCTGTGGCTGGAACTGGTGCGGCGCGATGCGCAGGTGGCGCTGGGCGAACTCGACCGGCTGATGGCGCTGGACCTGCCCCCGCCGAGAAGCTGCGCCGGCACATCGCCGGCATGATCAAGACCTTCTTCCGCTTCCCCTACCTGCACCGCCTGCTGCGCGAGTTGCTGCGTGACGCCGATACGCGCAATGCCCGCGAGCTGAACGAGTTCTTCACCAAGCCGGTGCTGGACGCCCAGATCGCCATGATCCAGGCCGGGGTGGAACGGGGCGACCTGCGCCCGATCGACCCCATGGTGTTCTATTTCGCCGTCAACGGCGTCTGCGATCACCTCTTTGCCGACGCCAATGCCATGAAGGGCCTGTTCGGCATCAAGCGGCTGGACGAGGCGACCTGCGCCCGCTACGCCGAGCAGGCGGCCGACCTGCTGATGAACGGCTTTCGCAACCGGAGCGACCAAGAGCCCTCTCCGCCCTTTAGGGGGGAGAGGGTTGGGTGAGGTGGGTCGACGGCGTAAAGCTCGTCTTGTCCCGCCGACCACCTCACCCTCCCCATCGCTGACGCGACGGGTCCCCTCCCTCTCCCCCGCAAGCGGCGGAGAGGGAAATCCAATGGCAACCTGTAGCGAGTAGCACCATGGCCATCCATTTCGAACCGGCGGAATTCGCCGCCCGCCAGGCCGCTGTCGTCGCCCGGCTGAACGAACGCGGCCTCGACGGCCTGCTGATGTTCCGCCAGGAATCCATGTATTACCTGACGGGTTACGACACCTTCGGTTATGTCTATTTCCAGTGCCTGGTGCTGGGCGCCGATGGCCGCCTGACCCTGCTCACCCGCCTGCCCGACAAGCGCCAGGCCGAAATGACCTCGGTCATCCCCGACATCCGCATCTGGGAAGATCGCGAAGGGGCGACGCCCGCCGTGATGCTGCGCGACCTCCTCGCCGAGCAGGGTTTTGCCGGCAAGCGCCTGGGCGTCGAATACGAGGCCTACGGCCTGACCGCCCGTTCAGGGTTACAATTGGCCGCGGCGCTCGACGGTTTCTGCACGCTGAGCGACGAATCGAACCTGGTCAGCGAGTTCCGCCTGGTGAAGAGCCCGGCCGAACTGGTCTATGTCCGGCGGGCCGCGGAACTGGCCGACCTGGCGCTCGACAAGGCCAATACCATGGCGGTGCCCGGCGCCGACGAGGGCCATATCCTGGCCGCCATGCAGGGCGCGATCTTCGAGGGCGGCGGGGATTATCCCGGCAACGAGTTCATCATCGGCTCCGGCCCCGAAGCCCTGCTGGTGCGCTATCACGCCGGCCGGCGCAAGCTCGATGCCCAAGACCAGCTCACCGTCGAATTCGCCGGCACCTACCGCCACTACCACGCCTGCCTGATGCGCACGATCCGCGTCGGCGCCGTGCCCCAGCGTGCCCGCGAGATGCACAAGGTGGCGGTCGATGCCATGGCCGCCTGCCTGGAGACCCTGCGCCCCGGCCGCACCATGGGCGAGGTCTTCGATGCCCATGCGAAGGCGATGGACGCCGGCGGCATGGCCGCCCACCGCATGAATGCCTGCGGTTACAGCATGGGCACCACCTTCTCGCCCAACTGGATGGACTGGCCGATGTTCTTCACCGGCAACCCGGTGGTGATCCAACCCGGCATGGTCTTCTTCCTGCACATGATCACGCTCGATGTCGATGCCGGCCTGGCCATGATGCCGGGCCAGACGGCGCTGGTGACGGCGGCCGGGTGCGAGGTGCTGTCGAAGCGGTCGCTGGACCTGGTGGCGAATTAGGCTGGCGGGGTGCGTCCTTCGAGACGGCCCTTCGGGCCTCCTCAGGATGAGGAGAGTCTTTTTTGGCTTGAAGATTGGGCTATTAAAAACCTCCTCATCCTGAGGAGCCACCGCAGGTGGCGTCTCGAAGGACGCACTCTGCTCATGCAGGTCCCCCGCGTTGGGCCAACCTGGGCAAGGCATTGAAATCACCTTCGATCAGCGCCAGCTTCTTGGCCCGGCTCCAGCCCTTGACCTGCCGCTCCCGGGCGATCGCATCTTGGATGCTACTGAACTCTTGCGCAAAGCGCAGCAGCACTGGCCGCCTCGTCGCCGTATAGCCGCCAAAGGCGCCGGCATTGTGTGCAGTGACCCGCTGCTCCAACTCGCCACGAGTCGAGCCCACATACAAGCTGCCGTCACTGCATTCAAGGATATAGACCCAGGCGCTCATGACGCCGATCTTGCCATACAGCCCCCCTGTTGGCACCGCGCGCTCCTCCGCCTATGGTCGCTGCCCTAACCGATTCTTGGACAGGCATGCCATGGCCGCGCAAAACGACCGTATCGCCCGCATCATCGCCGCGGAAATCGCGGCCAAGCCCGCGCAAGTCCTGGCGGCTGTGGCACTGCTCGACGAGGGCGCGACCGTGCCCTTCATCGCGCGCTACCGCAAAGAGGCCACCGATGGGTTGGACGATACCCAGTTGCGCAATCTGGAGGAGCGGCTGGTCTACCTGCGCGAATTGGAGGCGCGGCGGGCTAGCGTGCTCGAGTCGATCCGCACCCAGGGCAAGCTGACCGACGACCTCGCCGCCAAGATCGAGGCGGTGGCGACCAAGGCCGAACTCGAGGACATCTACCTGCCCTATAAGACCAAGCGCCGCACCAAGGCGGAAATCGCCCGCGAGCGCGGCCTGGGGCCGCTGGCCGACACGATCCTGGACGACCGCCGCGTGGTGCCGGCCGAACTGGCGGCGAGCTTCATCACGGCGGAAGTGCCCGACGTGAAGGCGGCGCTGGAGGGCGCCCGCGACATCCTGGTGGAGCGCATGGCCGAGAATGCCGATCTGGTCGGCCGCTTGCGCAACTACATGAAGGAACACGCCTTCCTGCACTCGCGCCTGGCCGAGGGCAAGGCCGAGGCGGGGGCGAAGTTCTCCGACTATTTCGACCATGTGGAACGCTGGGCGAGCGTGCCCAGCCACCGGGCGCTGGCCATGCTGCGCGGCCGCAACGAGGAATTCCTGTCGCTCGACATCGAACTCGACGTGGACGACACCTCGCCCATCAAGCCGGCGGAGCGCATGGTCGCCAACACCTACAATGTCGGCACCAGCGGCATGGCCGATGCCTGGCTGCTGGAGGTGGCGCGCTGGGCCTGGCGGGTGAAGCTGTCGCTGCACCTCTCGATCGACCTCATGTCGCAGATGCGCGAGCGCTCGGAGGAGGAGGCGATCCACGTCTTCGCCCGTAACCTCAAGGATCTGCTGCTGGCCGCCCCGGCCGGCTCGCGCGCGACCATGGGGCTCGATCCCGGCATCCGCACCGGTGTCAAGGTCGCCGTGGTCGACGGCACCGGCAAGCTCCTGGAAACCTCGACCGTCTACCCATTCCAGCCGCGTAACGATCTGCGTGGCGCCATGGCCGAGTTGGGCCGCCTGATCATGAAGCACAAGGTCGAGCTGGTCGCCATCGGCAACGGTACGGCCAGCCGCGAGACCGACCGCCTGGCGGCCGAGCTGATCGGCGACCTGCCGGCCGGCAACAAGCCGATCAAGGTGGTGGTCAGCGAGGCCGGCGCCTCGGTCTATTCGGCCTCCGCCACCGCGGCCGCCGAGATGCCGGACCTGGACGTCTCCCTGCGCGGTGCGGTATCGATCGCCCGGCGCCTGCAGGACCCGCTGGCGGAGTTGGTGAAGATCGAGCCCAAGTCGATCGGCGTCGGCCAGTACCAGCACGATGTCGACCAGTTCCGCCTGGCGCGCAGCCTGGATGCGGTGGTCGAGGATGCGGTGAACGCGGTCGGCGTCGATCTCAACATGGCCTCCGCCCCGCTGCTCGCCCGGGTCTCGGGGCTGGGCACGTCACTGGCGGAGGCGATCGTCGCCCACCGTAATGCCAACGGTCCCTTCAGGACGCGCAAGCAGTTGCTCGAGGTTTCGCGCCTCGGCCCCAAGACCTTCGAGCTGTGCGCCGGCTTCATGCGTATTTCGGGCGGGGAGGAGCCGCTCGACGCGTCCTCGGTCCACCCGGAGGCTTACGGCCTCGCCAAGCGCATCGTCGCCGCCTGCGGCCGCGATGTGCGCAGCTTGATGGGCGACGCGAAGACGCTGAAATCCCTCGACCCGGCGGATTTCGTCGATGCCCGCTTCGGCCTGCCGACGGTGCGCGACATTCTGGCCGAATTCGAGAAGCCGGGCCGCGACCCGCGCCCGGAATTCAAAACCGCGACCTTCGCCGACGGCGTCGATGAAATCTCGGACTTGAAGCCCGGCATGGTGCTGGAAGGCACGGTCACCAACGTCGCCAATTTCGGTGCTTTCGTCGACATCGGCGTGCATCAGGACGGCCTGGTGCATGTAAGCCAACTGGCCGACCGCTTCATCAAGGATCCCAGCGAGGTGGTGAAGGCCGGCGATGTGGTCACCGTGCGCGTGGTCGAGGTCGACGTGAAGCGCAAGCGCATCGCGCTGACCATGCGCAAGGGCGAGAGCACCCCGCGCCGGGATGATGCCAAGCAGGCCCCGCGCAACGAACCCCGCCGCGGCCCCCGCCGCCCCAGCGCGACCGCCCGGCCCAGCAGGGCAGCTTTGGTGCCGCCCTGGCCGAGGCCTTCAAGCGGAAGTAATCTTTGGCGTCATCCAGGCGAAAGCCGGGATACACTGTCGTGAAAGACTGGAGCCCAACCGAGCCTGCCATCACAGTGGATCCTCGCCTGCGCCGGAATGACGCTGCGGTGGATGTCGAAGGATGCACGGCATTACTGCCGCATAGCCCTCTCCGCCACGCGGTGTAGAGGGGGTTTCAGAACGCCAGCAGATTGTCGCGCAGCAGTTTGTGGCTGTATTCCGTTCTCACCAGCCCGCGCCGCTGCAACGCCGGCACCAGGCCGTCCGCCACCTCGGTGATCATGCGGCGGTTGACCCCTAGGTGCGGGCTGGTGATCAGGAAGCCGTCGCCGCCGATCTCCTCCATGACCGCGGCCATCTGGTCGGCCACCGTCTCGGGCGTGCCGACCAGTTCGACCGAGGAGACCAGGCCGCCCGAGGCTTCGTCGACCAGGGCGCGTAGGGTCTTGCCCGTGCCCCATTGCTGGAAGGCGTCGAGCGTGCCTTGTTCGCCGTTGGTCACCAGGCGCCCGGGCAGGGGTTCGTCGAGCGGGTATTTCTTGAAGTCGATGTCGGTGATGGCCGAGATCAGGGTCAGGTTCTTGTGGATGAAGTTGGGGTCGGCGACCATGCGGTCGTACTTGGCCCTGGCCTCGTCGTCGGTATCGGCCAGGACCGGGGCGATCAGGTACAGCACCTTGATATCGTCAGGGTTACGACCCAGCGCCACCGCGCGGGCACGCACGTCGTCGCGGTATTCCTTCATGGCTTTCAGGCCAGGTGCCACCGAGACGATGGCATCGGCATGCTGGGCGGCGAAGTCGCGGCCTTTGGGGCTGCCGCCAGCCTGGACGCGGGTGGGAACCCCTTGCGGCGAGCGCACGCAGTTGAGCGGCCCGCGCGACTTGAAGAACTTGCCCTCGAAATGGATCGGCTTGACCTTGGTGAAGTCGGCGAAGGTCGCCGTCTCGCGGTCGCGGATCACCGTGTCAGGCTCCCACGAATTCCACAACTGGTAGACCAGGTCCATGTATTCGTGCGCCATCTCGTAGCGCAGCTCGCGCGGCGGCAGCCTGTCCAGGCCGAAGTTCTGGGCGGCCGCGTTCTCGGCGCTGGTCACGATGTTCCAGCCGAAGCGCCCGCCGGCGATCGAATCGATGCTGGAGCACAGGCGGGCCAGCAGGAACGGCGGATAGCCCAAGGTGGACAGGGTGGCGACCACGCCGATGTTGCTGGTCGTGCCGCCGATCAGGGCGGCCAGGGGGGCCGGGTCCTGCTTGGGCGTCATGCCCATGGCGTGCTTCAGGTAGGCCTCCGCCGTGCCACCGTAGGATTCGGAAATCGCCAGCTTGTCCTCGAACATGATGAAGTCGAAGCAGGCGCGCTCCAGCGCCTGGGCCATTTCGACATAGAACTTGCCGTCCCAGGGCTCGCCGCCGTTGGAGAAGGGGCCGAGCCATTCGTCGGCACAGAAATTGGTGAACCAGCCCAGGTGAAACTTCTTCGGCATCGCGTGTCCCCAGATCAATCAACGGTACAGGGACCAAGCGTGGCAGGGGTGCGCCGCAGCACAAAGGGCGGGGCTGCCATGGTGCTCGATTCGACAAATCTTTGTGCCGGGATCGACAGCTTTTGGTGCGTCGCAGCATGTCGGGCCTTGGCGAGGCCTGCCCCTTGCCTTACGCTCAATTGTCATCCACGGGGTGCGCGATGTTTCAGGAGTATGCCGCGACAGCCGTTGCCGCCCCCGCCCGGGCCGAATACTGGCAGGGCGCGGTCAGCAGCGTGGTCTTCCCCCTGGCTTCGAGTTTCGAGGCGCCGGAGCGGTTTCGCGGCACCTTGAAATCCTGGGACCTGGGCCGCGCCTCGGTCGTCTACATGGCGTCGGGCGCGATCCGCTACAGCCGCGAGCGCCAGCACCTGGCGGCCGACAAGGAGGAGTGCGTGCTGGCCTCCTTTGCCGCGCGTTCCGACATCTGCTTTTCGCAGGACGGGCTGGAGCTGACCTGCCGCAAGAACCAGTTCCTGATCGAGCGCAGCCACCGCCCCTCGCTGTTCGTGCAGCCCGACGTGAACGAGATCTGGTCGCTGAAACTGCCGATCAGCCAGTTGCGCCCGCGCATCCGCACCATCGACCAGTGGACCTCGCTGGTCTGCGACGCCGAAAACGGTGCCGGCGGCATGCTGTTCGACATGCTGCGCCTGGTGCCGCGGCGTATCGCCGGGGCCGACCCTGCGGTGCTGGACGGCATCGGCCGCTCCCTGCTCGATCTCCTGGTGCTGGCGATCGAGAACGATCCCCGCGCGCTGACCAGCCGCAAATCGTCGGTCCAGGCCGGGCACCTGGCCCGGATCGAACGCTTCATCCGCCAGAACCTGTCCAATCCCGCCCTGTCGGCCGACCTGATCGCGCGGGCGCATGGCATTTCCACCCGCTACCTGCACTGCCTGTTCAGCGGCAGCGAGCTGTCCCTGGGCCAGTGGATCCGCGAATTGCGGCTGGAAGCCTGCCGCGAGCAACTGTCCGAGCCGGCCTGCCGCGAGACGGTGGCCGAGATCGCCTATCGCTGGGGCTTCAGCGACCAGGCCCGGTTCAGCCGTCACTTCAAGGCGCGCTTCGGCCACAGCCCGCGCGCGGCCCGTGCGCTGGCGCGGGGTGGGTTACGCTAAGCGGGATCAATAGAATTTATAATTGATCGTGTAGACGAATTTCAGCTTTTGATAGGGATAGGCGGTGGGAAGCGGCGGAAAGGTCATGCGCTCGAACATTTGCCGCGTGACCTCGTCGACATCTTCGTTGCCGCTCGACTTGGCAACTGTTGCCGCCTCGATCCGGCCGCTGCGGTCGACCGTGAGGCCGATACCTGCGGACGTCGCATCATGCTGGAGCCGGGCGATTAGCGGGAAGTTCATATTTTCGCGAACGATGGTGCGAACCTCGGCGCGCCAAGCATCAAAGATCGACGGGTCGACCTCATGTTTTGCTTCGTCCGGGGCCTTGGGTTCGTCGGCTGTCTCCAGCCACTTCGGGGATACGCCTTTCGGGTAGAGCTCCAAGGAGTCCAAGGCCCCGGCCGGTGCGCCGGTCAGCCAGATTGAGATCGCCAGCATGGCAAGGGCGAGGTATCGCATGTCAGGCCTGTCTGCGCTGCCCGGCCGGGTCAGTCCCGGAAATCGTAGCGGATGGTGTAGAGGAAACTCAGCTTTTCGTGCCCATAGCTGGCTGGCAACGGCGGCAGGGCCAGGTTTTCGAAGAAGCGCTTGGTAACGTCATCAATATCTTCATTGCCGCTGGGCTTTTCCACGGTGGCCGAATCGACCTTGCCGCTGCGGTCGATGACCAGGCGGATGCCGGTGGTGCCGCCCTGGCGGCTGAGCCTGCCGGCCAGCGGGAAGGTGAGCGTGGCGTCGACGATTTCGGCGACCTGGTCCTGCCAGGCGTCCAGGTCGGCATTCGCCTCGGCGCCGGGGGCGGGAACCTTGTACTTGGCGGGCGCGTCGGTCTTCTTGTTGAAATCGCTCGAACCGGTGGCCGCCGATACTGGTGCGCTGCCCAGGGCCATGACGACCGCCAGGGCGGCTGGAACAAAGCGCTGCATTTCGATGTCACGACCTCGGCTGACGGAACAGTGCCCATTGTGCCGAAAGGCCGCGCCGCATCAATATCAAAAATTGGGCTGCGGGCTTCATTGCAATTTAAGGTCGGCGCCCCCGCGGGCCGCAGGCCTAGTCTGAAAGGACGATGCCGCCATTTTGGATTTAATCCCTTCTTGGGCGTAATAGAACCCAAAACAAAGAGCTTCCGGCGTGATCGGGGGCCGGGAGGGCGAGCATGGTGGGGATGCGGGGCAGGATGGGCCGGGCGGTGGTTGGCTTGGCGATGCTGGTGGGGAGCACGGCGGCCAGGGCCGAGACGATCGAGCTGGGCGACGGCTTCGTCCTCGATTTCGGCGGCACCGCGACCTACAGCCTCGGCGTCAGGACCGAGGATCGCGACAGCCGGCTGACCGATCCCAACCGGTCCGACAGCGCCAATGCCAATGACGGCGATTTCAACTTCGACCAAGGCGCGCTGATCAACAACCGCGCCGCCCTGGTGCTGGAAGGCGGCATTCACGACGACCATATCGGCGCCTTCGTGCGCGGCAGCGGCTTCTACGACGATGCCTATCGCAACCCCAACGACAATGCGCCGGGCAACCGGGTCAACAAGTTCGGGCCGGCGGACGAATTCACCGACGAGACCCAGGACTATCATTGGTGGCGGGTGCGGCTGCTCGATGCCTATGCCTATGGCCGCTTCGACCTGGGCGACATGCCGGTCGACCTGCGCGCCGGGCGCCAGGTCGTCTCGTGGGGCGAGAGCCTGTTCTTTCCCAATATCGCCGGCTCGCAGAATCCCTATGACGTGACCAAGCTGATGGTGCCCGGCGCGGAAGTGAAGGATTACGTTCTGCCCACCCTGCAGGCCTCGGCCCGCATCAGCCCGACGCCGTGGCTGAGCTTTGCCGCCTACTACCAGTTCGAGTTCGAGAAGAACGAACTCGACGGGGTAGGGAGTTATTTCAGCTACAGCGATATCGTCGGCCCCGGCGCCACCTTCATGGATACGCTCACCCCGTTTCCCTTGATGCGCCAGGCGGATGTGAAGCCGCCCGACCTGGGGCAATGGGGCGTCTCGGCCCATGTCGCGGTCGGCGATGCAACCGACCTCGGCCTCTATGCCCTGGTCTACCACGACAAGGCGCCGACAGTGACCTTCGGCACCATGCTACTGCCCGTGGCGCCGCCGCTGCCGATCTTCGTGGCGATTCCGATCGACTACCGGCTGACCTATGTCGAGGATATCACGCTCCTGGGGGCGAGCTTCACCACCGCGGTCGGCAATGTCACGGTGGCAGGTGAACTCAGCTATCGCGACGGCGCGCCGGTGCTGGTCGATGTCCCCACCGGCCTGCCGACGGCCCTGCCCATGGCAAGCCCAGGGCAACTGCTGCAAGGCAACCTGTCGTTCGTGAACGTCCTGCCGGTGACGGTGCTGGCCGATTCGACGCGCCTGCTGGGCGAGGTGACGATGGTCCATGTGCTGGATGTCGACGGGGTGGCGCCGCCGGTCATCAACGGCTTCCTGCCGCCGCCGGCGAAGGTCGGCATCGACGACCTGACCTTTGCCCGCACCAGCGCGGCCCTCGAGCTGCAGGTCGAATTCGGCTACACCAATGTCTTCGACGGCTGGGACATGAGCGTGCCCGTGACCTATCAGGGCGTGATCTTCGGGCCGTCGGCCCTGCCGGGCAGCCTGGGGCCGCTGGTGGGCATCGGCGACCACCGCCTGAGCCTCGGCGTCGACTTCACCTACCTGAACAACCTGGAAATCGGCCTGCGCTACAATTTCCTGTTCGGCGAGGGCGATACCCGCGACCGGCCGCTGGCCGACCGAGACTATGCCACCCTGGCGGTCAGCTATGGGTTCTAGCCCACGAACAGCTTGTCGCGGCGTTCGCGCTTGCGGAACAGGACCAGGAACAGGAGGCCGATGACGCCGAACAGCAGCAGGCCGGGGACGCGCAGGATGCTGGTGATGCCCGGGTTCCAGATTTCGGGGAGGGTGTAGCCGGAGACGGCCTCGCCCACCTGCGTCAGGCTGTTGAGGTCGAGCGCCGCCCACAATTCACCCAGCGCGAGCAGGCCCGGCGCGCCGCGTTCGAGCATGGCCATCGCATCGGCACCAAAGCACATCAGCGCCAGACCGATAAAAACCCAGCCCAAAAACCGTCCAACCATGCAATCGCCCTCCCGGCGCTTTCGCGGCGCATCATGGCAAGGGGCGCAGCCAATCTCAAGAATGGGGCGAGAATGGGGCTGGGCCGGCCTCGTCCGCTTCCAGCCAGCCGCGGTAGCGAACCATGCGGCCGACCAGGGGCAGGCTCAGCGCCACGTCGAAATGAAAGCGTCCTTGCGCATCGATGGTTTCTTCTACCGCGATCCTGGGCTCGAGGAAACCCGGCAGGGGCAGGCGCCCCAGGCGCCAGCCCGCGATGTCGTAACGCAAGCCGCCCGGCGTGGGGGTGAGGCGCAGCGGAAAGTGGAACGGGCCGAAACACTCGACCACGCCGCCGCCGCCATCGGGGCGCAGGTGCGAGGAAAAAAGGTGACCGCCGAAATCGCGCCGCCACCGCTCGCCCCGGCCGTCCCGCGCGATGGTCACGCGCACCGGCACGTCGGCCAGGGTCGGGGGAAAGCCGAAGAGGCGGGCGACCAGGCGACCCAGGGGATTGGCGGCGCCGTCGACCCGGCCCCGGCCACGAAAGGCGGCCCACCAGCCGGGGCTGTGCAGCGTGCGGATCGGTGCTGGCAGGTGGGCGAAGCCTGGCCCGACCGCGCCGGCGAACAGGGGCGGGCTGTCGTCGGTTTCGCCGTCGGTTTGCGTGGTGATCCGGTGGCGGTCGAATTCCGCCGCGATGGTGGCGAGGGGCAGCAGCCCGACACAGGGCACCGCGCCGGGGGCCGGTCCCCTGCCGGCGGCGATCGACCTGATCAGCGCCAATGCCGGCAGGGTGGGCACATAGAGCCCCTGGCCCGCCTCGGCCCACAGGATCCAGCGCCGCCGGCAACGCCTGCCCGCGGCGTCCAGCCCCTTGACCTCCACCACCATGCCGCCCCGGTCGGTGCCGAAGGCCAGCAGGCGGTCGGCGCACCAATGCAGCGGCCGGGCCAGGGGTGTCAGCGCGCGCAGCAGGCGGGCGCGGACGAGCAGGCCCAGGGCGTAGAGCCCCAGGTGCAGGATCGGCAGTTCCAGCCCGGCGCGGAAGATCGCGCTGCGCCGGGGCGCCGCCCGCCGCGGCAGCAGCACGAGATCCGGGGCATCGCACAGGGCCAGCCAGCGCGCACCCAGGGGGCCGATCCGGCGGCGAGCCAGCATCGAGAAGCCGGGACGGCTGGCCCATTGCCCATCGACCAGCACGCGCACCGGCCGGCCGACATAGGACAGGATCGCCCGCACCACCGAGAGGCCGCGGGGCGCACGGTTGCCGGGGGATATGGCGACCTCGACCGTGTCCAGGCGCTGCCAGCCCAAGGTCAGGTCGTCGACCACGGCGGCGGAGAGGGCCGGGGTCGAACTGGCCCCGGCCACGACGGCGACACCGGCCCGCTTTGCGGCGCCGTCCAATTGCTCGATGCTCGAGACAAAGCCGGTGGCATCGGCCAGGTCGAGATAGGGGATGCCGGCGGCGATCGCGGCGCGCGGCAGGGCGAGGTCGGTGAACTGGAACGGGCCGGCGGCATCGACCAGGAGGCCGGCGCCCAAGGCGCTGAGTGCGGCGGCGGTGACCGCCGCCCGGTCCAGGGCAATGCCCGTGATTGCCCGCCCGGGAAAGCGCCGTTGCAGTTGGGCGGCGGTCTCTCGTGCCTTGGCGCCGTCACGGCCGGCAACGACCAGGGCCAGGTCGGTGGTGGCGGCCAGCCCTTCGGCGAGGCGGCTGCCGAAGGTGCCGCTGCCGCCGATCAACAGCACCGCCCCGGGCATGGTTCAGCGTGGCGGCAGGGTCGGCGGGGCGAAGCGGTGGGCCTGGGCGGGGTCGGGCACGACGCAATGGTCATAGCGGCCGAACAGCCAGTAGCGGTTGCGGGCGATGCGGTCGTAGAGCCAGTTCCGCAGGCCGCGCGGCAGGATCATGGTGATCCTGATCCAGCGCCAGCCGGGCAAGGTCTCCAGCACCTTGACCGCCGACTCCCATTTGAAATAGGCCTTGTCGCCGATGACGATGGCATTGGATTGGGGCATGTCGGGATGGATGCCGAAGCGGGCGGCCAGGGCACGGCCGGCCGGGTCCTGGATCGGCAGGAACCGGAAACGCTGGGCCTCGTCGCGGCGGATGACGAAGCGTACCCAGCCGTCACACAGCACGCAGACCCCGTCGAACAGGATCAGGCCGTCCGGGAGATCGGCGGCGGGTGCTGGCGCCCAGTTCGGCGACATGACAGGCCCTCACATTATTTCGGAGAGCAGAGGCTGATCCTGCGGCCGGGGCGGATCAACCGCCAAAAGGTCGCGGGGCAGCGCTCGATCGGAAAATACGCGCGGGGCCTGCGGCGCGCGCCTGCCGCGCCAATTGTCGCGCCCCTGCCGCCGGGCGCAAGGAGGGAGATGCCCGGCGGCAGGGGCCGACGCTCGTCAGGCAGCGGCGGCGAAGCTGCGCGTCTTGGCGAGGGTGGCGACGCGTTCGCCCAGACGCTCGGCCGTGCGCTGGTCGGCGGCGGGCGGGCCGGCTTCCGGGCCCTGGTCGGCATTGGACTGGGCCATGGCGCCCAGGAAGCTGCCCAGGCGGTTCAGGTCCTCGACGCTGCCCTTGGAATTGTTGTTGCCCGGCGGCAGGTCGAGGCCGATCCAGATCATGGCGTGCTGGGCGGCGAAGATCGCCAGTTCGACCAGCACGTTCAGCTTGTCGCCGCTCTGGCTGGCGGAATTGGTGAAGCCGGCGGCCAGCTTGTCCTTCCAGCCCTGCGTGTACCAGACTTTGGACGACTTCTCGGCGAACTGGCGGAACGCGGCCGAGGCGGCGCCCATGTAGGTGGGCGAGCCGAAGATGATGGCATCGGCCGCGGCCAGGTCGTCCCAGTGGGCGTCGACCTCGTCGACCTTGATGAGGTTGACGGTGGCGTTGCCGACCCGGCGGGCGCCGCGGGCGACGGCCTCGGCCTGGACCGCGGTATGGCCGTAGCCGGAATGATAGACGATGGCGATATTCGACATGGGGGAGGCGTCCCTTGATTGCGATGACGCCACAAAGGTAGTTTTTAAAACTACTAAATCAAGAGCCGCTGATCAGCGCCGCCAGATTTTTTTGTCCCAGCCGCTCGATCACCGCCGACTTCGCATCCGAGAACACCGGGCACAGCAGGCCGTTGATGCGCTGGCCCACCGTGCAGGCGGGGTTTGGATTGTGGTGGCGGGCGAAAATTTCGCCTTCCTCGATCGCCTGGTAGACCTGGCCCAGCGTGATCTCCGCCGCCGGCCGGCTGAGCCGGAAGCCGCCCTCCCGGCCGCGCTGGGCGGTGACCAGGCCGGCCTCGCGCAACTGGCCGACGATGCGCCGGATCATCACCGGATGGCTGCCGGTGCTGGCGGCGAGGCAGTCCGAATTCAAGGGGCGGTCGCCTTCTGTTCCCAGCAGGACCAGAACGTGCAAGGCGACGGCGAAGTGGCTGGATGACTGTGCCATGGCCCTAATATGGCGTGTGTTGCCGCCCGCTGCCAGATCGGGCGTGATGTGCCAGCGCGGCAAATTTGCGCTGGGGCAAAACGGCGTCTGCGCCCTGGCACCTCTTTGTGCCATCATCGGGCCTATGAGACGTCCCATGCTGCGCCGCGAAATCGCCGTGCTTCTGACGATCAAGCTGATCGCCCTGGCCGGGCTTTGGTATTTCTTCTTCCGGCCGGAGCTCAAGGTGCGGGTCGATCCGCCTGCGGTGGAACAGCATCTTTTCGAGACCGGCAGCAGGGCGCCGGGCAACGGGAGTTGAACCTCATGGAAGCCGTCGATCTCGCCCGCCTGCAGTTCGCCGTCACCGCGCTCTATCATTTCCTGTTCGTGCCCTTGACGCTCGGCCTCTCCATCCTGCTGGGCATCATGGAGACGGTCTATGTCATGACCGGGCGTACCATCTGGCGCGACATGGTGAAATTCTGGGGCACCCTGTTCGGCATCAACTTTGCCATGGGGGTCGCCACCGGTATCACCATGGAATTCCAGTTCGGCACCAACTGGGCCTACTACTCCCACTTCGTCGGCGATATCTTCGGCGTGCCCTTGGCGATCGAAGGGGCGATGGCCTTCTTCCTCGAAGCGACCATGATCGGCCTGTTCTTCTTCGGCTGGAACAAGCTCTCGAAGGTCAAGCACCTGATGGTGACCTGGGCGCTGGCCCTGGCCACCAACCTGTCGGCCCTGTGGATCCTGATTGCCAACGGCTGGATGCAGCACCCCACCGGTGCCTATTTCAATACCGACACCATGCGCATGGAACTGGCCGATTTCATGGCAATCTTCTTCAACCAGGTCGGCCAGGCGAAATTCGTCCACACCGTCAGTGCCGGCTATGTAACCGGCGCGGTGTTCGTGCTGGCAATCAGCGCCTTCTACCTGCTGGCGGGGCGGCACAAGGACCTGGCCCGGCGCTCGATGACGGTGGCCGCCAGCTTCGGCCTGGCCTCGGCGCTGTCGGTCGTGGTGCTGGGCGACGAGAGCGGCTATGTCGCGGGCGAGAACCAGAAGATGAAGATCGCCGCGATCGAGGCGATGTGGGAAACCCAGCCGGCGCCGGCCTCGCTCACCCTGTTCGGCCTGCCCGATGTCGAGGCGCGCACCACCCACTACGCGCTCGAGATCCCCTGGGTTCTGGGCCTGATCGCCACCCGATCCACGGACAAGACGGTGTTGGGCATCGACGACTTGGTGATCGAGGCCGAGCGGCGCATCAAGGACGGCCTGATCGCCTATGTGGCGCTGGAGAAGCTGCAGGCCGATCGCGGCAATGCGGATCTGAAAGCCGCGGCCGTGGCCCATGTGGACAATCTGGGTTACGCCCTGCTCTTGAAAAAGATCCGCCCCGACATCGAGAATGCGACGGAGGCTGAGATCGCCACGGCCGCGGCCTTCACCATTCCCGACGTGCCGGTGCTATTCTGGTCGTTCCGCCTGATGGTCGCCTGCGGTTTCTGGTTCATCGCGCTGTTCGCCGTGGCCTTCGTGCTGGCCTCGCGCCGCTGGCTGGAACGCTACCGCCTGTTCCTGTGGGCGGCGGTGCTCACCCTGCCGCTGCCCTGGGTGGCGGCGGAGCTGGGCTGGATCGTCGCCGAATACGGGCGCCAGCCCTGGGCGGTCGAAGGCCTGCTGCCGACCTTTATGGCGGCGTCGACGGCCTCCTCGGGCAATGTCCTGATCAGCCTGCTGGCCTTCGTCGCCTTCTATACCACCCTGCTCGTGGTCGATATTTTCCTGATGATCAAATATGTGCGCCTGGGCCCCGACAAGGTCCTGGGCCACCCGGTGGCGCCGGCACGGGCGCGCGATCCGATCATCGTGGCGGGGGAGTGAGGGCCATGCTCGACTACGAAACCCTGCGCCTGATCTGGTGGGTGCTGCTGGGCGTCCTGCTGATCGGCTTTGCCGTCATGGACGGCTTCGATCTGGGCGTCGGCACCCTGCTGCCCTTCGTCGCGCGCAGCGACATGGAACGCCGGGTGGTGATCAATACCGTGGGCCCGGTGTGGGAAGGCAATCAGGTGTGGCTGATCCTGGGCGCCGGCGCCATCTTCGCCGCCTGGCCGGCGCTTTATGCCGCCGCCTTCTCGGGCTTCTACTTCGCCATGTTCCTGGTCTTGTGGGCGCTGATCCTGCGCCCGGTGGGCTTCAAGTTCCGCTCCAAGGTCGAACATGCCACCTGGCGCTCGGTCTGGGACTGGGCCTTGTTCGTGGGCGGCGCGGTGCCGGCGCTGATCTTCGGCGTCGCCTTCGGCAACCTGTTTCTGGGCGTCGACTTCACCTTCGATGCGACCCTGCGCTTCCTGCCGCAGATCTCGCTCCTCTCGCTGCTCAGCCCCTTTGCCCTGTTGTTCGGCCTGGTCAGCGTGGCCATGGTGGTGTTCCACGGCGCCACCTGGCTGAACCTCAAGACCACCGACGCGGTGAAGGCCCGGGCCGGGCGGGCCATGGTCTATGCCGGCCTTGCCTTCATCGTGCTGTTCGTGCTGGCGGGTTTCTGGCTTCGGATTCAGGACGGCTACGTCATAACCTCGCCACTGGTGACCGACGGTCCCTCGAACCCGATGCTCAAGACGGTGGACTATGTACCCGGCGGCTGGTTCGCCAATTACGACGCCCATGCGGTGCTATGGGTGCTGCCTGTGCTGGCGGTTTTGGGCGTGCTGGCGGCGATCGCCTTGCGCGGCTGGCCGCTGGCGGCTTTCGCGGCCTCGGCCCTGGTGCCGCTCGGCACCATCGGCACGGCGGGCTGGGCCCTGTTCCCGTTCTTGCTGCCGTCGCGCAGCAATCCGGCCGTCAGCCTGACCGTGTGGGACACCTCGTCGAGCAAGCTGACGCTCGCGGTGATGCTGGGCGCGGTGCTGATCTTCATGCCGTTGGTCGTGGCCTATACCGGCTGGGTCTACCGGGTGCTGCGCGGCCCGGTGCGGCCCGAGCACATCGCCGCCGATCATTCATCCTACTGAGAGGAGAAAGCCGATGTGGTACTTCGCCTGGGTTCTGGGGCTGGGCCTGGCCTGCTCCTTCGCCGTGCTCAACGCCATGTGGCTGGAGCTGAAGGAAGACGCGGACGCCTGATTTCCGCCCTTGTTGCACGCGCGCGCGACTTCGCTATAGTGCCGCCTCTCGCCGGGCGGCCCCAGTGGCCGCCCGCTGCGTCGCGGAGGGGTGGCCGAGTGGTTTAAGGCGCACGCCTGGAAAGCGTGTGGGCTCGAAAGGGCCTCGTGAGTTCGAATCTCATCCCCTCCGCCAGTCATTTTATCCTGTAATATCAATAACTTAGATGTTTTCGGCGGTGCCTCGTAACCGCGCGGAATGTCGGGCTCATTTGGCGTGGTCCCGGAAGGCGAGGCGTCTCTTACCCAGACCGTGTGGCCGCTATTCCCCGATGCTGTAGCCGGAGTCTCTGGAGGGGTGTTCCGCCAGGGCCCTTTCCTTTTCGGAAAGGGCTGGCTGGTTCGCCTGACAGCTTGCCCGCCAGCGAGTTCGCAGCGAACCGGCGTTGACGGCCTCTTTGCAAAGCTTCAGTGGACTTGGCCGCTCCCTCGCGCCTTCCTTGCCGGGCCAAGTGGAGGTGCTTATGGACGAGGTTAGGCGGGATCAGATCAACGAGTGCTTCGCCCAGGTGACCGGCCTGCTGGAGGATGCGCACGAGATCGCCGTGACCGGGCAGTCCGACCGTGCCAGCCTGGACGAACTGATGGATTGTGCAAAGGCCCTGCGACAGACTGTCGACAGGGCCTCGGCAATGGTTACGGTGATCGAAGGGCTACTCAGCTGATCCCCAGGAGTTCCATTCGCTGGCGTTGCCAGCTTGTCGGCACCTCGACATGAACCATGAGTTTCTCCGCAGTCAGATCCAAAGGCTGGCGGCCTTCGAGGATGGCCTCAACGATATCGGGAGCGAGAAAGGCCAGGCGCAGAATTCTGCGGATGGAGACCTTGGCCATCCCCTCCGTCTTGGCAATGGCGGCAATGGTAGGCCTTTCACCGGTGATCAGTTGTTGGGCCCAGGTATGCGCCCTCGCCACCGCTTTGATCAGTGTGGTGTCTGGCTTAAGTGCTTCCGCGCCATTGCCAGGCACGACGAGCTTGAACTGCGTGCCGCGCAACTTGATCCGAATTGGCAGATCCACCGAGAGGGCGTCTGCTCCTGACCTGGTTTGGATTGGTAATCCCAGCAGTTGCTGAAGTGCTGACCTGTCGAAGATGAGCCGGATGCCATCGGCCGTGAGCACGATCTGCTTGAGCGTCGGCCGAATGCGACGGTCCCACGCCACCGTGGCTTGATCCGCCATGTGCCGCTTCAGGGAAGCGACAGCCTCGAACAACGAGCCGGTCTGCTCCGGCCGGCTGATCTCCAGGACTTCTACCAGCTTGAGTGGATCCCGGACGAAGCCCCAAGTGGCTTCCTGCACGGCGCGCTCCAGTTCGCCGGCCGGCACGCGCCGCAGCTTCTCGTCGGTCCCCTTGTGAGCAGGGCGCTCGACGTAATAGCGATATCGCTTGCCGCCCTTGTTCGCATGATTGAGGGCGAAGGTCTTGCCATGCTGATCGACCAGCAGGCCTGCAAGCCAGCCGGGCTCGGTGACGGGCCACTGCGCCCGCTTCCTCGGTCCTTGCGTGTTGTTGGCAAGCAAGGTCTGCACGGCATCCCAGGTCACCTGATCGATGATCGCGGGGTGCGCACCGGCGTAGGTTTTGTCCTTGTGCCGGATGCGGCCGGCATAGACCGGGTTCGACAGCAGATGGTAGAGGTGACCGCGGCCGATGGCATTGCCGCCCGTCTCCCTGCCTGTGGAGGAGATCCGCCGCCGGGTGCGGATGTCCCTGGCCTCGATCGCCTTCAGCAGCTTCCCGACCGTGCCCAGTTCCAGGTAGAGGCTGAAGATGGTGCGGATGTCTGCCGCTTCATCCTCCTTGAAGACCAAGGTGCGGTCCTTGAGGTCATAGCCGAAGGGTGTTGTGCCCCCATCCACAGGCCCTTCTTCTTCGAGGCCGCGATCTTGTCGCGAATGCGCTCACCGGTGATCTCCCGCTCGAACTGGGCAAAGGAGAGCAGCACATTCAGCATCAGCCGTCCCATGGAGGTGGTGGTGTTGAACTGCTGGGTCACCGAGACGAAAGAGACCCCATGGGCATCGAACTGTTCGGCCAGGCGGGCGAAGTCGGGCAGGGAGCGGGTGAGGCGGTCGATCTTGTAGATGACGATGACATCGATCCGCCGGGCCTGGACCATGTCCATCAGGCGCTGCAGGGCGGGACGCTCGAGCGTCCCGCCGGAGAAGCCGCCATCATCGAAGAGATCGGGCAGGGCCTTCCAGCCCTCATGGGCCTGGGAGCGGACATAGGCCTCGCAGGCCTCCAGCTGGGCATCCAGGGAGTTGAAGTCCTGTTCGAGGCCCTCCTCTGAGGACTTGCGGGTGTAGATGGCGCAGCGGACGAGGGGCTTTCGGCTCATGACCGAGCCCCCAGGCCGAAGAACCGGGGACCAGACCATCTGGTGCCAGTGATGGCCTGCGCCACGGCGGTCAACGAGGTGAAGTGTTGGCCCGACCAGAGGAAGCCATCGGCCAGGACTTCCACCAGCTGGGTCTGGCCGTTCCATTCTCGCAGCAGGCGGGTGCCGGGGGCAGGGCCAGCCGCTACAGTCAGCACCGCCGCATGATCATTGCCACGTGCCGCTTCCTCAGCGATCCGGGCGAGACGGCGGGCCAGGGCGGGCTTCAGCCCGCCGAAGGCGTTCTCCTGCAGCCGATAGGCCAAGCCCCGTCGCAGGAAGTCGGCGCGGGCTTTGTAGGGCGCGTCCCTACCATAGAGTTCTCGCCAGCGCTGCTTCAGGGCTTCGGCGTCCAGGGTGTCGAGGGCCGCAATTGCGGCCTCGACGTCAATAGCGGCTGAGCGGCTCATGCCGCGTCACCAGTGTCCGGAGCGACGCGATAGACGCGGCCGCGATCGCCCTCGGTCTCCGAGGTGATGGTTAGGCCGAGCTTCTTCTTGAGCGTGCCGCTGATGAAACCGCGGACTGAATGGGCCTGCCAGTCGGTGGTTGCGCTGATCTCCCCGATGGTGGCACCCTCCGGCCGGCGAAGCAGGTCTAGGACCTGGGCCAGCTTGGTCCCCTGGCGGATCGCCGCCGGGTCGGGCTTGGAAGGTGCAGGCGGTTCGGTACTCTCCGCGGTCTGAGGCGGGTCGATGCCGATCGCCAGCAGGCCCGCTTCGGTGATCTTCAGGGCGAAACGCTGGCCATCACGCTCCTGCCAGGTCTTCTGGCCTCGCTCGGCAGGGCATTCCTCGATAAGCTTCCTCGCGATCAGGCTCTTGAGGACGAGCGTCGCGGCGCCGGCATTGAGCTTCAGGCTATCGGGTAGGGGCAGGGCGGCGAGGTCGCTGCGGGCAGCCGCCGCACCCAAGATGATGAGCTGGCGGTCGGTGAGGTTGGTGGTCATGAGATCCTCCGGTGGTTACGAGGCGGCAACTACCGCCCCTACCACTGCAACCCCGCAGTGGCGGGGTTCTTGGCCGAGGATTGGGTAACTAGATAGGTCTATATGGCAGGCTGCTCCTGCTCGCTATGTGCAGCATACATGCTTGCCTTTGGCAGCAAGTCCAGCGCCCTTGGCGGAAGAATTGATCTTTTGGTAGCGACGATCGAACTCGGCTGATCGCCGCCTTGCTGGCTCTGAATTGTTTCGGCTGTCCGGAAACCCGTCCGACAATCAAATTGTCCGGAAAACCCTCACCAATATCGTTTGCGGACACATCGAGATTTGGCCGCCAAACGGCCCATTGACGGACCGAGCGGGATTGGGCAACGAGCGCATCGCGTTTGCCGCTGGCCAACCACAGTCTGCTAGAGAGGAGTACGTCAGAGGGTTTACAGCTACTCCGTCAGCTGGTGCCCCGTTGGTGGCTTAGCTTCTCGTTTGTGCGCGTGAACCGGACAAACTGATCGCTTCCGTGTCGTCGCCCGTTTCAGAGCGCTCGCTTTCTGCGTCGGAGTCAGGCCCACCCGCCGTACAACAGGCTTGGGCCGCGATGTCGAGAGTCGCTTGCGATTGCCGTCATGCTTCGCGAGGCGGTTCAGAAAAAGGTGTAATCGCTGGCGTGAATGGCCGCGGCGTTTGCGAAGCTGATGACTTCGCGGATGGCGCCGTTGGCGGAATTCACCTGCCAGTGGGTGGCGTCGATCTGTACGAAGGTGGCGCCGGCCGCCGCCGTGCCGAACCCGGTGAAACGGATCGCGTCGCCCGCCGAGGCGCCGTTGCCGGTGAAGTCCACCACGGTGTCACCACTGGCCTGGCTCGCGGCGAAGACAAACAGGTCGTTGCCGGTCCCGCCCGTCAGCGTGTCGACCCCCGCGCCACCGTCGATCGTGTCCGCGCCGCCGCCGCCGTCGACGACGTCGGCCCCGCCGAGGCCGGAGAGCGTGTTGGCGCCGTTGCCGCCGGTCAGGCTGTTGGCCGCGGCATTGCCGGTGCCCGCCACCGCCTGGCTCGTGGTGATCACCAGGCTCTCGAAGCCGCTGGCCAGGGTGAAGGCGACCGTGCTGCGCACCGTGTCGGTGCCGCCGCCGCCTGCCTCGCTGACCGCGTCGCCCACGCTGTCGACGATATAGATGTCGTCGCCCAGGCCGCCGCGCAGGTCGTCGCTGCCCGCCCCGCCGTCCAGCGTGTCGTTGCCCGCCTCGCCCAGCAGGGCATCGCCGCCGCTGTTGCCCAACAGGATATCGTTGCCGTCGCCGCCCCGCAGCGTGTCGTCACCGTTGCCGCCGCCGATCGTGTCGTTGCCGCCCATGCCATAGAGGCGGTTGGCGGCATTGTTGCCGGTCATGGTGTTGTCGAGCGCGTTGCCCGTGCCCGTGGTGGTGGCGCTGCCCATCTGGACCAGGTTCTCGACGCCGGATGCCAGCGTGTGGGTGACGGAGGTCCGCACCGTGTCGATGCCGCCGCCACCTGTCTCGTCCACCACCTCGGCCAGGTTGTCCACGCTATAGATATCGTCGCCCAGCCCGCCCTTCAGCGTATCGGCCCCACGCCCGCCCGACAGGCTGTCGTTGCCGTCGCCACCGGTGATGACGTTGATCATCGCATTGCCTGTTCCGGTAAAGGCCGCGGCGCCGATATAGATCAAGTTCTCGAAATTGGCGGCCAGGGTGGAGCCGGCCACGGTGGTCCGCACCGTATCGGTGCCTTCGCCCTCCTTCTCGGTCAGCGCGTCGCCGGTGGAATCGACGATGTAGGTGTCGTCGCCTGAGCCACCGATCATGCTGTCACTGCCACCGAGCCCGCTGAGGACGTTGTCGCCGTCATTGCCGGTGAGGATGTTGTTGAGCGCATTGCCAGTGCTGTCGATGTTGCCGGCGCCGGTCAGCACCAGCCGTTCGATATTGGCGCCGAGCGTGAAGCTCACGCTGCTGTTGACTGTGTCGATGCCGGCGGCGGCACCTTCCGTCACGACATCGCCGGCATTGTCAGCCGTGTAGGTGTCGTTGCCGAGCCCGCCGGCCATGACGTCGCCGCCCGCGCCGCCGTCGATGGCATTATTGCTGTCGTTCCCGGTGATCTTGTTGGCGAGCGCGTTGCCGGTACCGTTGAGGTTGCGGGCGCCGGTCAGGACCAGGTTTTCGAGATTGGCGCCGAGCGTATAATTGATGCTCGCCTGCACGGTGTCCGCGCCGGCAACCGCGGTTTCCGTCACCACGTCGCCGACATTGTCGACCGCATAGATGTCGTCGTCCGCCCCGCCCAGCATCGTGTCGGCGCCGTCGCCGCCGTCGAGCGTATCATTGCCGGCATTGCCGTGAAGTTGGTCGGCCCCGCCGTTGCCGGTCAGCACGTTGGCGGCGCTATTGCCGGTCAGCACGTTGCCGAGTTCGTTGCCGGCGAGGTTGAAATTCGAGCCGCCCGCCACGATGGCGTTCTCGATATTGGCGTCCAGGGCGTAGGTGAGGCGGCCGACGATGCTGGACGCTGAGACCGTATCGATCCCGGCGTCGAGACCTTCGGTGACAGTATCCCATGTCAGTGAACCGTTGATGTTGGTCGCGTCGGCAAGGACGTAGGTATCGTCGCCGGTGCCGCCGATCAGCGCGTCCAGGCCGCCAAGGCCGTTGAGGGTGTCGTTACCGGCAGCCCCGAAGAGCCCATTGGCGCCGCCGTTGCCAGTCAACGCGTTATTGAGTTCGTTGCCGGTGAGGTTGAAGGCAATCGTGCCGGCGATCGCGCCGTTCTCGACATTGGTGGTCAGCGTGTAGTTGCTGTAGAAATTCGGAGAAGCGATTGGCGTTACGTTCACGAAGTCGATGCCCGCGACCGCCGCCTCGATCACCGTGTCGTAGACGTAGTCCTCGAACTGTCCGATAAAATTCCGGTCGCCGAGCTCGTAATAGTCGCCGTCGGCGCCGCCGATCAACGTGTCCAAACCGCCGAGGCCGTTCAGGAAGTCGTTGCCGCCGTTGCCAGTCAGCGTATTGGCCGCTCTGTTGTTGTCGTCGCCGTTGCCGGTGAGGCTGTTGCCGAGCTCATTGCCCACCAGGTTGAAGTTCGAGAGACCGGTGACGACGGCGTTCTCGACATTCTCGTCGAGCGCGTAGGTGAGACGGCCGACGGTGCTCGAAACCAGGGCCGTATCGGTGCCGTTGCCGATCTCCTCGACGATCTCGTCGAATTGCAGCGCGCCGTCGATCGAGACCGTGTCGGCAAGAACGAAGACATCGTTCCCTGGACCACCGTATAGCGAGTCGAAGCCGCTCCCCCCGTCGAGCCTGTCGTTGTCCAGCCCGCCATCAAGGTCGTCCGCGCCGCCCCTGCCTTCCAGCGTGTCGTGGCCCTCGTCGCCCAGGATGATATTGATGCCGTCGTTGCCGCGCAGCGTGTCGCTGTAGATGGACCCGATCAAATGCTCGATCGAGCTGTAGGTGTCGCCGGCGGCGTCGCCTGTGTTCGCCGCGGGATTGGCGAGGTCCGCCGTGACGGGAAAGAAATATTCGGCGGCATCCTCGCCAAAACTGCCATTGAGGAAATCGGCGCCCGGCCCGCCGTTCAATAGGTCGTTTCCGGAAAGGCCATTCAGCCTGTCATTGCCGCCGAAGCCGTATAGGCCATCCCCTTCATCGAAGGGGTCGGTGAGAGTGTCGTCATTCTCGGTGCCGCGGATTGTATGGCCCGTGACGAATACGATCGACATGGCGTTCTTTCCGGCGGCCCAGCTGCGCCTGAAACTCGACTTGATCCGCGCCGCTGGCGACCGTCGTGCCGTCGGCAGTGAAGAACCACGCCCGGATCTCCGCGACCGGCGTCTCACAGAGAGACGCCGGTCGCGATCACCGCCTTATTTTCTGGATATTACTTCGATTTGCATGAACGCATGAAGTCGTCCCCCGCGCAATCTCGGAGGATTGTTTGCCGCAGGAGTGTCCTGATTTATCGAAGGTCCGCGACAACCGCATGCCAGCCGCCCCGCGGCTCGACCGGCCCGCGGACGCCAAATCCACCAATCCGGCCCAACCAGACACCACATCGACCGATAGGGCCCATTTAGAGGACAAATTACAGCCAAACGCCCCGGCGCAGGGGCACTCGTCTGACCATGAATGCATGTTCCCGCAAACCGCCCAGGGGATATTTTGGGCATTGTGTTGCGAACCGGCGCGTTACAACAAGTTCCAGAAACTGCACCACACTATACCCGGGTACGCTAGATCCGGGCCGGCGCCATGCCCTGCGGAAAGCCGAGCGCTGCCGCCGAATCGGGGTCAATGGCGCTAACATATCTGCATTATACATGCACGGAAATCTTACAACTCTGATAGCATATCGAAAGTGCTTGCTTGTACCCCCTTGGGGCGAGGCACCTCAAGGGGGTCCGCATGGCGACGTTTCGGGGGACGACGGGGACCGATACATTTATCGGCTTCGTCAATGTGGCCGATAATTTCCAGTTCCTGGTCAGCGAGTTGAATGCCGGCGATACGGTGTTCGGCAACGGCGGCAGCGGAACCGACAAGATTACCCTGCTGGACGCCGGCACGGTAAACTTCGGCACCCTGCCGAGCCTGGCCGGCATCGAATCCTATGTCCTGGCCGCGGCCGGCAACAGCGTCACTTTCGTCGACAGCAACGGCATCGACGGCGCCATCTCGGTCACCGCCGGGACGGGCAACGACACCATCAATGCCAGTGCCCTGAGCGCGACAATGAAGGTCTCGGCCACCCTGGGCACGGGTACAGACACGGCGACGGGCGGGGCCGCCGCCGACACTTTCCGCATCACCGCCGCCGGGCTGACGGCCGCCGATACGATCAACGGCGGCGGCAATAACGACACCCTGTTCTTCACCACCGCCGCCAGCATCCTGAGCAGCGCCGTCTTCGCCGGGCTGACCAGTATCGAGCAATTCAGCCTGGCCGCTGGCACCAACACTATCACCCTGTCCGATGCCCTGGTGAATGCCACGGACAAGGACAGCCTGATCGTCAGCGGCGGTACCGGCAACGACACGGTCGACGCCTCGACGGTGCTGGCCGGGCGCACCACGATCCTGCGCGCCGGCGGCGGCAACGACACGCTGACCGGCGGCGCCGGGGTCGACGTGCTGGAGACCACGGCCGCCCAGCTAACATCCGGCGACGTGATGAACGGTGGTGCCGGCACGATCGACCGGGTCGACGTCACCGCCGCCGGCACGGTCGGGTTGAGTGCCTTCGCTGGCATCAGCAATGTCGAGCAGGTGAAGCTCAAGGTCGGTGGCATCACGCTCAATGTCGACAATGCCCTGGCGGCCATCGCCGGCGGTACCCGGGTCGCTGTCGGCGGCAGCAAGGCCAACGACATCGTCAATGCCTCCACGTTCAGCGCCGGCACGGTCTCGGTCGCGCTGTCGACCGGTACCGACACGGTGACCGGGCCGGCCGCCGGGGGCACACTGACCGTCCAGGTCCGCCCGACCGAGTTGACCGCCGCCGATATCCTGACCGGTGGCGCCGGCATCGCCGAGCTATCCTTCCTCGCCGCCGGCACGATCACCACGGCGCAGCTTGCCGGGGTCACCGGTTTTGGCCTGTTCACCCTGTCGTCGGCGGGCAACAGCCTGACCCTGAACGACACCGTGGTGACGGCCAATGATCGCAGCGTCACCCTTGCCACTTTCGGTGAGACTCTGTTCGGCCTTCAGGTCGAGGGGGCCGGTGGCGTCGATCGCATCGACGCCACCGCGCTGACGGGCGCCAATGCCCTGCTGGTGAACAATGCTGGTGCCGGCGACGACATCTTGCGCGGCGGGGCGGGCAGCGACCGGCTGAATGGCGGCAGCGGGGACGATTCCCTATTCGGCGGGGCGGGCGACGACGTCTATGCCGTCGATTCGGCCGGCGACACGGTGGTGGAGAGCCTGGGCGGCGGCACCGACCTGGTGCGCGCGACGGCCAGCCATGTCCTCGCGGCAAACGTCGAGAACCTGACGCTGATCGGCGGTGGCGCGATCAATGGCACCGGCAACGAACTGGCCAATGTCATCATCGGCAATGGCGGGGCCAATGTCCTGGACGGGGCCGGCGGCGACGACATCCTCCGCGCCAGCCTGGGCGACACGGTGATCGGCGGCAGCGGCATCGACGCCCTCAGCCCGGGTGCCGTCGCCAGCTTCAACCTCCTCACCACGCCGGCGGGCATCAGCGGCCTCGAGGTGATCGACCTCACCGGCAACGGGGCGACCGCGCTCAGCCTCACCGCGACGGCAGGCGCGGGTTTCACCGCTGGCCAGATTCGCATCAAGGGCGAAGCCGGCGATACCCTGGTGACCGACGCCGGCTGGGCCGACTTCGGCGAGGTCATGATCGACGGCCAGTCGGTGCAGCGCTTCACCAAGGGCAGCACCATCCTCTATGTCGATGCCGCGATCGCCGGCGTCAATGCCAACGCGCCTGTGTTCGGTACCACGGTCAGCGGCCGCCAGGTGATCGACTTGACCAGCCTAAGCGCGGCGCAGGGCTTCATCATCCAAGGCGACACGATGGGTGATTTTGCCGGCAACAGCGCTGCCGACGCCGGCGATATCAACGGCGATGGCTTCGATGACCTGATCGTCGGCGCTTTATTCGGTGGCGACGGCGGCACCTATGCCGGCGAGGCTTATGTAGTGTTCGGCGCCGCCGGCGGCTTCGGCAGCGCGGTCGGCGGCCGCCAGGTGATCGACCTGACCACACTCTCCGCGGCACAGGGCTTCATCATCCAGGGCGACCTGGCCGGCGACGTCGCTGGCGCCGGCGTTGCCGCGGCCGGCGACGTCAACGGTGACGGCTTCGATGACCTGATCGTTGGCGCCAGTGCCGGTGACGATGGCGGGGGCAATGCCGGCGAGGCCTATGTGGTGTTCGGCGCCGCCGGCGGCTTCGGCTCGGCGGTTGGCGGGCGCCAAGTGATCGACCTGACCAGCTTCTCGGCGGCGCAGGGCTTCATCATCCAGGGCGACACGGCCAATGATTACGCCGGTCACGGCGTCTCCGCGGCGGGCGACGTGAACGGCGACGGGCTTGGCGACCTTATCGTCGGCGCCCATGGCGGCGACGATGGCGGTAGCGAATCCGGCGAGGCCTATGTGGTGTTCGGCAGCACTGGCGGGTTTGGTACGCTGGTCGGCGGCCGCCAGGTGGTCGACCTGACCAGCCTCTCGGCGGCGCAGGGCTTCATCATCCAGGGCGACACACCGGGCGATTTCGCTGGTTACAGCGTTTCTGCCGCTGGTGACGTGAACGGCGACGGGCTCGGTGACCTCGTTGTCGGCGCCTATAGCGGCGACGACGGCGGTAGCAATGCCAGCGAGGCCTATGTGGTGTTCGGCACCAATGCCGGCTTCGGCGGCACGGTCGGCGGTCGGCAAGTGATCGACTTGACCAGCTTGTCCGCGGCCCAGGGCTTCATCATCCAGGGCGACACGATGGACGATCACGCCGGCGTCAGCGTTTCTACCACCGGCGACATCAACGGCGACGGCTTCGCGGATATCATCGTCGGCGCCAGTGGCGGCAGCGATGGCGGCAACTATGCCGGCGAGGCCTATGTGGTGTTCGGCAGCAATGCCGGCTTCGGCAGCGCGGTCGGCGGCCGCCAGGTGATCGACTTGACGAGCCTGAGCGCGGCCCAGGGCTTCATCATTCAAGGCGATGCCACGGGTGACAAGGCCGGAGGCAGCGTCGCCGCGGCGGGCGACATCAACGGCGACGGTTTCGACGACATGATCATCGGCGCCGATTTGGGCGACGATGGCGGCAGCGCTGCTGGCGAGGCCTATGTGGTGTTCGGTACCGATACCGGTTTCGGTACCGCGGTCGGCGGCCGCCAAGTGACCGACCTGACCAACCTCACCGCCGCCCAGGGCTTCATCATCCAGGGCGACATGGCCGGCGACTATGCCGGCCGTGTCGCCGGCGCCGGTGACCTCAACAGCGACGGCTTCGATGACCTGATCGTCGGTGCGCGGTGTGGCGACGATGGTGGCCCCAACGCCGGCGAGGCCTATGTGGTGTTCGGCGGGCCGGCCGGCTTCAACCTGCCGCAACTTGCCGGGACCGAGGGTGACGACATCCTGACCGGCAGCGCTTTGGCCGAACGACTGGTCGGCGGCCGGGGCGACGACACGCTGATCGGCGGCGGCGGGGCCGATGTCTTCAATGGCGGGGCCGGCGACGATGTGATCGATGTGGGCAGCGTCAGCTTCGCCCGCATCGACGGCGGCACCGGCCACGACACGCTGCTGCTGGGCGGCAGCCTGAACCTCACCACCCTGGGTGACAGCCTGATCACGGGCATCGACCAGGTGACCCTCGCCGGTGGCGCCGTCCTGACCCTCGACCCGGGCGAGATCCGCGCCCTTGGCGACCATGGGACGCTGGTGGTGGCCGGCAGCGGCAGCCTGCTCGCCGCCGGCACATGGGAAGAGGCCGGTACCGTGGCGATGGGCGGCGAGCAGTTCATCCGTCTGGCCCGGGGCGGGACGGAATTGCTTGTGGGCGACGGGGTCGACCGCTCGGGCATCGCGCTGACCCCCGCCTTCGGCGGCGCGGTCGGCGGTCGCCAGGTGATTGATCTGACCAACCTTGCCGCCGCCCAGGGCTTCATCATCCAGGGTGACACGGCGGGTGACATCGCCGGCCTCAGCGTTTCCGATGCCGGCGATGTCAACGGCGACGGCTTCGGTGACTTCGTGGTCGCTGCCGCTTACGGCGGCGACGGCGGCACCAAAGCCGGCGAGGCCTATGTGGTGTTCGGTGCAGGCGGGGGCTTCGGCAGTGCGATCGGCGGCCGCCAGGTGATCGACCTGACCAGCTTGTCTGCCGCGCAAGGCTTCATCATCCAGGGCGACACCGCCTATGATTTCGCCGGTGCCAGCGTTTCCGCCACCGGCGACGTGAACGGCGACGGCTTTGGTGACCTCGTCGTCGGGGCAATGGCGGGAACGATGGCGGGAACAATGCCGGCGAGGCCTATGTGGTATTTGGCGCCAGCGGCGGCTTCGGTAGTGCGGTGGGCGGCCGTCAGGTGATCGACCTGACCAGCCTCTCGGCCGCGCAAGGCTTCATCATCCAGGGCGACACGGCCTATGACTACGCCGGCGCCTGCGTTGCCGCCGCCGGCGATGTGAACGGCGACGGGCTCGGCGACATCATCATCGGCGCCTATGCCGGCGACGATGGCGGCGACGGTGCCGGCGAGGCCTATGTGGTGTTCGGCACCACCACCGGCTTCGGCACGGCGGTCGGCGGCCGCCAGGTCATTGACCTGACCAGCCTCTCGGCCGCGCAGGGCTTCATCATCCAGGGTGACACGGCGGGTGATTTTGGCGGCCGCAGCGTGTCCACCGCCGGCGACATCAACGGCGATGGCCTCAACGACCTGATCGTCGGCGCCAGTGGCGGCGACGACGGCGGGACCAATGCCGGCGAAGCCTATGTGGTGTTCGGTACCGATGGCGGCTTCGGCACGGCGGTTGGCGGCCGTCAGGTGATCGACCTCACCAGCCTTTCCGCCACCCAGGGCTTCGTCATTCAGGGCGATACGGAAGGTGACTACGCCGGCCGCAGCGTTTCCGCTGCCGGCGACGTGAACGGCGACGGTTTCGATGACATGATTGTCGGCGCCCACGGCGGTGAAGATGGCGGCGCCAATGCCGGCGCGGCCTATGTGGTGTTTGGCACCGATGCCGGCTTCGGCAGCGCGGTGGGCGGCCGCCAGGTGATCGACCTCACCAGCCTCTCGGCCGCCCAGGGCTTCATTGTCCAAGGCGATGCCGCCGGCGACCTTGCCGGGCGCGGCGTCTCCGCCGCCGGCGACGTCAACGGCGACGGCTTTGATGACATGATCGTCGGCGCCCTCCAAGGCGCCGACGGCGGCATTGATGCTGGCGAGGCCTATGTGGTGTTCGGTACCGATGGCGGCTTCGGCACGGCGGTCGGCGGCCGCCAGGTGATCGACTTGAGCCTGCTTTCGGCCGCGCAGGGCTTCATCATCCAGGGCGACTTGCCGGGTGATTTCGCCGGTGTCAGCGTTTCTGCCGCCGGTGACATCAATAGCGACGGCTTCGCCGATCTCATCGTCGGCGCCCATGGCGGCGACGATGGCGGCATCGATGCCGGTGAGGCTTACGTGCTCTTCGGCGGCCCGGCCGGCTTCACCCTGCCCCAGGTCGCCGGCACCAGCGGTAACGACGCGCTGACCGGCTCGGCAGTGGCGGAGCGGCTGATCGGCGGCCTGGGCAACGACCTGCTGATCGGCGGCGGCGGGGCCGATGTCTTTGTCGGCGCGGCGGGCGATGACATTGTCGATATCGGCGCGGGCGATTTCTTCCGCATCGATGGCGGCACCGGCAGCGACACCCTGAAAGTAAGCGGCGACCTCGACTTCACCGCCATCGGGGGGAGCGCAATCATCGGCATCGAGGGCATCGACAGCACCGGCAACGGCGCACAGGCGCTGACCCTCGACATTGATGCTGTGCTGGCGATCGGCGCAACCAACCGCGACGTCTTGGGTACCACGGCCGACAATGTCCTGATCTTGCGCGGCGACGCCGCCGACAGCCTGGACCTGACCGGCTTTGGCACCGCCGCTTCGACCATCGCCTTCGGCGGCGTCGATTACGACCTCTACCAGATTGCCGGCCGCACCGTGCTGGCAGTAGGAACCGATTTCATTCTGGCATAGCGGCCATTGACAAGGGCGGCATTGATTACAGTCTCCGCCAGCTCCCGGCGGCGCACCAAGGCAAGCTCCAAGCGGGGTAATCTGCCATGTGGCTGATCCCCGAGGTTCCGGGGCATCGATAGGTGATGCGCGACGGGCGGACGCGTGCTTTACTCGGTTGATACGCTACAATTGGGGTGGGCGATGCGATACTTCCGTAAGCCGCCTGGCGCGGCCGATAGCGACGAATGCAAGTACGTCATGAACCCGGCTGACGGGCCTGACGCGGTCTCTCGCATTAAGATTTTGACTCAAAAATGGGGCAAAATTGGCGTGCGGGGCCCAGAACTCGTCTGGCTTCGCTCAAGCAACACGACGGTCGTTATGCCGTCGGCGCTCAAGAGCAAGATGATTGAAGGCGTTACGGTATACGAGCTGTCTGCCTTCAATACAGGAACAGCGACGATAGAGGCTTATTCGCAAGACACAGTATTCGACAAGGTGGAGGTTGACGTTGAGCTGGGGGGCTCAGCGGCGCGTCTGCCACCACCCTCGCGCCTTCCTCCAATTGGGCGAGGCGGGACGAAAAACTGGTCGATTGCATCACCTGGCGGGGCAACTGGCGGCCCCCCTGGTCTGGTTATCGGGTTCAACATCTTCATCATCCGCCAGGATGACCTGAAAGAAATGCGGAGCTATATCAGCCCAATAATCGGCGTTGGGGTTTCGTACGAAGGTCCAGAGTTAGGCAAAAAGCTGCTGGACCTGAAAAAATATGCGACCATACCGAGCGCTGGCGACCTCAGCTTTACCGCGATGTCGGCAAAGCGAGCATTTGACTGGTCCGAAATCGAGTCTTCGGGCGTGCGGGTCTCATCAGCCAGCGCGGGTGTCGTCGTCGGATATTCAGCGGCGATGATATCCTTTTGGAATACGGGGCAGGCGGCCAATTCGTCTACCGAAAATATGTGTGACGTTACGTTGAGCGGCCGAGGCTGGCAATTTGGTGTTGGCGGATATACCGGCGGCGGCGCTCTCATCAAAATTTTATGATCGGCATTCGGTCTGCCTCGCCTCCGGACTCTCAGAGCCTTCTCTGATACATCCTCATCATGAGCGTTTCTTCAGTTGAGGGCAGAACGTTGGAGCCATGTCGCCCGGACAACGAGACGAAAGTCGTCAACGCCCCCGCCGAAAAGGCCTGCAGCGCGTAATGGCGCTGCTCAGTTCTCCCTTAGCGTTGTTTACCGTACTTTCAGCGCTCTACCCTCAACTTCCGATCAGATTGGGCGAGCATCGCGGAGCCGCCACGACGGCACCGCAAGCGGGCCTGATTGGTCGGCACAACCATAGATCGTCAGCCAGGGGCTCTGTGGCGAAGAAATGGGTGCGAAGCCCTCATTCCAGCTCGTGTCCGTCAAACGGAGGTTTGGCGGACAGGGCTGAATTGAGCGGCGGCCTCTTGCGAATTGCTGCTGGTTGTCTGTGAAGCCGTCTGAAGTGTGCGGCATGGGTGCAAGCCGGCCGAAATCCCGCAGCCGATCGATCACGTGGCCTCATGTGAACGACCGATGTCGCGGCGCATAACGGGGGTTATGGAAACTGGGATCAAGATTGGGCGGTTTCCGCCCATTGCACACTCCAAACGACTTCACGGGCGACCAGCGACAGGTTCGCGAGAGGCCTCCGCTCAATCCAGTCCTGTCCACCAAACCTCCGTTTGACGGGCAAGAGTAAAATCCACTGCTTTGCGGCGTAAATCGGCGCCGTAGCGTAATTCATCAGATCAAAGAGATCGATGTGGGTTTGCGCATTGAGCCGTATCTTCTAGTTCACATGCTGCGGCGAATGCGAGGCGCCAAGAGGGATTAAGCGTGCAACGGACATCCGCGGGGAGGGCCTCGCGATGCCGCGGCACGCTTAATCCCTCTTGGCGCCTCGCATTCCTGAGGATTCGCTCGCGGTCCGTTCGATGATCGCAGCCGGTTGCTAAAACTGCATCGTCAGCGAGAATTCCACGTTATCCGCTTGCTGGGCGATGCCGAGGACACCCTGTTCCGGGTTTGCCTCGAAATGGGTGATCTCGATCCGGGGTCGCCAGTGATCACCGAAATAGTTGAAATCCAGCCGCTGGCGGATCGCGAAACCGTTGTTCTGGAGGTCATAGACCGCGAGCAGTTCGGCAGCCAGTTTGCCGTCGTCGAAATTGTGGCTGGCAAGCAGCGTGCCGTAATTCTGCACCGGATGAAGTTTCGCGCCGTAGGAAGCGTAGGGCGCCTGGAACAGCAGATCCTCGCCGTTCGGCGTAATGATGGTGAAGAACTGGACGCTGGTGAAGATGCTCGTGTCCTGCTCGGTCCAGAATGGCAGCCAGAGGAAATAGTCTGCGCCGATCATGAAGGAGAGCTGGTCGCGTTCGGTCACGCCGCGTGATGGATCAACGATCAGGGCGGCGGCGCCTTCTTCCTGGTTGCCGAACATGGTCGTTGCGATCGCGCAGTTGAACGGCTTGTCGAACTCATAGGAGAATTCAGCACGCAGGACGGGGGATACTTCCTTGGGCCCCAATGGCCATTCGACCATGTCGCGCGTGTAACTCGCCCCGATCAGCTTGCGACGATAGCGATAGTCGAGGTCGAACTGGACGTTCACCGAGCAGAATGATCCGCCGGGATAGGGGCAGCCGAGGACGCCGGTCTGGATCTGCTCGGCGCTGGCGCCCGCGCGCAGGGCCGGGACATACAGGCCCTGTACCACCGCTTCCGTGGTTGCGGCATCGAGAGGGATCACGGCGATCGCATTGCTGCCGTCATGCAGGGCGTTGCCGATGACGGCATGGGCGCCTGTCATTTTCACGACCGGCATGTCCTGGTAGCCATAAAGCGCGTTCAGCGTCGCTTCCCCGCCCGCAACTTCGAATTTGAGGCGGCTGCCCAAGGTCGGCTCCCCTGGCCGGAACTGATCGGGCTCGCGATCGCTCAGATTCGCGCCGAAGAATGGCACGCCGCGGCCGCTCGTCTTATCCACCAGCAAGGGATAGGGCAGGCCGTAGAGACCGCCCGAGGTCGAATCTCCCGGGGGCGGGTTGTTGATGACGAAACGGCTGTGGTGATACTCGGGCATGTAGATGAGTTCGAGCTTCGGCTGGGTGATGCCCACGGCCGACAGCAGGTCGCCAAATCCGAGCCGGCCGAGATCCAGGTCTACAGCAGCCATCCAGCTTGGAATGCGCATTTCGTCCGAGTCGCCGAAGATGAACTTCTGCCGGTAATCCTGGGCATGCAGCACGTCGAGGAGGCGGATGCCGTCCGACTGGCCCCAGGCCCGAACGAACTTGCCGATTTTGAGCGCGTATCGGTTCTGCGGATCGGTAACCTTGACGGCCAGCTCACGTATCATCTCGTCGTTGAAGTCCGAGAGGAAGACATTCTGCTCGTCGTCGCTGCCATAGGGGTCGCTGGCGGGATTGGCCAGTGGTCCGCCGGGCGTGCCGGCGCCTCGGCGATTGAGGTGGTAACGGAATTGATCGCGGAATGCGGGAGAACTGTAATCCTGGATGCCGTGCGCCGTCAGATCACCGCCGACATCCTGATAAAGATCACCACGCAGCCAGAAGTCGGCCGTCACCGTCACATCGTTGACCGGGCGCCAGGCCGAGGTCAGTTCCAGCAGATAGGCGGCTTGGCCGATTTCCACACCGCCTCCGGTTACCTTCTTGTCATAGGCCACGGCGACGCCCTGTTTCAACCGGCCGCCGATGGTGAAGCCGTCGGCAAGGCTGACTTCCGCTCGCGCGGCGGAGTTCCAGGCCATGCCGGCGAGTGATGCGAGCACAATACCCCACCATGCGAGAGACCGATCCCGCTTGCCGTTCCCACCCATCCCGCAACTCCCTCGTCGCTGTTATTAGAAATTTATCGCGGCAGATATTTTTCCTCTTGGGATCTCTTTGCCCCGATATGGTGGTTTCAGAGCAAGGGGCATGCCAGTTGTGGGGCGTCGCCGATTTTTGATTTTTTATAGGAAGACCAGTGGTTTACCGCTGAAAGATGAAATTGGCGCAATACGCCAATATGGACGCATATCTACTCATTTGATGATGCGAATTCTGATGATGCATCATTTGGGAAACCGCTTCCGACACCGGGCGAGAGAGACTAGGTGCGTCCCTCGAGGCTCGGTGGGGTTTTTGCTCATTTGGCGCGGGGCCGCCCGGCCTTTGCCGAAAATCATTGAGGTGCGCTGCAGCAAGTGGGTCGCGGGCCACCTCGGGCGTTTACTTGGATTGCTAAGCGTATCAATCGGTTAGCTTGACGGCACACGGCCGCCGCCAGGTTGGCCGCATTCTTGCTTATACCTAGGGCAAGCCGCGAAAACGCGGCGGCACAGGGAGGGCATGATGCCGGAAGGGCTGGGCAATTGCTGATGCTGAACCCGAAAGATTACGAAATCTCAGGCACACGCACCGATGGCTGTTGGTAGCGGGGGCAATGCCGGCTGTAACCCGGTGAGATGGGCCGTCGGCATCGGATTGCTGTGCCTTGCCGGCAGTTGTCCTGCCGGCGCGGCCAGCGGCCTGCTTCTTGACGGCGTGGGCGGCAAGGAAAAAGGCATGGCCGGTGCCGGCCTGGCCTTGCCGCAGGATGGTGTCGCTGTGATCAACAACCCGGCGACCTCCGGTCTTGTGCGGAGTCAGATCAGCTTCGGCGGTACGGCCCTGTTTGCGAGCCCGGAGGCCGACGTGAGCGGCGCCGGGAGCGGTCTGTTCCCGCAGGAACCGGGCACGGCAGATGGGGACGAGCGCTGGTTCGGCATTCCCTATATGGCGGCGGTACAAGACTTCGATAGCCGCTGGTCCGGCGGTCTGTCGATCTATGGCTTCTTCGGCCTGGGAGCAATCTTTGCCGATGTCCCGCGGACCAATTGCCCGCTTGCCCTGGGGCCAGCCGCAAGCGGCCCGCTCTGCGCAGGGGAGAGCCGCATCGACTTCTCCGCCCTGCTGGTGGCACCCTCGGTCGCTTATGCCCTGACCCCGTCGTGGTCGATCGGCGTGGCACCGGTGCTGGCCTATTCGCGTATCGAATTGCGGGGCCTGGGCGGCTTTGCTGCCGGCTCGATCGACCCGTCCGCAGTCTCCGACAATGGCGTCGACGAGGCTTGGGGTTTCGGCGGCGAGATAGGGCTGCACTACCAAGGCCCCAGCCTCTCCTTTGGCCTGACCTATCAGACCAGGATGGACATGAGGCCCTTCGATCGCTACCGCGGCCTCCTTGCCGATGGCGGCAAGGTCGACTTGCCCTCGGTCTTTGCGGCCGGCATCGCCGCGGATATTTCCGAGAATCTGATCGGCCTTCTTGATATCAA
Source organism: Oleomonas cavernae (assembly GCF_003590945.1). Classification (NCBI taxonomy): domain Bacteria; kingdom Pseudomonadati; phylum Pseudomonadota; class Alphaproteobacteria; order Acetobacterales; family Acetobacteraceae; genus Oleomonas; species Oleomonas cavernae. The sequence continues at coordinate 3,202,517 of NZ_QYUK01000011.1, read as the reverse complement.
GCATGTGCGCTATTCGAATTCGGCGCTGTTGAGCAATCGCTTCGTGCTGCCCGGCCCGCCCGGCAATGCCCTGCTGGGCAGTCCCGATGGTGCCGGCTTCGGCTGGAAGGACCAGACGACGTTTCATCTCGGCCTGCAATATTACTGGCGCGCCGATACCGTACTGCGCGCGGGCTATGCCTATTCCACCAGGCTGTTTCCGGATTCCCAGGTTTCGCTCAGTGCGATCGCGCCGGGCACGATGACCCATCACGTCGCGCTGGGCGGCAGCTATTTCCTGAACGAACTGGTCTCGATTGATCTCGGCGCGACCTATACCCCGGCTACCCACGTCAGGGGCCGCAATGCCGCATCGCCGGATCAGACGATCAGCGAAGCGCTGGAAACCTTGGAGATCGGCCTGGGCTTCAACTATCGGTGGTGACGGGAGGCGGGTATGAAGGCTGCGCTTTACTATGGGCCGAGGATATCCGCTGCACGGCGATCGATGATGCCGTCCTTGATGTACCTCACGGCATCCTGGTCGAGACCCTGGCCACCTCGATCTGCGGCTCCGACCTGCATATCTATCGCGGTGCGCTCGATCCCATCATGATACGCGGCAGATCGCAGACCGGGCACGAGCTGGTCGGCCGGGTGATCGAGGTGGGGGCGGCTGTAACCCGCTTCAGGAAAGGCGACAGGGTCAGCATGGCCTACTCCTGCTCATGTGGGGACTGCCACATGTGCAACCTGGGCCAGACCGCGCATTGCGAGACCACGAACAAGGCAGTCTACGGCTTTGGTGCCGCTTTCGGCAATCTGAACGGCACCCATGCCGAAGCCTTGGTCCTGCCCTATGCCGAGGGTCATGCAAGCCTGGTCCCCGAGGCGATTTCCGACCGGGCGGCGACCACGCTGTCCTGCAACCTGCCTACGGCGGTCATTGCCAACCGGCTGGCCGATATCCAGCCTGGTGAGACCGTGGCGATGATCGGCGCAGGGCCCACCGGCCTGCTCGCGCTCGACATCGCGTTGAGCCGCCGGCCGGGGTGCATCCTTGTGCTCGACCGGGTTCGGCATCGCCTGGACCATGTCCGCCGGCTCGGGGTTGAGACGATCGATGTCGACGACGCCGGATGGAAGGAGTTGGCCCTGACCGTGGCGGGCGAACGCGGTTTCGACAAGATCATCGAGATGGTCGGCCTTCCCGAATCTCTCCAGATGTCTCTCGATCTGGTGCGAGCGGGCGGCACGGTAGCGGCGCTTGGGGTATTTTGCGACAACACCTTCAACCTCAACCTGGCGGATGTCTTCCTGCGCGATATCAGCCTGCACATGAACGGCTTCGCCAATGCGCGGCCCTTCATGGCCGAGGCCATGGCGCTGATTGACCGGGGCATCGTCGATCCGGACAGCCTGTTCTCCCATGAGTACCGGCTCGACCAGATCGGCCAGGCCTTCGCGACCTTTCATTCGAAGCGGGATAACGCTTTCAAGATGCTGATCCGCCCGTAACACGGCAGTACGCATTCACCGGCGCAGACGGCAATCTCGTCGCCAATGCCTCCCCCGGGATATCCCGGTCGATTGTGGCCGATGACCAAGCGCACCTCTCCGGGAAGGCGATTACTCAATTAGTCCACTGGCAGGTTCAAGTTCTCGATATCGCCAAGATGCGCCGCAGCAAATATCCCGCGAGTAGCTGTCCAGTTGGGCGAACTGCAGGAATTTATTCAGCAATATCAATATTTTAATCGCATCGCCCGCGATAGACCGGGCAGTTGGCAACCTTCTTGCACTGATAGCGCCAAAGGCCGCGTGACATAGCGGCCCTGTAGGGAGGACGAACTTGCCAGGGAAATGGAGACCGGCTGTCGAACGCCGGCGCGGGGGACGATTTGCCCTCGCGGTCAAGTCAGCATCGCAAATGGTTACCTCATGGCGCTCGCTCAGGCGCGTGACCCTGGTGCTCGGCCTGTCCATGCTTGTGCAAAGCGCGGCCTTACCGGCCGGCGCGAAGGATGCGGGCAATTACCGCATCTACCCTGACAATCTGTTTGGTGTGGCGCTTGGCGGGCAGGCGAGTGTCGTCTCCGGCTACCATGGTGCACTGTTCGTCTCGGCGGATGGCGGGCGGGCGTGGGTGCAGCAGGACAGCGGAACTGATGATCTGCTGCGGCGGGTGAAACGGCTGCCGGGCGGGCGCTTCGTGGCGGTCAGCCACCGCGGCGCGATAATGATGAGCGACACCGCAGGGCATGGCTGGCGGGTGGTCCACACCGAAGCCGGGCAGTACCTGCGGGATGTTGCCTTCGCCGACGACCAGGTGGGCTGGGCTGTCGGCCACAATGGCCTGATCCTGCGAACGACTGATGGTGGGAATACTTGGACCCCCTTCGGCATCAGCGACTACAAGGGGCGGGACCTGCCGCGCTTGAGCGGCGTCGTGGCCCTGGATAAGAGCCACGCGCTCGCGGTGGGCGAGTTCGGCGTGGTGGCGTCGACGAGCGACGGTGGCGCCACCTGGAAGATCGTAACCGAGCAAGTCTATCCGACCCTGCTCGACGTGGCGGTGGCAGGCAGCGGCGGCTATGCCGTCGGCCTCAATGGGACGCTACTCGCCCTGTCGATGAGCCGCGCCGGCGAATGGACGATGAAGCCGCTGCCGTCCAAAACGATGCAGCACCTGCTGTCTGTTGCCTTGTCGGCAGACGGTTCCAAGGGCCTGATCGGCGGCAACGGCCTGCTGCTGACCCTGGGCAAGTCCGGCTTCGAGCCGGCCATGGTCGTGCCCACCGTGCCGCTGTCCTATCTGTGGGTCGGCGGGTCGCGATCGGCGCGGACGGTGTCGCGATGGCGGTCGGCCAGGGCGGCCTGATCCTGCGGGCTGCCTCAGCCCGGGACGGCTTCGAGCCCGTCGGCACCACCTCAATCACTCTTTCCAGCGTTCGGGAGGTCCAATGATCGCAACGCGCATCGCGGGGTCGTGCGCCGTCGCGCTCCCTTCATCACAGCGGCGATGGTCCTGCTGACCGCGTTCCTCGGCTACATGTCGTTCAGCCAGCTGTCGCTGAAGGTGGTGCTGGAGGCGATGCTGCCCGTTCATCATCCCAATGTGGAGCTGATGGCGAAGTTCGGCGCCCAGTTCGGCGGGGCGAACACCACGCTGATCATGGTCGAGGGCGACGGCAGCACGATCTACAACGAACGCTTCATGGAAGCCTACAAGCGCGTTGCCGACGACATCTACTTTCACCCCTCGGTGCACCGCCACCTGGTGCAGGCGCTGACCCTGCGCAAGACCAAGGCCATCGTCGGCTCCGCCGGTCGCATCGACATCAATGCCATTGCCTGGCCGGACCTGCCGCGCACGCCCGAGGAATGGGCGAATTTCGAAGCGGCGATCAAGATCCAGTACCGCGGCCTGCTGGTCTCGGATGACGAGAAGGCCGGCATGATCATCGCCGACTTCAAGGATGACACTGATTACGCGGCGCTGGTGACCTTCATCGACAAGGTGGGCGCGCGCGAGGCGGCCAACGGGATCAAGGTGCACATGGTCGGCCGGCCGATCCTGCTGGGCACGATCTACAACGACCTGAACGCGACGCTGATCCTGATCGGTATCTCGCTGGTCTTCTCCGGGCTGATCCTGTTCGTCTACTTCCGTTCCTGGATGGGGGTGCTGATCCCCATGCTGACGGCGGCGGTGGGAACGCTGTGGGGTACCGGCGTGATGGCCCTCGTGGGGTTCAACCTCGACCCCTTGCTGATCATCCTGCCGGTCTTCGTCTTCGCCATCGTGCTGTCGCACTGCGTACAGTTCATGTCGCGGGTGTTCGAGCGGCTGCAGCCCGGCGTGCCCATGGCGGACGCGGTGGTGCAGGGGCTGGCCCAGGTCTTCGTGCCCAGCCTGACGGCGATCGTGGCGGCCGCCGGCGGGTTTTTCGTGCTGGTTCTTATCGGTGTGCCGAGCCTGCAGGCCCTGGGCATCATCTGCGGCGCCTGGCTGCTCGCCATCGCGCCGGCCCTGATCTTCACCGCCTCGATCCTGTGCCTGATGCCGCGCCCGAAGCGGTTCCGCGCTCGCACCACCTGGGTCGAGACCGTGTGGCGTCTGGCCCGCTTCGACCGCTATCCCAAGGTGATCATCGCCATCACAGTGCTGTGCCTCGCAGTCGGTGTTTACGGTGCGCGCTTCGTGGTCATCGGCGATGCGGTGGGCAGTCCGATCCTGTGGCCCGATGCCCGTTACAACCAGGACAACGGCTTGATCAACGAGCGCTTCGCCGGTGTCGGCACGGACATCATGCTGGCCTATGTCGAAGGCCCGGACGAGACCATGGTCCAGCCGGCGACCTATCGCGCGGTCGAGGATTTCTCCCGCTTCATCTGGCAGCACGAGCCAAAGGCCCGCCACGCCCAGAACCTGGCTGAAGTAGTCAAGGTGGTGAACCAGGTCCTCTACGAGGGGGATCCCTCCTATGCGGTGATCCCGGATACGGCCGACGAGGTGGCGTTTAACGTCTACCTCTACTCGTCCAAGGGCGAGCCGGGCGATTTCAAGGCCTATACGGACGAGACCTGGACGATCGGCAACATCCTGATCCCGCTCGATGACAAGACCGGCACCACGGTGAAGTCGGTGACGGCGCTGGCCCGGCAGTTCATCGCAAACATGGCGCCGCTCGAAAACGGTGCGCATCTCCTGGTCTCCGGCGGCCAAGTGGGCATCGCGGAGGCGATCAACAGCGAGATCGAGGGCACCAAGGATATTGTGCTGGTGGCGATCGCCGTCTTCATCGCCGCCTGCATCTACCTGGCCTTCCGCTCGGTCTGGGTGACGGCGGTGCTGATCTTCGCGCTGCTGACCTCCACTTTCATGACCGACAGCTTCATGTATGTCATGGGCATCGGCCTCAACATCAACACGCTGCCCCTGGCGGCGCTGGGGGTGGGGCTGGCAGCGGACTACGGGATCTATGTCCTGCACCGGGTGCGCGAGGCCATGGCCGAGGGGGCCAGCTACGCGGAAGCGGTGGATTACGCCCTCAAGACGTCCGGCAACGCGACCATGATCACGGCGATCACCATGATCGCGCCGGTGATGCCCTGGGCCTTCTTCTCGGCCCTGCGCTTCCAGGCCGAGATGGGCGTGCTCCACGCTGTGGTGCTGCTCTTCAACATGCTGGGCGCCCTCATCTTCGTGCCCTGCATGGTCCTGCTCTTCAAGCCGAAGTCACTCGCCAGACACAGGGAAAAGCAAGCCCAAACCGCTGACCTCGATGCCAGCGCCATGGGCGAAGCCGCGGAATAAGGGGCAAAGGGGGAAACACATGCGACTGAAAAGCTTATTGCTGGTATCCAGCATTCTGGGCGGTGCGGCTGCTGGCGCCTTGAGCGCGCTGGCCCTGGATACAGGGGTCGACGGCCTGTCGGTTGGCGGGCGCATCAAGCAGGGGGTAGGTTTCGGTTACTCGGACCTGACCGATGGCATCCTGAAGATCGCCCAGGCCAACTACATCGTCGAGGTGGACTCGAGCTGGAAGCCGTCCAAGAACATTGCCATCACTGGCAACTTCTGGCTACGCGGCGACTGGTATGACAGTTGGGGCGGCGACCTGGTTGCAGGTGGCATCCAGAACCCTTACAGCCAGGATGCGACCAGCCAGTACGGCTATCACCTGAACCGCCGGGGCGGCGGGCGGGACGATCCCTATGGCAACATGGTAGATCACCAGAACCGCTATCTTGACGATTTCGAAGACGAGATGATCCGCGAGCTCGCGGTCAAGATCACCGACGACTACAACCGCTTCGCCTTCAAGATCGGCAAGTTCGTGCGCGGCTGGGGCCAGTCGGACGGCCTGCGCCTGATGGACGTGCTGCATGCCCAGGACCTGCGCATGAAGGGGGCGCTGGGCGACAGCGACGAGATCCGCATTCCCAACTGGATGGCGGCCCTCGACCTCAATTTCGACGAATTGGGCATTGCCAGGCCCTTCGAATGGATCGGCCTGGAAAAGCCGGGGCTTGAACTCATCTTCATGCCTGAAACCAATCACGACCAGTTCGTGATCAACAACCCGACGCCCGGCGACACGACCTCGGGCGGGCTGAACGGCCTGCCCTTCCCCTATCTGATCGATCCGGTCTCGGGCAAGGGCATCCCCTACTTCGCCGCCCATTTGCATGACGTGACGCCACGCGAGTTCTCGGTCACCGACGCCACCGTGGCGGCCCGCTTCAAGTTCCAGGCGCTGGAAGGCGAGGGGACGCTGAACGCCTACTACGGCTGGCAGGAACTGCCGATCGTGAAGCTGCGCGATTCGACCCTCTACGTCGGCAACGCGAACAACGATGCGGACAAGGCCCTGCTCAAGGTGCCGCTCAGCCAGCAACTGCTGGAGACCCTGGTGCATGCACCAGGCATCGGCTACCTCGACGCCATGCGCACGACCACCGGCGGGCTGCTCGGCTCGCTTGGCCAGTTGCTCGGCAATTATCCGATCAACCTCTACGGCTGCGCCACCGGCATCCTGCCACCCATGTGCTCGGTGACCTCCAACTTCGATCTCGACTACAAGTACCGCAAGAAGCTGATCGGGGCGACCTTCACCCGCGACATGGTGGAACTCGGCTTCGGGCCCAAGGACGTGGCCCCGGTGTTCCGCGTGGAAGCCTCCTACGAGTTCGACAAGCCGTTCAATCGCTACCGGGTGAAGACCAACGTGGGCACGGATGCCTATGGCACGCCGGCGCTCATTTCCTCGGTCGATGAGAGCGTGACCTTCCGCGATCAGATCTCGATCATGGCCGGTTTCGACTACTTCCTGTGGCTGCCCTTCTGGAAGAACCAGGAGAGTTCCATCTTCACCTCGTTCCAGCTCTTCAACATCATCACCGAAGACTCCAAGGACCTGATGTTCCAGTCGCCTTATGCGGCCTTCGGTTCCAAGGTCCATCCGGTACAGACCTACGCCACCTTCCTGTGGTGGAAGGCGCTGGACGATGGCCGGCTCTATCTCGAAGGTCTGGCGGCCTACGACTTCCAGAACGAGGGCTTTGCCTACCGTCAGCGTGTCGACTTCAACTACTTCGGCGACCATGTCCGGCCGCGCCTCGAACTTATCCATTACGAGGGCAAAACCGAACAGGGGCTGTTGGGCATCTATGATGCCTCGGACGTCGTCGAATTCTCACTCACGATGCAATTCTGATCGGCCTTAAGGGAGGAGACAAATGAACATCAAGAAGATCGCGGCGGGTGTCGTCGCCGTTGCCGGGATGCTGACGGCATCGCCGGGCGCGATGGCCAATCCCGAGGATGGGGTCGCGGCCTGGAAGGCCTTCGTCGCGGCCAGCGGGCCGGGCAGGGGACGCGACAAGTTCGTCGAAGCCCTCGGCTCGCCCGAGGCGCTGGCCATTGCAAAGCGCTGGTCGGCCTTGCGCGGCTATGATGCGCCGGGCCTGCTCGCCACGGCCAACCTGCCACCCGAGCTCAAGCCCGGCACCGTCATTAACGCCAGCAACGTCGATGCCGCCTGGCTGAAGCCCTATATCGTTCCAGGCTTGGCCGCTCGCTTCAAAGACACCGGCTGGTTCGGTTGGAAGGAGGCGGTGATCGTACCCACGGCCTCCTACTACATGCCCAAGGGCACCCTGGAGCAGACCGAGGAAGCCAAGGCCAAGGGCATCGTCTTCAATGCGACGCCCGACGGCAACCTGCTCACCCCCGACGGCAAGTACGCCCTGTCGACCCAGGGCGCCTTGCCCTTCGTCAACCCCAAGAACGGGCTGGAGGCGACCTGGTCCTTTGTTGCCCACGGCATCTCCAACGACAACCTGAACTTCCACCCCATCACCATGGACGTGTGCAACAGCTCGAACAAGCTGGAGCGCACCTACAAGGCGGAACTGTGGTGGCAGAAAATGCACGGCCGCAAGGACGTCGCGCCCTTCGGCGACATCAACGGCATGGACGGCGTGGTCGAGGGCGGCGCGGTCTATTTCACCGATCCGCGCGACGTGCGCGGTCTCTCCGGTGTCCGCAAGCGTTTCGCCGATGCCAAGAAGGAAGACGACTTCAAGGTCTACGTGCCGACCCTGAAGCGCACCCGCATCCTCTCGGCCACCGATGGCCAGGACCCGCTCGCCGCTGGCCTCGAGCTCATCTGGGATGACTGGCGTGCCTACTGGGTGAAGACCGACCTCAACAAGTTCGACTACCAGATCGTCGGCGAGGGCTGGACACTTGGCTTCCCCCATGTCGGCCACTTCTACGAGGCGGCCGCCCGCTCCAATCCCTGCGCGGTCGACACCGTCGAGCTTGAGCTGCGCCCGGTCTGGATCGTCGAGATCACCGACAAGACCGGCAAGTACATCTACTCCAAGCGCCGCATCTATCTCGACAAGGAGACCTATTACCCCGCCGCCAACGAGTTCTACGACGCCCGCGGCAACCTCATGCGCCTGTGGTGGGACAGCCGCGACTGGGTGCCTCAGACCGGTCTCGCTCAGTGGAAGCAGGTTCCTGTCTGGAACGTCGTCTCCAACCGCCTTACCTGGCTCACCATGGACGCGCGCTGGAAAGACCTCGACACGAACCCCACGCCGTCCCTCTTTGACATCGACCAACTCAGGGACTTTAAGTAATTTATCTGATTACTAACACCCGGCGTGACGTAATGCCGGGCGCCAGCGTTCTCCCCTGGGCCCCCCCAGGAAACTAGAAGACAACGGTCTTCGGCTATGGGCCGTTGTCTTCCTTTTTTGATCGGTTCCCGCAGGCCCCTATCGCAAATGATCGAGCTGGCATCGGGAGATTAATCATTTCGTTCAGTGTTCCAGGGTATCGACAGGATGGTAATGCTGCGTCGCGGCGACCCGCGCTGGCAGGTATCCCGGACAAGGCCGGAAACAGCGAAGAAAACCGGGAACTGGCCAGTCCGCAGTGCAGCATAAACACTTCACCTTCCGCACCCCAAACTCTGGCACGCGGCTTGCACATCACTGGAAAAGCAAGCGGTGATACGAATAAGGTAACGCCCGCGACAGGAGGCGGCGATATGCAGGCGGAAGCAGGAGGGGATCATCCATTGCTGGACCTCACGGCACGCTGGATCAAGGTGACCGAGGTCAAGTCCTCGTTCGTGCTCTTCGCATTCACGGTGGCGGATCCGGACCTGACGGTCGAGCTGATCATGCCCTTCGATGCTTTCGACGAGTTCCGCCGCGCCCAGGGCGCCGTTCTCGAAGTGGCCGCCGCCGCGGCCGTGCCCTTCAGCAAACTAGCAAGCCGCTACTAATCGCCCAGGACACCGGAAAACCAGAATGACCCTCGAAATCAAAACAACCGTTATGAATCCGCGACGCCACACCTTTGGCAATGTCGCGCGGCGGCTGGGCGCGGACAAGCCGGCATCCCGCTATGACGAAGCCATGTTCGATCTGCAGGCGACCGGGGAATTTCACTACCGGCCGACCTGGGCGCCCTCGTTCGAACTCTTCGACGCCCGGCGCACAGCTATCGTCCTGGCCGACTGGCATGTCCTGCGCGATCCCCGCCAGTTCTACTATGGAACCTACACGATTGCGCGCTCGCGCATGATGGAAGCAACCGAGAAGGCCTTCTCATTTGCCGAGAAACGCGGCCAGCTCGCCAGTATCGAACCGGACTGGCTGCGCCGCATCCATACCTATCTGCTGCCCCTTCGGCACTATGAATGGGGCGCGAACATGAACAATTCGCACATCACCGATGTCGGCTTCGGCTCGGCGATCACCCAGGCCGCGATGTTCGCCACCATGGACCGGCTTGGCATCGCGCAACTGATCAGCCGGATCGGCCTGCTGCTTGACGGCAATACCGGCAGCAGCCTGGTCGCCGCCAAGGAGGGCTGGATCGCCTCGCCGGTATGGCAGCCGCTTCGCCGCGCGGTGGAGGACATGCTGGTGCTGCCCGACTGGTTCGAGCTGTTTGTGGCGCAGAACCTGGTGATGGACGGCCTGATCTATCCACTCGTCTATCGCCGCTTCGACCAGGCGGGCCAGGCCCATGGCGCGGCCGCCCTGTCACCGCTCACCGAATTCATGCTCGACTGGCTGGAGGAGACCACTCGCTGGGTCGACGGGGTGTCGGCCGTCGCCGCCAAGGAGTCCGAGGCAAACCAGCAGCTACTGTCGGAATGGACCAAGGTGTGGGTGGGCCGTGCCATCGATGCAGTTACGCCGATTGCGCAGGAGATTCTGGGCGACGATGCGGCGGATAGCATCGATGAACTTGTCGGCCAGCTCGGCCAACGGGTCCACCGGCTCGGCCTGCAGGCTTGATGGGGAGCGAATGGACATGAGCAAGGTCTCCATCACTTTTCAGAACTCCGACGACGCCCGCCATCTGGTCGAGGCGATCCTGGCCGACAATCCGGCGGCCACCGCCAGCGTGATGCCGGCCCTCACCAAGATCGACTGCGAAGGTCGCCTGAGCCTGCGCCGCGAATCCGTCGAGGTGCGGGTTGGCCGCCGCTTCGACCTGCAGGAACTCCACCTCTCACTCATCTCCCTGGCCGGCAATGTGGAGGAGGATGACGACACCTTCACCCTCGCCTGGCACACGGCCGCCGAAAAATCCCAGTCCTGACGAGGTCACCGATGAACGCGATGCAGCCGCCCCCCAAACTGAAGAAGCTCAGTCTCAAAGAGCGTTACGCTCACCTGACGCGGGAACTGGGCTGGAAGACCACCTATCAGCCCATGGACAAGGTGTTTCCCTATGCCGAGTACGAAGGCATCAAGATCCACGACTGGGACGCCTGGGAGGACCCCTTCCGGCTCACCATGGATGCCTATTGGAAGTACCAGGCGGAGAAGGAGCGCAAGCTCTATGCGGTGATCGACAGTTTCGCCCAGAACAACGGGCACCTGAACATCACCGATGCGCGCTACGTCAACGCCCTCAAGCTGTTCCTGACGGGGGTCTCGCCGCTCGAGTATTCCGCGCATCGCGGCTATGCCCATGTCGGCCGGCACTTCGTGGGCGCCGGCCCGCGCATCGCCTGCCAGATGCAGGCGATCGACGAGTTGCGTCACGCGCAGACGCAGCTCCACACCATGAGCCATTACAACAAGTTCTTCGACGGGCTGCACGACTCGCGCCACATGCACGACCGCGTCTGGTACCTGTCGGTGCCGAAATCCTTTTTCGAGGATGCCTGCTCGGCCGGCCCGTTCGAGTACCTGACCGCGATCTCGTTCTCGTTCGAATATGTGCTGACCAATCTGCTGTTCGTGCCCTTCATGTCGGGGGCTGCCTTCAACGGCGACATGGCGACCGTCACCTTCGGCTTCTCCGCCCAGTCGGACGAGGCCCGTCACATGACCCTGGGCCTCGAGATCATCAAGTTCATGCTGGAGCAGGACGAGGCCAACGTGCCGATCGTCCAGCGCTGGATCGACAAGTGGTTCTGGCGCGGCTACCGCCTGCTGGCGCTGGTCGCCATGATGATGGACTACATGCTGCCCAAGCGCATCATGTCCTGGGACGAGGCCTGGGAGATGTATTTCGAGCAGGCCGGCGATGCCTTGTTCAACGACCTGTCGCGTTACGGCATCCGCAAGCCCAAGTATTTCGAGGTGGCGAGCAAGGAGAAGCACCGGCTGAGCCACGAGGTCTGGGCGACCTTCTACAACTATACCCAGGCCACCGCCTTCCACACCTGGCTGCCCAGCGAGGAGGAGATGAAGTGGCTGTCGGCGAAGTATCCCGACACCTTCGACCGACTGTACCGGCCACGCTTCGAATGCTGGCGCGCCATGGAGGAAAAGGGCAACCGCTACTACAACCCGACGCTGCCCCAGCTCTGCGTGACCTGCCAGATCCCGATGATCTTCACCGAGCCGGACGACCCGACCACCACCTGCTTCCGGGCGACCGAATACAAGGGCGAGCGCTATCACTTCTGCTCGGACGGCTGCAAGGACATCTTCTGCTACGAGCCGGAGAAATACGTCCAGTCCTGGCTGCCGGTCCATCAGATCTACCAAGGCAACTGCGGCGGCGCCGACCTGAAGGACGTGATCGCCTGGTATCACATCAACTTCGGGGTCGACAATTTCGACTACACAGGCTCGCCCGATCAGAAACTCTGGGACGAGTGGCAGCTACAGCGATCAAGCAACCCTGTCTGAGGGAACGGCGCGGGCTTCGGCCCGCGCCCTGAAGGGCGGACGAGAGGGCGAGGAAGAGAACATGACTGTTACGGCTATCGGTCCTTATGAATTCAAGTCGCGCGACCATGTCGACAATTTTCACGGCAATCGCGTCGTCTACTGGCACTGGGAGGAACACCTGATGTTCTGCGCCGCCATCGCGCTGATGCTGCCGCCGGCCATGCCTTTCGGCGAGGTCCTCGGCAACGTGCTGCCGGGATGCTACGGCATGCATCCGGAGTTCAGTCAGATCGTCTGGCCGAAAGTGACCTGGATGCTCGACTCCCGGCCCTTCAAGCCGGACATGGAGGCGGGCCTTGCCGCCAACCATGTTGGCCACAAATCCCTGCTGCGCTTCTGGACGCCCGGGCTCCACGGGCTTGGCGGCGCGGTCGTCTGATCGGTTGGCGGCGATGACTTTATCGAGCTACAAGGTGACGGTTGAGCCGCTGGGGCAGGCGGTCTTGGTGGCCGAGGGGCAGACCATCCTGGACGCTTGCCTGCGCAACGGCATCTACCTGCCCTACCAATGCAACCATGGGCTTTGCAGCACCTGCAAGATTACGGTCGTCGACGGCGAGGTGGATCAGGGCGATGCCTCGCCCTTTGCCCTCATGGATTTCGAGCGGGACGAGGGGCGGGCGCTTGCCTGTTGCGCGCGGCCGCTCTCCGACGTCACGATCGAGGCCGACATCGAGGTCGATCCCGACGCGCGCAATTGCCAGGTCCTGGACGTCGAGGCCAAGGTCGCCGCCATCCAGAACCTGTCGCGCGACATCAAGGGGATCTGGCTCGATCCCGGCGCCGCGACGATGGATTTCCAGGCCGGTCAGTATGTCAACCTGCGCCTGCCGGGCATCGAGGGCGAGCGCGCCTTTTCGCTCGCCAACCCGCCGGGCGAGGGCCTGCTCGAACTCCATGTCCGGCTGGTGCCGGGCGGGCGTGGGACGAGTTTCCTCCACCAGATGCTGAAGCCCGGCGATACTCTGTCCCTGAGCGGGCCTTTCGGGCGCTTCTATGTCCGGGAATCCTCGACCGCGCCGATGATCTTCATCGCCGGCGGCTCGGGCCTCTCCAGCCCCAAGTCCATGGTGCAGGATCTGCTCGGCCGGGGCTGCACCCTGCCGATCACGTTGCTGCACGGGGTGCGCCAGCGCCAGGATCTCTATTACGACGACCTCTTCGCCGAGCTGACGGCGCGACATCCGAACTTCGCCTACGTGCCGGTGCTATCGGATCCGCAGCCAGGCGACGGCTGGACGGGTGAGACCGGCTTCGTTCACGAAGCCGCGGTGCGCCGCTTCGACGGTGTGTTCCGGGGGCACAAGGCCTATCTCTGCGGCCCACCGCCGATGATCGACGCCGCCATCCGCGCCCTGATGAAGGGCCGGCTGTTCGAGCGCGACATCCACACCGAGAGTTTCCTGACTAAAGCCGATGGCGGTGCGCCGATGCGCAGCCCGCTGTCGCAGCGGATGTAGCGGCATGGTCGCGCGCTACATCATCGAGATCGAAGATTGCGGCCGTCGCTTTCCCTGCCCGGAGGACGAGGGGGTCCTGCAGGCGATGGAGCGACAGGGATGGCAGGCGATCCCTGTCGGTTGCCGCAATGGCGGCTGCGGCCGCTGCCTGATCAGGGTGATCTGCGGCGCCTTCAGGACCGGACTGATGAGCCGGCGCCACGTGTCGGAAGGGCAGGGGGCCCAGGGCCTGGCCCTGGCCTGCCGGCTCTACCCGCAATCGGATCTGACGGTTCGGCTGGCGACGCCGCACGACCGCGCCGCCACGGAAAATGAGAACGCCCGCGGGGCGTAACGGGAGGGTACGATAATGGCGATATCTGGCGTTTTACGCCCGGGCTATGTCCAGCTGCGGGTGCTCGACATGGAAGCGGCGCTGGTCCACTACCGCGACCGCATCGGTCTTGACGTGGTGCAGACCGACGACGAGGGCCTCGTCTACCTGAAGGCCTATGACGAATTCGATCACCACAGCATCGTCCTGCGCGAGGCGCCCGAGGCCGGCATCGACTTCATGGCCTTCAAGGTCGCCTCGGAGGAGGCGCTGGACGAGTTCGCCCGGCGGCTGCGCGGGGCGGGCTGCACGGTCGAGGAGATCGCGCCCGACGACAAGCGCCACCTGGGCCGGCGCATCGCCTTCACGGCGCCGACCGGGCACCGCTTCGAACTCTTCGCAACGATCGGCCGCGCCGACCTGGGCCCGATGGTCGACAACCCCGAACTGTGGCACACCGAGCCCAGGGCCATGCGGGTGCAGCGCTTCGACCACTGCCTGCTCTATGGCGACGACATCGACGGTGCCATTGACCTCTTCTCCAAGCTGCTCGGCTTTTCGCTGACCGAACGGGTGGTGGCGCCCGACGGCACGGTAATCGCCGCCTTCCTGTCCTGCGGCATGAAGGCCCATGACATCGCCCTGGTCCGCCACGACGAGAAGGGCAAGCTGCACCATGTCTCGTTCCTGCTGGAAAGCTGGAACGATGTCGGCCACGCCGCCGATATCATGAGCCGCTACAACATGTCGATCGACATCGGCCCGACACGCCACGGCATCACCCGCGGTCAGACGATCTATTTCTTCGACCCTTCCGGCAACCGCAACGAAGTCTTCGCCGGCGGCTACACCTTCTATCCCGACCATCCGGTCAGGACCTGGAGCACGGACGAGGTAGGCAAGGCGATCTTCTACTACGAGCGGGCCCTCAACGACCGCTTCATGACGGTCGTGACCTGATCGGGAGCATGGCATGTCGGCACAGATCCTGAATTTCATCGACGGCGCCTACCGCAAGGGCAACGCCTGGTTCGAGAAGCGTAATCCTTGCGATAATAAAGTCTTCGCCGAAGTGGCGGAGGCCGGCGAAGCCGAGGTCGACGCCGCGGTGGCAGCCGCGCGCCGCGCCCTCAAGGGGCCGTGGGGTAAGCTCACGGTGAACGAGCGGGCCGCGATCCTGCACAAGGTGGCGGACGGCATCACACGGCGCTTCGACGAATTCCTGGAAGCGGAATGCCGGGACACGGGCAAGCCCAAGAGCCTGGCCCGTCATATCGACATTCCGCGCGGGCGGCGAATTTCAAGATCTTCGCCGACCTGGTCAAGAACGTGCCGACGGAAAGCTTCATCCTCGACACGCCCGATGGTGCCGGCGCGGTCAACTATGCCCTGCGCCGGCCCAAGGGCGTGATCGGTGTCATCTGCCCATGGAACCTGCCGCTCCTCCTGATGACCTGGAAGGTCGGGCCGGCGCTCGCCTGCGGCAACACGGTGGTGGTGAAGCCGTCGGAGGAGACGCCCTCGACGGCAGCCCTGCTGGGCGAGGTGATGAACGAGGCGGGGGTGCCCCCGGCGTCTACAATGTGATCCAGGGTTTCGGCCCGGGCAGTGCCGGCGAATACCTGACCGGCCATCCCGACGTCGACGCGGTGACCTTCACCGGCGAGACCCGCACCGGGGCGGCGATCATGCGGGCGGGGGCGGGGCGCATCCGGCCGGTCTCGCTGGAATTGGGCGGCAAGAATCCGGCCATCGTCTTTGCGGATGCCGATATCGAGAAGGCGATCGAAGGCACGATGCGCTCGGTCTTCGCCAACTGCGGCCAGGTCTGCCTGGGGACCGAACGCGTCTATGTCCAGCGGCCGCTCTTCGACACCTTCGTGGAACGACTGAAGACCGGGCGGAGGCGCTGGTTATCGGCACGCCGGACGAGTCTGCTGTCAACATGGGCCCGCTGGTCAGCCGCGAACACCAGGCCAAGGTGCTGTCCTACTACGACAAGGCGGGCGCGCTGGGTGCCGAGGTGGTCACCGGCGGCGGCATTCCGGAAATGCCGGCCGGGCTGTCGGAAGGCGCCTGGGTGCAGCCCACCATCTGGACCGGGCTTGGCGACGAAAGCGCCATCATGCGCGAGGAGATCTTTGGCCCCTGCTGCCATGTCAGCCCCTTCGACGAGGAGGACGAGGTCGTCACCCGTGCCAACGACACCGACTATGGCCTCGCCTGCTCCGTCTGGACCGAGAACGTGGCCAAGGCCCACCGGGTCGCGGCGCAGATCGAGGCCGGGCTGGTGTGGGTCAACAGTTGGTTCCTGCGTGACCTGCGCACGCCCTTCGGCGGCTCGAAACGCTCCGGCATCGGGCGCGAGGGTGGGGTCCACAGCCTGGAATTCTACACGGAACTGTCGAACGTCTGCATCAAGCTCTAAGGAATATTGCAGGTGACTATTTCTTCCTTGTCCGCGGCCGAAGCGGCGGCGTTGCTTCGGGACGCTCACGACACGGCGACGCCGATCGCACCCTTGCGCGATCGGGTCGCGGTGAGCGATGCCGCCGCTGCCTATGCCATCCAGGAAACCAACACCCAGCACTGGCTGGCCCAGGGCCGGCGCCTGGCTGGGCGTAAGATCGGCGCTACCTCCAAGGCGGTGCAGACCATGCTCGGGCTGGACCAGCCGGATTACGGAATGCTCTTCGCCGACATGGCTTACGGCGATGGCGAAACCATCCCGATGAGCCGCGTCCTCCAGCCCAAGGTGGAGGGCGAGATCGCCTTCTACCTGAGCGACGATCTTGACGGCGACGGACTCACCCTGGCCGACGTGCTGCACGCGGTCGACTATGCGGTGGCGGCGATCGAGATCGTGGGCAGCCGGATCGCCGACTGGAACATCAAGATCCTGGACACGGTGGCGGACAATGCCAGCGCCGGCCTCTATGTCCTGGGCAGCCAGCCGCGCCGGCTCGGCGAGTTCGATCCCGTGCTGTGCGGCATGGTGATGGAGTGCCGGGGCGAGCCGGTGGCAACCGGGGCGGGCGTCGCCTGCCTGGGGAATCCGCTGGTCTCGACCCTGTGGCTGGCCCGCAAGATGGTCGAGGTGGGGCGACCGCTGAAGCGGGGCGACACGATCCTCTCGGGGTCTCTCGGCCCCCTCGTGCCGGTGGCGGCGGGGGATGCTATCGAATTGCGGATATCTGGCCTTGGCGCCGTCCGCTGCAGCTTTGACGGGGCGCGCTGACCATGGCCGGACTGACTGACCTTGCCGCCCGCGTGGACGACGCGGCGCGTTACGCCAAGGCGATCCCCCAACTCACCGTCGGGATCCCGGACCTGGGCATCGACGATGCCTATGCCATCCAGGCCCTGTCGGTGCGCCGGCGGGTGGACCGGGGCGAGCGGCGGATCGGCGTGAAGATGGGCCTGACCAGCCGGGCCAAGATGCTGCAAGTTGGCGTCGACGAAGTGATCTGGGGCCGCCTCACCGATGCCATGCTGCTGGAGGAAGGCGGCAGCCTGTCCCATGGCCGCTATGTCCATCCGCGGGTCGAACCGGAGGTCGCCTTTCTGATCGGCCGGCCGCTGGCGGGCACGGTGACGGCGCTGGAAGCCATGGCCGCCGTGGCCGGCGTGGCACCTGCCATGGAGATCATCGACAGCCGCTACGAAGCCTTCCGCTTCGCCCTGCCCGATGTGATCGCCGACAACTCATCCTCCTCGGGACTTGTGATCGGCAGCTTCGTACTGCCCACGATCGACATCGGCAACCTGGGCACGGTGCTATCGGTCAACGGCGCGGTGCGCCAGATCGGCTCGACCGCGGCGCTCCTGGGCCATCCGGTGCGCTCGCTGGTGGCAGCGGCGCGCATGGTGGCGCAGGGCGGCGAGCAACTGAACCCCGGCGACATCGTGATGGCCGGCGGCATCACCGCGGCGCATCCGCTGGCGGTGGGCGAGTATGTCCGCGCCGACATCGAAGGTCTTGGCCGCGTGGCCATCAGCGTGAGGGAATAGACATGCCCATCATCGATGTGACCTTGATCGAGGGGCGGCCGCCCGAGGCGAAACGTGCCCTGATCGAAGAGTTGACGGCGGCGGCCGAACGGTCGATCGGTGCGCCGCGCCAGAGCGTGCGCGTGATCCTGCGCGAGGTGCCGGCGGCGCATTTCGGCGTCGCCGGCGTGCCGAAGTCCGAAACGTGATGGCCGACGGCGGCAACACGGCCGAGTGCGCGGCCGTCGTCTCGATCGAGGGCGGCGGCTGCTTCGTCCAGGGGCCGGACGATGCCTCGCTGCTGCAGGCGGCGCTGCGCTGCGGTGTCGGGATGCCCTACGAGTGCAGTTCGGGCGGCTGCGGTAGTTGCCGCATCCAGGTGCTTTCCGGCAAGGTCGAGAGCCTGTGGCCGGAGGCGCCGGGGTTGTCGCCGCGCGACCGGCGCAAGGGGCTGCTGCTGGCCTGCCAGACGCGGGCTGTCGGCGACTTGGCGATCAAGGTGAACACCGATGCGGGATGCCTGCCTAAGGTGCCGCCGCAGGTCATCATCGTGCGCCTGGTCGATGTGCGTGACCTGACCCGTGACATCCGGGAATTTCGCTTTGCCGGGCCTGGCCCTGCCAATTTCCTGCCTGGCCAATATGCCATTCTGCATGACCGGGACGGCCTCAGGCGCTGCTATTCCATGTCCAACCTGCCGAACGGCGAGGGACATTGGGAATTCCAGATCAAGCGCGTGCCGGGCGGGCGGTAACCAATGCCCTGTTCAACATGGTGCCGGGTGAAATGCTTCGCCTGGATGGTCCCTACGGCCTTGCACATATCGTCGCCTATTCGACAAGGCCGGTGGTGTGCATCGCCGGCGGTTCCGGGCTGGCCCCCATGATCTCGATCGCGCGGGCGGTCGGCGCCGATGCCGCCCGCGAACTCGACTTCTTCTACGGCGGGCGCACGGCCGCCGATGTCTGTGGGGCGGAACACCTGTCGGCCCTGCCGGGCTGGCAGCAGACGCTGCGCTATCATCCCGTCGTTTCCTCGCCCGAGGACCCGCTCAGCGCCGGCTGGTCGGGCGAGACCGGCTTCGTCCACGATGTGCTGGCGCGCCGGCTGGGCGACCGGCTGGCGGTATCGGAAATCTACTTCGCCGGCCCGCCGCCCATGGCCGAGGCCCTGCAGCGCCTGCTGATGATCGAACTGAAAGTGCCCTTCGGCCAGATCCACTTCGACCGGTTCTTCTGAGGAATGGCATGACGAACAATCCGGAAATCGGGCAGCAGGTTACCGTCGACGGCATCGTCACCAATTACCACGACCTGGGGCAAGGCCGGCCGGTCCTCATGATCCATGGCTCCGGCCCCGGGGTTTCGGCTTTCGCCAACTGGCGTTTGAATATGGGAGCACTGGCCGAGGCGCGGCGCGTGCTGGCGCCCGACATCCTGGGTTTCGGCTATACCCAGACGCCGCCGGGCACCGCTTTCTCGATGGACCGCTGGCTCGCCCACCTGACCGGTTTCATCGATGTGCACGGGCTCGGGCAGGTCGATGTGGTCGGCAACTCCTTCGGTGCTGCGCTTGCCCTGGCACTTGCTGCGCGGGAGCCCGAGCGGGTACGGCGCCTGGTCCTGATGGGGGCCGCCGGCATCGATTTCCGGCTGACAGTGGGTCTCGACCTCGTCTGGGGCTACGAGCCATCGATCGAGAACATGCGCCATCTGATTGGCCTCTTTTCCTTCGACCCCAGCCGCGCGACCGAGGAACTGGCGCGCCTGCGCTACCAGGCCAGCATCCGACCCGGCGTGCAGGAGGCCTTCGGCGCGCTCTTCCCGGCGCCGCGCCAGCGTTGGGTAACCGCCCTGGCGACACCCCCGGCCAGCATCGCAGCGATCGACAAGCCGGCCCTCATCCTCCATGGGCGTGAAGACCGGATCATCCCGCCCAGCAACGCCGAAAGGCTGTTCCAGCTGCTGCCGCGGGCGGAGTTGCACATGTTCGGCCGTTGCGGCCACTGGACGCAGATCGAACATGCCGCTCGCTTCAATGCCCTGGTCGCCGATTTCCTTTCGGGTGATCCATGACATTCCGCACCCTGCTGCTCGCTCTCGGCTTGACCCTGCCGTTCGCTTCGGCGGCGACTGCCGCGGAACCCGACTGGGTGCAGGAATGGCGGGCGCTGGCAGACAAGAGCGGATTCGAGGGCCATCGGAAAATGGCCGAGCTGCTGGCCGATCCCAGGCGATCGCCCTTGCCGAGGATTGGAAGGCTTTTCTGGGCTATTCCGCGCGCACCCTCGTCGCCGCGGCCAAGGTGCCGCCCGACCTGAAGCCGGGGCTGGAGATCACGGCGGCCACGGCAGGCCAGTATCCGTGGCTGAAAGACTATCTGCCGGCGCCGAGCATGGCGCGGCTCATGTCAACCGACTGGTTCCGCTGGAAGAAGATCCGCATCGTGCCCACCACGCCCTATACGGCGTCGAGGAAACGGCTGGAGGCAACCAAGGTGGCCAGCCCCTTCTCGATCAACGACAAGGGGGAACTGCTCGATTCCCAGGGGAAATTCGCGCTTCTGAACGATGCCGGCCTGCCCTTCGTCAAGCCGACGACCGCGATGGAACTCTATTGGGCTTTCATGGCCGTGGGCATCGGCAACGAGAATCTGGCGCTGAAGCCGATCGAGCTTGCCTCCTGCGTGCCGAGCAACCGGATCGAGCGGCGCTATGTGGTGCACATCTGGTGGCAGAAGATGCATGGCCGGGTCGATCTCGCGCCGCTGGGCGACGTGCGGGGCGAGGATGATACCATCGAGGCGGGCTCGGTGGTGTTCCTCGCGCCGCGCGACATCAAGGGCCTGGCCGCGACACGCCGTCGGTTCGCCTCCGCCGACAAGCCGGACGATTTCCGCGGCTACGTCCCACGATGAAGCGCACACGCATCCTGGGCGGTTCCGATACCCAGGACCCTATGACCCCGGGCATCGAGGTGACCTGGGACGACTGGCGCCAGTCATGGCTGAAACCCGACCCGCGCAAGTTCGACTTCAAACTGATCGGCGAAACCTTCATCCTGTCGCAGCCCGAAGTGGGCCACGCCTACAATCCTGCGGACCACGGCAGCAACGATTGCGAGATCGAGACGATCGACCTCGAACTGCGACCGGTTTGGATTCTCGATATCATCGACAAGACGGGCAACTACGTCTACGGCCGCCGCCGTCTCTACATCGACAAGGAATTTCGCTACGCGCAGTACCAGGAAATGTACGACCAGCGCGGCAATCTGTGGCGCGTCCTCGACGATGCGGGTGACTTCGATCCGTCCACCGGACTGTGGATGGCACGCAACTATGTCCTGTGGAACGTGGTCAGCCAACGTTACAACCGGATCACCATGGAACCGGATTGGTCGATTCTGAAGTCTGAAATGTCCGGCTTCTTCGACATCGAAAGGCTGCGCGACTACTGAAGCACGACAACAAATCGTCATCCCAGCTTTCGCTGGTATGACGAGGCCAGGTCAGTCCGGTGCGCGGCCCCTCAATTCTTCTTGAGGCGATAGGACAGTTGGGCGCGGCTCATGCCCAGAAGCCGGGCAGCCTCGGAAATATTGCCGTTCGCCTGCTCCACGGCGCCGCGCAGCAGCGACTCTTCCAACTGGTCGAGGGAGATGCGCGAATGCAGGACGGTCTGGACCAGTTGTTCCTTGCTGGGCGGGTTCTGGCGTGCCGGCTCCTCCATCAGGGAGTTCAGTTCGCCGTTCTGGTCCATGCCCAGCACGAAGGGATCGAACTTCTCGCCCGAGGTGAAGAGGTGGCACAGGTCGATGGCGCCGTTCTCGGGTGCTAGGATCACGCCGCGTTCCACCATGTTTTCGAGCTCGCGGACATTGCCCGGCCAGTTGTAGGCGTAGAGGCCGGTGATCGCCCGCTGGGTGAAGCCGGTCAGGGGCCGGCCGTGCCGCCGGCAGAAGAAATCGAGGAAGTGGTTGAGCAGGAGGGGGATGTCAGCCCGGCGGTCGCGCAGCGGCGGGATATGGATAGGGAAGACGTTCAGGCGATAGAATAAGTCTTCGCGGAAGCTGCCGTCGGCCACGCCGCGGCGCAGGTTGACATTGGTGGCCGCGACGATGCGCACGTCCACCTTGCGGCTGCGCTGGTCGCCGACACGCTCGATCTCGCCTTCCTGCAGGGCGCGCAGCAGCTTGCCCTGGGCGGCGATGCTGAGTGTGCCGATCTCGTCGAGGAACAAGGTCCCGCCGTTCGCCCGTTCGAAACGGCCGGGGCGGGAGGCGATGGCACCGGTGAAGGCGCCTTTCTCGACGCCGAAGAGCTCCGATTCGGTCAGGGGTTCGGGGATCGCGGCGCAGTTCACGGCGATGAAGGGACCTTCCGCTTTCTTGCTGATCCGGTGCAGGGTCTGGGCGAACATTTCCTTGCCCACGCCCGACTCGCCCAGCAGCAGCACGGTCGCATTGGTCCCCGCGACCTTTTCCAGCATGTGGCAGACGATGTTGAACCCGGCGGAGGCCCCGACCAGGCTCCTCACCGGCGAACTGCTCTCGGGCACCGCCGGCGAGGCAGGCGAGGGGATGTCCGCCGCCTTGGCGGTGACGACAATGCGGCTCTGGTTCGGCCGGTTGGCGAAGGCATGGGGCTGGAGATAGCGGATGTCCTCGTCCGCGTCGGGCCACTCGGCGATCGGCTTGCCGACGATGCGGCAGGCCGAATGGCCCATCGACCGGCATTCGACCTCGCGGAACAGCATCGGCCGCCCCATGAAGATGCTCGTGTAACCTGATGCATAGCCAATCTGCATCCAGCAGGCGGGCTCGGTACCCACCCCATGGGAGGCGATGTGCACCTCGTCTTCGCAGCTATCGTGCCACAGGAACTCGCCGTAGAAACGGCCGGTGGCCACGTCCGATTCGACGCGCACCGGCTCGACCGTCACGATCCCCTCGATCATGTGGAGTTGGGGGCCGACGGTGAAGAAATCGAAGAAGTCGCGGCCGCCACGGACCTTCACGGCGATTTCCGCATCCTGGGCGCCCGAGGCATAGCCCATGCGCGTGAGCAGGGCCCGCGCCCCCTGCAGGCCCAGCGTCTCGATCAGTTCGTTGCGCAGGGCCCCTAGCGACCGGTTGTGCAGCAGGATCATCCGGTTGTCGTCCAGCCAGATGCGCCCGGCCTTGGGACAGAAGCGAACCCTTGCCGCCAGATCGTCCATGTCGGGGAAATTGCGTGAACTTTCCACGTACCGCCGCCCTGCCAATTCAGCCCTTGCGGTTGTGAAGTCCCGGATGACTGCTTCCATAGCGATTGCCCCCAGATTTTTTCTTTATGGGCCGTAGCGTCTTTAAAAGCACTGAAACGATACTGAAGCGGTACCGGTATTATTTTATCTCTTTTCGGTCCAACTGGTCACGAAATCCTGAGATATGGCGCCAATTCAGGGAGAACCTTCTCCAAAGACGCAGCAACGACACATGTGGGGATGAGCGGCCCCGCAGCGCCGCCCATCCCGGCTCTCAGCCGCGCAGTCCCAATGTCTGCTGGAAACGGGCAACACGAGCGGTTGCGGCGTCGCCGTTGTCCGATTCCGGCAGCGCGTTGCAATAGGTCTCGATTGCCTGCTCGGCGCGCGGCGTCCAGGCATCGATCCGCTCGCGCAGCCAGCCGCGGTTGTCCTCGACGGTCAGCGCCATGTCGACGAGGCGGGACGCCCAGCGGCGGTGCCGCTCCGCGTCACGCATCTGCGCCTGGGAGAGCAGGCTGTAGAGCGTGTCGCTATTGGCGCCGGCCGTGTCGGCAAGCGTTCGCAGCAGCGTCTCTTCGACGGCGGGCTTCAGCACCAGGTTGAGCACCGCGAAGGCCTCGGCCCAGTCCCATACGGTCAGGCTTTCCTCCAGCAGCCGGCGGAAACCCTGCCATTGCGGCGCGTTTTCCCAAAGTTCCCGTTCACGGGTGCCGAGCCCCAGATCCGGGCAGGCCTTGGACAGTTCCACCGTGCGATAGGCTGTGTGGGTGACCCAGCGCAGGGAATCGGCGGTCTGGAAGATGGCGCAGGTGGTGATGGTGCTTGCCGGCGCCATCTGGGCCACATAAGACGAGGCCATCTGCAGGCCGTGGTAGAGATAGCGGGCCGGAGTGTAGAAGGCGGCGAGGGTGGCGATCCACTCGCGCGAGATCATCTGGTCGTGACCGCGGTCGCTGAACTGGTCGAGCAGGCCGCCGACATAGGCTTCCTGGCCGTCCTGCATGATGTTGTAGGTGCGGTAGACGAGTTGGTCGGGGTCCTGGAACGTGTCCCAGTCTGGGTGTCTGAGCGGACTTTCGTTGCAATATTTCCGGTACCAGTCGTTCATCGGCAGGTCGGGGTCGAGTTCCCACGGCACCGCCGGGTCGCGCCGGCGATAGTGCAGGCGGGTGGTCACGATGTCGTATTCGCTGGGCCGCTTGCGCCGTTCGGCGAGGTGGGACCAGGTCTTGAGCGGCTTCAGCGGCTCGGGAGCGGCGGACATGGGCGTTTCCTTGCAGGCGTTCGGGTTCAAAGGCGCTGGGCGAGGTAGAAGCGGATGCGTTCTGGCGAGGTGTCGATCTGACCCGAGAAGGAACCCAGGTTGATTTCCAGTTCGCGCATTTGGAACGGCCGCCCCAGCGCGTTCTCCATGGAGGCGCGGGTGAGGATGCACTCGTTGTCGCATTCGATGCGAATATAGGCCGTACGATCCTCGACATGGATCTCCTTGCCCGGGTTGTCGTCCTCGACGGCCTGGATGGCCGCCTGGGCCACTTCGCCCGCGCGCAGGATCGGGCCGACGCGGTTGTTCTTGTAGGCGTCGCCGGTGCTGTGGCTGGTCATGTTCCTCCCCCTGTTACGAGTGTGATTTGCAGGGTTCGATGCCCTGTACATCGACATAGATGTCCTGGCCGTCGACCCTGGCCGGATATTCCGCGATCTGGCAATCGGTCGGGTTCAGGCCCCGCCCGTTCTCGCTGTCGAACTGCCACAGGTGCGCGCGACAGGTGATCACGCCTGCCTCGAACGTGCCTTCGACCAGGGCGATCTCCTGGTGCGGGCACATCGCCTGGAACGCCTTGATGCGCCCGCCGTCGATGCAGACCAGAAGGACATCCCTGCCGCTGCCGGTGGTGAATTCGGCCATTTCCCCTTCCCACACGTCGTCCAGCGTGCAGATCTTTTCGAATGCCATGCTGCCTGCCCCGTGCGCCACGCTCAGATGTCCGAGAAGACGACGTCGATGGTCTCGGTCGGCATCAGGTCGGTGGCCTTCACCAGCATGTCGCGCGGATAGACTTCCCCCGTCGAATGGCGCCGCACGCGCATGATCTTGCCCGGCCGGGGGCCACCCGGCGGTTGACCGAATGCACTGCGCAGGCGGCGGCCACCTCGTCCATGGTCGCGCCGTCGTCCACCACGACGACCTGGATGACGAAATCGCCCTCGAAATTCGAAGACAGCGGAAACAGTGCCATTATTCCTCCCCATTCCTTGTCGGTTGCCGGGGCGGACGATGCCCGCCCCGGCAAGGTGTCACTCGGCGGCGTGCTTCTTGCCGATGCCGGCCCAGGCGTAACCATGGGCATCCGTTCCCATCTCGCCGGGCGCCAGGCCCATGTAGAGCAGGGCGCCGGCCAGGTTCTGCGGCTGGATCTGGCCGGCCAGGAAGCGGTCGACCACGTTCATGTGGCCCTGGTAGCGGGCCGGGTCCTGCTGGAAGCACCAGCGGTCGACCTCGGAGCCGAAGTGGTAGAGCCGGCCTTCATGGAGGAGCTGGTAATCCTTCACATTCCAACTGTCGCCAGGGGCGCCGACCACCGGCAGGTTGCACATGTTGCAGATGGTGGGCAGGGTCTCGGGCAGGGTCAGGTCCTCGCGGCCGTGGCGCAGGTTCTCGGTGATGACGTCCCAGCAGCGGCCGAAGGTCTTGTTCCAGCCGGGATACTTGGCTTCCAGCCATTCCCGCTCCTCGGGCGAAACGCCGGCCGCGGGGTTCCACCACACGGTGGGGCGCCAGTACCAGACACCCATGTGCATGCCATGGTGCGTCTCATCCAGCGAGCGGACGAACTCGTCCCAGTACCAGGGCAGGTCGAGGCCCAGGTCTTTGAGCTGGCGCTCGAACTGGCCGATGATCCATTCCTGCATGAATTCCTTGAAGGACTGCTTCCGGTGCTCGAGCGGGGTGTAGTAGTCGAGGATCGGCCCGGTCAGCACCGAGAACAGTTTCCAGGCGCGCCAGAAGATGACGTCGATCATGTTCTGCGCCTCGGCCTTGCGGCCGTTGGCGATCATGATCTTCAGGATCGGTCCGCCCTGCTGGGCGTGGCGCGACTCGTCCGTCTGCACGCTGGAGATCAGGCTGGCGAAGGTATGGTCGCCGGCTTCTGCCGCATCGGCCGCAAGGCCGAGGAACTGCATGTTGGTGAAGCCGGTCTCGAAGGCGAAGGTCAGCATGATGGCGACGCTGACCGCATCGCGCGTGAACATCATGTCGTCGAACATGTGGCGCGCGGCGACCGCGGCCCATTCATTGGTGTGCATGGCCTTGTGGGCCCAGTCCCACTGGCGGCTGCGCTTGGTGTGTTCGTGCGGGAAGAACAACTGGATCTGGCCGTGGCGCAGTTCGTCCAGCATGCCGAAGGTCGCCATGTTGCGGTTGCCGGGGGCCCGAGAGAAACGCGCCATGCGGGCCTCCGCCGTGGCGGCGGCGTATTCGCCCAGCGCCAGGGCGCCGTAGTGCGCCTGCAGGGTGCTCACCCAGCCGGGGTCGGCGGTGTCGATGTAGTTGGCCCGCTCCAGCGCCGCCTTCACCGAATAGGCGCCGGCGTCCTTCTCGCGCTGGGTCGCGACATAGTCGCTGTAGGTAACCTTATAAGGCTCATCAAAGCTTTCCCAGACTTCCGCCGGGATGCCGCGGGCCCCTGTCATCATGTCGGGGAAGATTTCGGATTCGGCGACATAGCTCGGCGTCCAGTTGGTGGTACGCACGAGGTCGTAATATTCGTTTGACGCCAGTTTCGACATGGCTGTCCTCCCTCTGGATTCGTCGTTCGCGCCAGATACCGGCGATCGGCGGGCGCAGGCCGTACCCGCTGTCATCGTCCCTGATTACAGCAATGATCGTGCCAACGATGCGGCAGGCTAGACCCATCGCACGGTGCCGGACCTTCTCCGGCGCGCCCTGCCGACCGGTCGTTGGGGATTTGCTGCGTTGCGGGGCGGCCGCTGTGCCCGGATATACAGCAATCGGCCAATCCCGAGCGGCCGGGCATTGCTGCATCGCAGCGGGTTGCGCGGCCGCGCCGGTGGCCCATGACGGCTGTTCGCGCGCAAGGCCGCGGGGGCCGCGGATTCCGGCCGCCTTGATGAGTTGGTCAAAAATGTTAACGCCGCGCGGGTTCCCCGTTGTGTCGCTTTGTCGATTTCATCGAAGGCCACCGGACCGGTCTGTTCAGCGGCTGTTGATGACGCCAAGGGTACGAGCGGTGCGGATAGCCTGGCGCCGGCCACGCGCGGCGAACTTGTCGAAGATCCGCTGCCAGTACCATTTGACCGTGCTTTCGGCGATGACCATCTGCGCGGCAATTTCGCCGTTCGAAAAGCCGCTGTCTGCCAGGCGCAGGATTTCCACCTCCCGGTCCGTCAGCGCCTCGTAGAGAGCGGCGCCGGCGACCGCGGTCTCGCCTGCCTTGGCCTGGGACGCCGTGCCGAAGGCTTCCAGGATGGCGCCGACATGGGCCGCCAACGCCGGATCCTGGTCGCCCAGCTTCTGGTGGATCGCGGTGAAGGCGGGCAGCAGCACTGGCCCCTGGTCGGCGAAGCGGCGGATGAACCGGGCCTTGGCCGTACTCTTCAACGTGTCGAGCAGGACGCGCTGGGCGGCCTCCATCTCGCCGTCGCGGATCAGCGCCCTGGCCAGCAGTGCCGCCGTCGAGACCATCGAGGCTTGCGCGTGCCGCTGGTTGGCGAAGCGCAGCCAGCGCCTGAGGATGGCGATGGCCTCCTTGGGCTTGCCCGCCGATACCAGCAACTCGCAATGAACCAGGGCAGCCGTCTCGTGCCGCGAGCCGGGCGTCGGCAGGTGCCAGGGATCGTCGTATTCCGCCGGCAGACAGCTCAGGTCGATGGAATCGAGCGCCCGGGCGAAGAAGGGGTCGAGGGCCGCCACGCGCACCCGCTCCAGCAGGATCACGCCCTGCATCCGGTCGAAGCCGAACTGGCGGGCGGCGCATTCGGCCTCATCCAGCAGCGCCGTTGCCTGGGCGAAGTCGCGGTCGATATAGGCAAGCCGGATCGAGGTGAGGAATGCCTCCATCATGTTGTCGACGAAGCCCAGTTCCTTGCTCAAAGGCAGGTAACCCTCGAGCAGCCGGCGTGCCCGCTCCAGCTCGTCGCGCTCATAGGCGATCGCCGCCAGCAGGGAGATCGGCATGGAGGCGAGCGGGGTGTATGCTCCATGCAGCTTCACCGCCACCTCGTGCGAGCGCGCCAGCACTGTGATCGCCTCGTCCAGGCGGCCGCACCGCTGCAGCGACCGGCCGACGATGGAATCGTGGAACACGGTCCCATAAGGCGCGCCGTGCTCGATGAAGAGGTTGCGCACCTCCTCGGCCCGGGACATGACCAAGTCGAAGCGGAAGAATTCCCGGTCGGTCAGGATCTTCGCCGACAGCGAGGAGGCATACATGAACATGTCGTTGCTGCTGCGGGCGTCGATCCACGCCTGGGCCGCGGCCCGGGCGCCTGCCGAGTCGTCGTTGAGCAGTTTCAGCATCATCTCGCGGTGGGAGAGCTTCTCGCGCAGGTAGCCGAGGTCGATGCCGCAGTTCCTGCCATCTTCCTCGTCGAGCAATTGCACCGCAGCCCTGGCATCCCGCAGGGCCGCCTCGGCTTCCGCGAAGCGCCAGCGCAACTGGTTCTCCCAGGCACGGTCGAGCAGCAGGCGGGGCAGGCGGCGCAGCCGGGCATCCGGCAGACGGCGGGCATAGGCTTCCAGCGTCATCGCGCGGCCGGCAGAGAAGAGCGCGTCGCTGCCCTCGTCCAGGAGGTGGCCGGCGAATTCCTGGTCGCCCGAGGCGAAGGCGTGGCCGATCGCCTCGGTGACCATATCGTGGGAGAAGAGCCAGCCCGCAGCCGCCTTGTGCAGTTCCGGCACGCGCCCCGGATGCACCTCGGTCAGCTTCCGCCGCAGGTAGTCGTTGAACAGATGGTGGTAGCGGAACCACTTCTTCTCGCCGTCGAGCGGGATCAGGAACAGGTTCCACTGCTCGATATAGTTAATGCTCTCGTAATTGGGGCTCTTCGGGTTGACGGCATTGCACAGGTCGAGGGTGAAACGGTCGAGAATGGAAGTATTGAGAAGAAAATCCCGCACGGCTTCGGGATGCTTTTGGAACACCTCATCCGAAATGAAGCCGTCGATCCGCTTGTTCGTGCCAGAAAAGGCGGCGATGAACGAGTCCTTGTTTGCCTCGTTGGTGAGGGCGATGGAGGCGAGTTGCAGGCCGGCGACCCAGCCTTCCGTCTTGTGGCAGAGCAGGCTGCTCTGCGCCTCGGTGACATCGGTATGGCCCCAGAAGTGCAGGACGCGCCGGGTCTCCTCCCGGTCGAACTGCAATTCGTTGAACGTCACCTCCTGCACGGCGCCCAGCATGCGCAGGCGGGCAACCGATATATTGTGATAGTTGCGGGTGGCGATGAAAAAGCGCAGGTGCTGGGTGTTCGCCTCGAAGACGGCATTCATCAGGTCGATGGCGCGCCGGTCAGTCAGGCTGTGATAGTCGTCCAGGAACAGCGTCACATCCTGCTGCAGGTCGGCGAGCTCGTTGAGCAGGGTGCGCTGCAGGATCGCCTCGGGTGGCATCAGGCCGGTTTCCAGCAGGATTGCCGTCGCCGAGCAGGCATTGGCCAAGCCACCGCGGATCGCTGCCGCGACCAGCGCGATCAGGCCGATCGTATCATTGTCCGCCGAATCCAAGCTGGCCCAGCCCACCGTCTGGCCGCCGGCCCGCAACTGGTGGAACGCCTGCACCATCGCCGTGGTCTTGCCCGAGCCGGCAGGTGCGGCGATCAGGATGATGTGGCTCCGCCCACCCTTGCTGATGCCCTCGGTAACGCGCGTGCGCTGAATCGTGTGGCTGTCGTTGCGCGGCGGCTGAAGCTTGGTCTTCCTGATCAATGCGCGGGAAGATTGCATATTTCTTCTCTTTGATTGCTGGTGCGTCGGCCGTGCTCTTGCACCGGCTCTCCCTGTTCAAAGGCTAATCTGCGCAGGGGGGCCTGTCATTCCCGTTGTCGGACTTAAAGTACCCACTTAGCGGATTAATACAGGCCCGGTGTTATCTGTTGCGACGCAGCAAGACGTTCCGTCCTTTTGGACGGCGGCACGACGGGGGCCGCTGCGCCGACAAGCCCTCGCGCCCTCCTTTTCGGCTGGTGTCAGGTGACGTCCGCACCGCCATAACGGCAGTCATCGAAGGCTGCCCGGCCCGCCGGATGCAGCCGCCGCCAAACAGGACGGGAGGACAAGCGAATGGCCCTGCTGCAGCGTAGTGACTGGTACGACGTCGCGCGCGATACCAATTGGACGCCGAGCTTCGTCGGGGAGGAGGATCTCTTCCCGGCCGAGATCAGCGATCCCTTCAACATGCCCAAGGCCGCCTGGGCCGAGTATGATGAGCCCTACAAGGTCTCATACGCCGAGTATGTAAAGGTCCAGCGCGAGAAGGATGCCGGCGTCTATGCCGTCAACACGGCCGCCGCCCGCACCCGCTTCATGGAAGAGGCGGGGCAGCGCTGGCACTCGATCCTCAAGCTGCACTTCGGCGCGGTGTCGCTGGCGGAATCGAGCTCGCAGATTTCGGAAGGCCGGATGGCCCGCTTCGGCCGGGCGCCCGGCATGCGCAACATGGCGACTTTCGGCCTGCTGGACGAGATCCGGCACGGGCAAGCCCAGCTCTACTTCGCCCATGAGAGCCTGAAGCACAGCCCGCAGTTCAACTGGGCACACAAACTGCTGGGCACCCAGGAATGGGGCGCCATCATGACCCGGGCCACGCTGGACGACGTGTTCCTTGGTCGCGACGCGGTGACGACGGCGATCATGCTGACCTTCGCCTTCGAGACCGGCTTCACCAACATGCAGTTCATCGGCCTGGCGGGCGATGCCGCCGAAGCCGGCGACACCAGCTTCTCCAACCTGATCTCCAGCATCCAGACGGACGAGTCGCGGCACGCCCAGATCGGCGCGCCCCTGCTCAAGCTGATGGTCAAGAACGGTTACAAGGCCGAGGCGCAGCGGGCGGTCGACGTCGGCTTCTGGCGCACCTACCGCTTCTTCTCGCTGCTGACCGGCACCACGATCGACTATTTCACGCCCTTGGAGAAGCGCACCGACTCCTTCAAGGAGTTCATGGACGAATGGATCATCGGCCAGTTCGAGCGCACCGTGCTCGATATGGGCCTCGACCTGCCCTGGTACTGGGACTACTTCATCCAGGACGTCAACGAGTTCCACCACGGGATGCATCTGGGTTGGTGGCTCTATCGCGATACGGTGTGGTTCAACGTGCCGGCCGGCGTCTCCCCGGCGGAACGGGACTGGCTGGAAGCCAAGTATCCGGGCTGGAACGACAAGTGGGGCCGCATCTGGGACCAGATCGGCGAGAACATCCGCGCCGGCAAAACCGATCTCACGATCCCCAAGACCCTGCCGGTGGTGTGCTCGTTCAACAACCTGCCGATCTGCCATGACCCCAGCAAGCCCTGGGACCCGGCGGGCCAGATGCTCACCTACAAGGGCAAGAAGTACTACTTCCAGTCCCATGTCGAGAAATGGGTGTTCGAGCAGGATCCGGAGCGCTACGCCGACCACCAGACCCTGATCGACCAGTTCCTGGCCGGCAAGATCCAGCCGCCCAACTACGAAGGCGCGCTGAACTTCATGGGCCTCTCCTCGGTCGAGCGTGGCAAGGACGCGGAGAACTATGCCTGGGCCTTCGCCGGCCGCGGGCCCCAGAAGATCGCCGCCGAGTGACGTGATGCGGGCCTGCCCGGGTGCCAAACCCCGGGCAGGCCGCGAACCCCTGGAGACTGTCCCATGCCCGATATTCCCCTGCTCGTCTCCTGCGAGCATGACTTCCTCATCCACCTGGTGGCGGTGCCGTCGACCGCCCGCGTTTCCGACATGATCGCCGCGGCCGCCTCGCTCGTCGTCGGCATCCATGTCCCGAACTATCCGTCCTCCAGCGTCCGCGCCCGCAAGATCGACCAGGCGGACGCCCTGCCGGCCGATGCCAATGTGCTCGACGCGGGCGTCACCGCGATGGACTGGATCCACCTCTATTTCGAGCCGGACACCGTGGGCGGGACCCGGCTGCAATGACCTTTCACGCCGTGTGTGACCTGGATGATGTCTGGGAGGGCGAAGTCACGGAACTCGAGGTCGAGGGCCACGAGATCCTGATCGTGCACCAGCTCGGCGGCGAGGTGATCGCCTTCCAGGCGCTGTGCCCGCACCAGGACATCCCGCTCTCTGAAGGGACTTTCGAGAAGGGCGTCCTGACCTGCCGGGCCCATCTGTGGCAGTTCGACAGCCGCTCGGGTGCCGGCATCAACCCTTCCGACTGCCACCTCGCGCGTTATCCGGTGAAGGTCGAAGACAACAAGGTGCTGGTCAGCGTGGACGGGATCGTGCCCGTCCGCGTCGGCAGCTAGCAGGTAGAGGGAGGAAACACGAATGACAGCCACTGCCGCCGCCACTGCCGCGGGCGAAGGCCTCAGCAACAACCTGGTCGGGCCGGTGCTGCGCGCCGGCGAACTGGCCGAGGTCGTCGTCGAGGCGATGCGCCGGGACAATCCGGATGCCGAGGTGAACGTCATCGACAAGCGCGCCTATCTCCGGGTGCAGGTGCTGGGCGAGTGCATCGTCCGCCGGGCCACGATCGAGGAGTTGCTGCGCCGGCCTTTCATCATGCAGGAGATCGAGCCGATCCTTGCCTCCTTCGCCGGGCAGATCGAAGCCACCGAACGCTACGTCCGCTTCTTCCTCGACCAGCGCCGTTGAAGAAGCCGAAGACAACACAGGGAGAAATACCATGAAGGAAGGTCCCGTCGAGGCTACGCGCCTCAAGACCTGGAGCGCTCTTTCGGCCCAGCGCCGCAAGCCCAGCGAATACGAGGCGGTGGCGGTCGACGTCCATTTCCTCAACGACCACGTCCAGCCGGGCACCACCGGGCCGGCCCTGCCGTCGCTGGCGGAAAGCGCCTATGTCAACCAGTGGTACCGCAAGAACCTGGCGGAATCGCCGCTGCGCCTGGACGACTGGCACGGCTTCCGCGATCCCGAGGAGGTGACCTACCGGCGTTACAACATCATCCAGGAAGGCCAGGAGCACTACGTCGCGGAGATCCTCGACCGCTTCAACGGCGAAGGCCATGACGGCGGCCTCGACGCCGAATGGCTGGAAGTGCTGGCCAGGCTCTACACGCCAGGCCGCTTCCTGCAGCATGCGGTGCAGATGGCCTCGGCCTATGCCGCGACGGTGACGCCGACCAGCACCATCTCCCACTGCTATGCCTTCCAATCGGCCGATGCGCTGCGCGCAGTCTCCCACGTCAGCTACCGGACGGTGGAACTTGCCCGGGGTCATGGGCAGTTCGGCTTCAACGAGGACGAACGCCGCCATTGGGAGACCGCGCCCGAATGGCAGGGCTTCCGCGAGCTGATGGAACGCACGCTCACCGTCTATGAGTTCGGCGAGACCTTCGCCGCCCTGAACCTGGTGGCCAAGCCCGCCATCGACGAGGCTTGCGTGCGTCAGCTCGGCCGCGCGGCCCGGCGCTTCAACGACACGGTGCTGGACCTGCTCTCCGACGCCATCCTGAAGGATACGGCGCGCTCGCGGAACTGGACCGGTGCCCTGGTCAAGTTCCTGGGCGAGAATGACGCCAACACCGCGCAGCTCAGCCGCTGGGTGGCGAAGTGGGAGCCGCTGGCCGACAAGGCCATCGACGCCTTCTGCGCCGGCCTGCCGGAAGGCGACCGGGCGGCTACTGCGGCCCGCCAGGCGACCCGCGACTTCCGCGCCACGCTGGGCTTTTGAGGGAGGAGCCATGAGCACGTTGATGGTCCTCTACGGCCGGCCCACCGATCCGGCGCGTTTCGATGCCTATTACGGCGAGCGGCATCTGCCGCTCGTCCGCCGCCTGCCGGGGTTGAAGTCCGTCGGTTTCAGCCGGTCGGGCGTCGAGGTCCTGGCCGGCAACGATCTCTATCTCGTGGTGCGGATGGAATTCGACACGGGCGACGCGGTGAAGGCGGCGCTGTCCTCGCCCGAAGGCCAGGCCGCGGCGGCGGACCTGGCGAATTTCGCCGACGGCGGCGTGCAGATCGTCGCCTTCGACGAGGTCGCCACCTGAGCACGGTTCCGGTTGCTTGATCCAGGCGTCAAACAAAAAATCGACGATGGGGGACCGAGATGGCCAATGCCTATGGGGAGCCGGCGAATGAACGGGTGATCAGCCGGATTCGCGACAAGGTCAATCATGCCGGGCAAAATCCCTTGCCCAGCATCGACGACCTTGCCTCGCGCATCCGCTTCTGTCCCAAGGCGGGGCGGATCTGGCTGGACGACAGCCGGATGATCCTGCTGCACGTCCGCTCGCTGGGTGCCCTGCGGCGTGAATTGATCGAGACCGTGGGCCTGCGCGGTGCGCGCGCCCTGCTCACCCGCATGGGCTATGCCTCGGGCGCCCAGGATGCGGAACTGGCGATCAAGGTGCGCGGCGGCGGGGTCTGCGACTTCTATGATTTCTTCACGGTCGGTCCGCAGCTCCACATGATCGAGGGCATCGTCACGGTCGAGCCCCTGTGCATCGAGCGCGACGCCAAGACCGGCCATTTCTTCGGCGAGCTCCTGTGGCACGATAGCTGCGAGGACGAGGTGCACATCGCCGCCTACGGCATCGGCACCGAACCCGCCTGCTGGATGCAGATCGGCTATGCCTCGGGTTATACCAGCGTGATCATGGGGCGACCCATCCTGTTCCGCGAGGTCGAGTGCCGCTCGACCGGCCATGCTGCCTGCCGCATCATCGGCAAGCCGGTGGCGGACTGGGACGACGCGGACGAGGACATCCGCTACCTGCAGCCGCATGCCTTCGCCAACAGCAAGTCGGATCAGCGCCGCATCGTCGTCGGCCTCAGTACCGAGGCGCCCGAGGAACCGGCGGCGGAACCCCCGTCGCCGCCGGCCAAGCGGCTGGTGGGGGCCTCGGCCGGCTTCACTGTCGTCTGCCACATGCTCGAGAAAGTGGCGGGCACCAGCGCCTCGGTCCTGCTGCTTGGCGAGTCGGGTGTCGGCAAGGAGATGTTCGCCCAGACCCTGCACCGCATCAGCCGGCGGGAAGGCCATCCCTTCATCGCGGTCAATTGCGCGGCGATCCCGGAGACCCTCATCGAGTCCGAACTCTTCGGGGTAGAGAAGGGGGCCTTCACCGGCGCCATCGCCTCGCGCCCCGGCCGTTTCGAGCGTGCCGACGGTGGGACCCTGTTCCTGGATGAGATCGGTACCTTGAGCCTGTCGGCCCAGGGCAAGCTGCTGCGGGCACTGCAGGAGGGCGAGATCGAGCGTGTCGGCGACCAGCGGAGCCGCAAGGTCGACGTGCGCCTGGTGGCGGCGACGAATGTCAACCTCCGCGGCTGCGTGGCGGCCGGAACCTTCCGCGAGGATCTGTATTACCGGCTCAATGTCTTTCCGATCCAGATCCCGCCGCTGCGCGACCGCCGGGCGGATATCCCGCTGCTCCTAAACCACTTCTTCCAGGTCTTCCGGCACCGACATCGCAAGAGGGTGACGGGCTTCAGCCAGCGCGCCATTTCAGGCCTATACGCCTATGGCTGGCCGGGCAATGTCCGCGAGCTTGAGAATATGGTGGAACGCGGCGTGATCCTGGCGCCGGAGGACGGCGAGGTGGACCTGTGCCATCTCTTCATTTCGGGCGAAAGGCTCGATCCATATATTCTCGGCATGAATGCCGAAGGCGAATTGAATTCGATGGTCGACGGCGGCGGCGCCAGGGCAATCGGGGATGTCGTCGACGCGGTGCTGGCATCACGGACGCCGCTCGATGCCCTGGAAGAAAGACTGCTCCGCGCCGCGGTCGACCGTGCCGGTGGCAATTTCGCCGAGGCAGCCCGTGCCCTCGGCCTCAGCCGGGCGCAACTCGCCTACAGAATCAAGAAGATCGAGGAGGGGGCCGACGCCGATGCGGTGAGGCATGTGTAGCCATTTCAGAACACGCAACCGCAGCCCACTAAGAAAGCCACAGGAGATGTCCTTAGGAACAGTGAAGTCGTCTCAGTCGCATCGAGCAATTTTTGGCCATTCGCGGTCGTTTGCTCGGTGCGATTTTCGGTTCGACCCTCAGCACCCTCCTGCGGTACGCCGTGCATCCAAAAGCGGTGCCATTGTCACGTTACAGCCTTGCTTGGTTTTGAGTCGCTAATCCTGGCGCGGTGCAATTGACGTACTTTACGCTATTGCGTCGCTGTGTGATCTGATGTGTTGCTCTTGACGTGATCGAGCTTGCCATCTCAGGGCCTACGCGATCATTGGTGATATGTCGCCGGATTTCTGACGGGGCGGACCGGCTCTCAAACTGTGGCTTCTCAATCCAGCAATTCCCCGATCTTCACCCCCAGCGCCCCGGCGAGCTTGTCGATGATGCTGATGCTGGGGTTGCGCGCCTCGCGCTCGAGGTCGCTGACATAGGTCCGGTGCAGCCCCGCCTCGAAGGCAAACTCCTCCTGTGACCAGCCTTTGGCTTGCCGCAGGCGTCGGAGATTCTTGGCGAGGCGGGCTCTGATATCCACCCCGCGAGGTCACCCGCCTGTCGACGATCGGTCTACAGACGATCAGTGACATTCGCCTTGACTGCCGAGCCAACAGCAAGCGTTCATCCACATCACTGATCGTCGACATGGAGCACGGATGATGGACATGGTGGCCTTCCGGCCTGGTGAGGTGCGGTACATCAAGTTGGGCAGCGGTGGCCGCTGGGCGGCCGAGGCGATCAAGCAGGGCATCATCCCCTTCGCCGAGGCCGGCGAGCGGGTGATGGACCATGGCCTTTGCGCCGCCGGCGATTGGGCGGCGGTGCGCGAGCGCTATGCTGCCATGGGCCACAAGGCGCCCGGCCAGCCGGTGCGCGAGATGCGGGACTTCTATGAGCTGGGCGAGGACACCCTATGGGTGACCATGACCGGCGGGCGCCTGTGGTGGGCCTTTGCTGAAGGGCCGGTGATCCCGGTTGGAACGCCATCGCCCGATGGCCCCAGCCGCTACCGCAAGACCCGCGACGGCTGGCATGGCCACAGCCTGGGGGGCGAGCCCCTGGTGACCCGGAACCTGAGCTCGGCCCTGACCCGCACCGCCGGCTTCAGGATGAGTATCTGCAGCATCGACCGGGCCGATTACCTGCTGCGCCGGATCCGCGATGAACAGGACCCCCTGCATGATAAGGCGATGGCCCTGAAGGGCCAGATGCAGGACATCGCCCTGCAGATGATCCGCCAGCTGCATTGGGAAGAGTTCGAGACCCTGGTCGACCTGATCTTTGCCCGCGGCGGCTGGCGCCGGACCAGCCTGCTGGGCCAGAACATGCCGGATGTCGACCTGGTACTCGACCAGCCGGTGTCGGGCGAGACCGCCTGGGTGCAGGTCAAGACCGGCACCGACCAGGCGGCCCTGGATGATTACCTGGATCGCTTTGCCCGTGACGGCAGTTGCGATCGCTTCTTCTTCGTCTGCCATAGCCCGGCCGGCAAGCTGGCGATCCCCGACCTGCCCAGGCATCACCTTTGGACCGGCGATGACCTGGCCGGCAAGGCCATCGACGTGGGCCTGTTCGATTGGCTGCTGGAGCGCACGCGGTGAGGGGCCTTGCACCCGCCCTGGCGGGCCTCCTGATGGCCCTGGCGGCCTCATCGGCCTGGGCCGGTGACCGCCTGACCGTGCGCGATGCTCAGGGCAGGGTCGTCGAACGCATCGCGCCGGGCGCCGGCGACACCCTGGTCCGGCGCGATGCCGCGGGCCAGCGCCTTGGCACGGTTAAACCCGGGGCAGGGGGCCGGCAGCAGCTCTACGACAGCGACGGCCGACGCGCCGGCACGGTGGAGACCGGCCCTGGCGGCCAGCAAGTGGTGCGCGACGCCCAGGGCCGGCGGACCTACACCATCAGCCCCAGCCCGAACCTCACCGGCGACCGGGTGATCCGCGACCGCCAGGGGCGCCGGGTCGGCACCATCGAAGACGAGCCCTGACCATCACTTGACGGGGGCGGCAGATGATCGTGGCTGATCGTTCTCCTGGTTACGGAGCTCGATTGATCTGACATACATCTCGGGGGTCGCGGTCTCGGGCAAGACGATATAGCCACCCACGCCGGCCCCGGTGTCCAGGTAGGGGCGGTATATCTTGTTGAGCAACCTGGCCGCCCGCACCTCGCCGGCCAGCCGCCTGCGATTCAGCGCATGCACCAATAGTTCGACCGTTGTCAGGTCACAGGCCTGGCCGTCGATCGTGGTGCTGTGTCGTTCCTCGGCGATGTCCTGGACGACAGCCTTGATGGTGCGGTGTCCCTTCTTGGGCCGGCGCCTGGGCGCGGTATCATCGGGTACCGCCATGCGGTAGCCCGGATCTTCAAGGGCCGGGTACTTCATGTGCTCATCCCAGCGCCGATCCTCCTCGCTTCGGTGCTTCAGGTATTCGGTTCGGCCGCGGGTGACGTCCCGCGGTGACCAGGGGGGCCGGCCGACATTGAGGAACAGCCACATCGCCATTTCTTCGGGCATGTCGTTGGATGGCAAAAGGACGAGCCCATCGATTCTCTTGGACGCGGGCAGGGCGCCATACTTCTCGAATTCTTCGAACAGATAGGCGATCGATGGCAGGTGGCCGGCCAGGCCCTTCTTCAGGAACTGGCGCAGCTCGAGCTCCTTCTGATGCATGTCCACCGGGCGGCCACCCCGGGTGACTGACACGGGGGTGTCGAGTATTGCCGCCAGGTCGGCCGACCGGCGCTTGCGGGGCCGGCCAAGGGGATTGCCCGACCGACCCTTCTGGAACTGGCTGTGACGAGGCGGGCGGCGATAGCCGACCGCCTCGTCATCGTCATTGGTGGTCATTCTGCCGCCTCCACCGTCTCGGCTCGCCGCGCGACCGCCACCTCTTCGAAGGCCTGGCCGGTGCCTTCCAGCACCGCCTCGAACTTGCACACTGCCTTCAGACGCCTGACGACGACATCGCAATAGATCGGGTCGATCTCGATGCCATAGCCCTGCCGGCCGGTCTTGGCCGCGGCCACCAGGGTGGTCCCCGATCCGGTGAAGGCATCGAGCACGATGCCGTTGCGGCGCGAACAGTCGCGGATCGCATCGGCCACCAGGGCCACCGGCTTCACCGTGGGGTGCAGGGCCAGATCATCCCGCCCGGCGCCGAAGCTGCTGATCCCCGGGTGATGCCAGACATTGGTGCGGTAGCGCCCGTGCTTGCCCAGCTCGACATTGTTGATGTGCGGGGCCTTGCCCGCCTTGTAGACGAACACCAGTTCATGCTGAGACCGGTAGAACGAACCCATGCCGCCATTGTTCTTGGCCCAGACGCAGAGGTTCTTGAGCTCGGTGTAGGCGGCACCGCCGGCGGCCAGCATCTCGTTCATGTGGCGCCAGTCCATGCACTGGAAGTGGATGGCGCCGTCGCTCGAGAACTTGACCAGATGCTCGAAGACCGAGGTCAGGAAGGCGGTGAACGCGGTCGGGGTCATCTCGCCCGAGGCCATGGCGAATTCCCGGTGCTGGGTCTGGCCCAGGCCGCAGACATGGCGGTTGATCGGCACATTGTAGGGTGGGTCGGTAAAGACCATCTGGGCCCGCTCCTCGCCCAGCAGCCGGGCATAGGTCTCGGCTGACAGCGAATCCCCACAGATCAGCCGGTGCTTGCCCATGACCCAGACATCGCCCGGGCGGGTCACCGCCGGGCCGGGATCGATGGGCGGCACCACATCGGCAGGATCGGTCGAGGTCTCCTCGTCCAGCCCGGCGATCAGGGCATCGATCTCGGGCAGGTTGAAGCCGGTCACCGTCAGGTCGAGGTCGATCTCCAGGTTGCTCAGATACTGGAACTCGAGACCCAGCAAAGCCTTGTCCCAGCCGGCCAGTTCGGCCAGGCGGTTGTCGGCAATGACATAGGCCCGGATCTCGTCTTCGCTGAGATCGGCAAGGCAGAGGGTGGGGACTTCCTTCCAGCCCAACTGCTGGGCAGCCGCGATGCGGCCGTGACCGGCAACGACGCCACCCTTCGCATCGACCAGCACCGGGTTGGTGAAGCCAAAGCGCAGGATCGAACTTGCGATCTGCTCGATCTGCCTGGGGCTGTGGGTACGCGGATTACCGGCGCGGGGCTTCAAGGCCTCGAGCGGCATATTGATGATGATGCTGCGCTTTGCCATGGGGCAGGCTCCAATTGATCGGAGCCCGCACAAACAAAAAGGGCGCAGCTCCGGGGTTGATTCCGAAAACCACGCCTGCCGCCATGGGAGCGATGGACCCTATCGGCGGGCACCGAACCCATGTTCAGCACACCGCCTAGCGACAACCGGCAGCGCACGAGCCCATGCTGTGCGTGCCCATCGTCTCAGGCAAAGCGCATATGGGGATCGGCGGGCGGGGTTTGAAGGGGCCACGGGCGAGACCGCGAAAGTTTCATCAGAGGGGAGAGGGGGCACTGCCGAAGGTTGCGCCTGATCGAGATTTGGCCGTGGCCTGATCACCGCCTTGGCCATCGCTGCTTGGTGCCGGGAAATTCCCTGTTATGGGGGCAGGAATTCCCTGTTAGTTGAAGGGCATCCATGTCCATCTCGGTGGGCTAAGCCTCGGAAGAGACGGGAGAATTGCCACCTCGCAGGGGCTGTGAGCCGAAATCCGGGGCGGAAATCTCCGAAAATTCCCTGTTTACAGGGAATTCAGACCCGGAGCAGGGTTCGCTGGCGACTGCGCACACCGCCACTTCAAGACAGGATTTTGAGGTTACGCCGCAGCGCCGAGCGGCTTGGCGCGTTCGATCCGCTCGCGCTCCCTCGGGCTGTTCATGGCCTCCAACAGATCGCCGCGGCGTTGGACGTTGAGCCAGAAATCGGGGCTGTTGCCGAACACGCGGGCCAGGATGAGCGCCGTTGCCGCCGTCACGGTCCGGCGATCGTTGCACAATTCGTTGACGTGCTTGCGCTGAACGCCTATCGCCTCCGCCAACGCGGCCTGCGTGAGCCCCATGGGCTGCATGAATTCCTCGACCAGAATCTCGCCGACCGTGGCCGGCTTGCGCTTTGTCGTCAGCATGTTTCGCCTCACCTGTAGCTGTGGTCGTCGAGATAGAGGCCCGCTGCCTCCCCGCGACTGCCATCCCACCGGAAGACCAGCCGCCACTGGTTGTTGACACGGATCGAGTGGAGCCCCGCCAGGCTGCCGGCCAGCTTCTCGAAGTGATTGCTCGGCGGCACCCGCAAGTCCTGATCGATCGTCGCGTCGTCGATCAATCTGGAGCTTGCGGAAGAGCCGGCTTTCAAGCTCCGACGGGATGTTCCGCGACCGCGTGCCTTCGACGAAGAAGGCGCGCAGCCATTCGTCCCGAAAGCTCACGATCATCCGGCAACTCCGTTCCTGTGTCTAAGCACCACTCGTTGGTACAAAACTCAACCGCTGACGCCCCTACCGCCAGGGTTATCGCATTTGGCCGATGATGGACCTTGCGAAGTCATCGGACCAGCCTGAGCGTTTGCGCTTGCGTCGGACGGAGATGTCGCGGCGAGCGCGGTTGAGGACATTGAGGGCGAGCTTGCGCAAGGTGGCGAGGTTCTCGGGGCCGTGATCCTTGCGGTTTCGGGCGAGGTCCTCGTCGAAGACGACATCGAGAACCCAGTGCAGGCCGTTCTCGATGGCCCAATGGGATCGGGCGGCATCGAGATAGGCCTGGGCGCTCAAGCCACGGGAGGAGAGGTGGAAGTGCCGGGTGATCGTGGTCTTGCCGGCCCGTTCGACGGTGGCCTCGATCATGCCCAGGCAGGCCATTTCGGGCAGCATCACCGGCTCGTGGCAGGAGCTCTTCGCCCCCCGCATCCAGCGCAGATCATGGCTGACCCAGGCGCGCCGGGTCTCGATCCGCCCGTGGCCGCCATCGATCGTCGCCGCCGTGTCCAGGCCGGCGCGGACCGCCGGCGTGTCGAAGTAGCTCGCCACCATCTCGTGCAGGGCGGGACGGTTCGCTTTCAGCCGCAGAAGATAGTCGCTGCCGCGGTCGCGGATCAGTTGGGCCGTCTCCGTCTGGCAATGGAGTGCGTCGGCGGTGACCAGGCGGCCTTCCAGGTCCAGGCAGCGCAGAAGCGCCCGCGCGGCCAGGATTTCGCTGTCGCCGGCCGCGGCCCGGAAGCTCTCCTGCCCGATCACCAGCCGGCTCGACGAAGCAAAGGCCGTCACCACCGCCAGCGGGTTGCCGTGCGAGGCATCGTCGAACGAGCGTCGCAGCGTCTTGCCGTCGATCGCCACCACGCCCTCGCCCACCGCCCCGAGATCCGCCACGAACTGCCCGAAGCAACGCGCGAAGGCCGCCGGATCCAGCAGACGGAAAATCCGCGAGAAAGTGTCGTGGCTCGGCACCCCGTTCTCGAGCCGCAGGAAATCCCGGAACAGGCCCTCCCGGTCCACC
Organism: Oleomonas cavernae; assembly: GCF_003590945.1. NCBI lineage: Bacteria > Pseudomonadati > Pseudomonadota > Alphaproteobacteria > Acetobacterales > Acetobacteraceae > Oleomonas > Oleomonas cavernae. Next base: position 3,159,770 of record NZ_QYUK01000011.1, on the reverse strand, counting down.
GCGAAATCCGCAAAGTCCGAGCAGGTCTCCGCCCCGCACACCGCCGCCGTCAGCGCAATCGTCAGCACCTCCAGCAGGTCATGCCGCTTCGCATTCCCCGTCCGCGGATCCGGCAACGACGCAAACGCCTTCTCTATCCACGACATCCAAGGCTCCAAACATACCCATCAGAGCCTCCTTCAGAATCCCTTTCGCCCCGCCGCGCTACTCAATTTTCCAAATGCGATTCCCCTGAGGGGCGCAGCGTGTCCCGCTGCTCAAGGGCATCATCTTCGACCAGGCCGGGCGCGCGGCCGACAGTTGGTATTTCGCCGCGCAGGACGCGGTCGTCGCCCCGCACGGCGAAGTTCCCTTCACGGCCTGGCGGCTCGCCCGCGAAGGGGCGGCCGTCTCGATGTCGAGTTCGTCCAGCGATGATCGATCAAGGAGATTACCATGTCAGGCAGACTGTTCGTTCCGCTCATCACCATGCTCGTTGTCGCGTCGGGTTCCGCCGGCGCTGCCGAGCGGCCCGCCGCCGCAGCGGACGGGGAAGGAGCTTCCACGATGTCGAGTAACACCCGAAGTTCGGCTCAGGCCGGGTCCAGTGCATCGGCCCGTGCCTCGTCTTCCGCCACGGCGACCTCGCGCGCAACGGGCGCGGATTGCGCCGCCGATGCGACCGCGAGCGTCACGCGCAACGGCGAAACCATCACGGTCCGCAGATCGCAGCGCGCGCAAACCCCGGGCGCCGGCTGCAACGCGGCGGCGCAGGCCAAGACCCGCACCGGGACGGACGGTGCCGGGGCCGAATGAGGCGCGGCTGATTAGGGCCGGGGGCGAATATCCGCTCGCGCGGAGCCCCTTGCCCTGTCCGGCTGCAAGCCGTACATTTGGCAGGTAGCAAGGATAAAGCCATGGCCCCCAAAGCACCGGCAGCAAAACGATCGGCCCCGACGCGAAGCGAGCGCCTCGAGGCGCGGGTGTCGGCCGACCAGAAGGATCTGTTCCTGCGCGCCGCCGAGCTGCAAGGCCGCACCTTGACCGATTTCGTGATTGCCAGCGTGCATGAAGCGGCGGTGCGCACCATCGAGACCATGCAGTCGATTCAATTGACGGCCCAGGAAAGCCGCGCCTTCGCCGAGGCGCTGCTCGAGCCGCGCGAGCCCGGGCGGCGCCTGAAAGAGGCGGCGCGGCGCTATATCGAGACGACGACGCGCTGAGCCGGCCGACCATGGCGCTGCGGATCGCTCCGCTCGGCGATCATCATGATCGTGCCGTCTTCGATTGCGGCGTGGAGGCGCTGGACCGCTATCTCAAGACCCAGGCCGGCCAGGACAGCCGCAAGCGGGTGGCCTCCTGCTTCGTGCTGACCGACGACGGGCCGGCCCCCATCGCCTTCTACACCCTTGCCGCCACCGCCATCGCCCTGACCGATCTGCCACCACCTCTGGCAAAGAAGCTGCCGCGCTATCCCGCCGTGCCGGCGACCCTGATGGGCAGGCTGGCGGTCGACCGCCGGTTTCGCGGCCGCCGCCTGGGCGAGTTCATGCTGATGGATGCCTTCAGTCGCACGCTGCGCAGCGAAATCGCCACCTATGCCTTCGTCGTGGATGCAAAGGACGAGGCGGCAGAGCGCTTCTACAAGGCATACCAGTTCCTGCCCCTGGCGGCCGCCCAGCGGCGGCTCTTCATCCCCATGACGGAAGTCGCCAGGCTCTTTGCCTGACGAGGGCCTATTTCTTGCCGCCGACGCGGCGTAGCAGGTTGGCGTCGAAGATCGCGAGTTCGGGCCCTTCGGTTGCGTGTTTCGACATCAGGGCGGCGAAGCCGGTGCTGGCGGGCACGACGAAATGGGCCTGCAGGGCGGCCATGTCGCTCCATTCCTCGACGAAGACCAGGCGGCCCGGGTTCTCGGCATCGAGATGCACGGCGTGGGAGAGGCAGCCGGGCTCGAGGCGCGAGCGGTGCACATGCTCGAGGCTGGCTGCCATCACCGTGTCCAGGGCCTCGGGCGCCACCGTCAGGGAACCGATTACCATGATCATCATGCGGCCTTTCCGTCAGGGCTGATGCCGCCTACTGGCGCCATTCGCAAAACCATTGCAAGGCCGGCGACGACAGCGGCCGGCGCCTGGCCTAGAATCATGGCCTCGCGGGACTCACGGGGCATCGGGGCATGCGCATTGTGGTGGTTGGCGCCTATGGCCTGATCGGGAGCTATGTCACGGCCCGCCTGCTTGTCGACGGGCATGACCTGGTCGGCGCCGGGCGCGACATCGGCGCGGCGCGGCGGCGCGCGCCGGAAGTCTCCTGGGTGGAAGCGGATTTGCGCACCACCTCGGTCGAGGCCTGGGCCGCATTGCTGCGCGGGGCCGATGCGCTGGTCAATTGCGCGGGCGCCTTGCAGGACAGCCCGCGCGACGACCTGCACGCCGTCCACCTGGAAGGGGTGCGGCGGCTGGCGGCGGCATGCCGCATCGCCGGGGTGCGCCGCCTGGTTCACCTGTCGGCGGCCGGCGTCGCGGCGGGGCGGGGCACGGCCTTCAACCAGACCAAGCTGGCAGCCGAAGTCCTGCTGGCGGGCGAGGATCTCGACTGGATCATCCTGCGGCCGGGCCTGGTGCTGGCGCCGGCGGCCTATGGCGGCACCGCCCTGCTGCGCGGGCTGGCGGCCTTTCCCTATGTCGTGCCGGCGGTCTACCCGGCCAGCGTGGTGCAGGTCGTCTCGGTCGAGGACGTGGCCGCCGCCGTCGAGCGGGCTGTCGCCCCCGCGACACCGGCCCGGGTGAGCGTGGACCTGCTGCATGGCGAGGTGCTGACCTTCGAGGCCATGGTCCTGGAACTCAGGCGCTGGCTGGGCCTGGCCCCGGCGCGGCTGGTGCCGCTGCCGGCCGTGCTGGCGCGGGCGGCGGCGCGGCTCAGCGACGGCCTGGCCTATCTGGGCTGGCGCAGCCCGATGCGCAGCGCGGCATTGGAACAGTTGCGCCTGGGGATCCAGGGCGATGCTGGGGCCGCCGGGCACCACCTGGGCCTGACGCTGCGCTCGCTGCGCCAGATGCTCAACGGCTGGCCGGCCGGGGTGCAGGAGCGCTGGTTCGCCAAGGCCTATTTCCTGAAACCCGCGATCCTGGCGGCCCTGGGGCTGTTCTGGTTCCTCTCCGGCCTGATCAGCCTGGCCGTCGCCTTTCCCGAGGCCGCCTCGGTGCTGACCCTGGCCGGGGTCTCGCCGCCGCTGGCCAAGGGGGCGGTGATCGTCGGGGCGGCGGTCGACATGGCGCTGGGACTGGCCGTCGCCGTCCGGCGCTGGGCACGGCCGGCCTTGCAGGGCATGCTGCTGGTCAGTGCCGCCTATCTGCTGGGCGGCACCCTGGTGCAGCCGGGCCTGTGGCTCGACCCGCTGGGGCCCTTGCTGAAGATCGTGCCGGCCGCGCTGCTGGCGGCCGCGGCCCTGGCGCTGCTGGACGAACGCTGATGGACCTCTACACCCTGGTGAAACTGGCCCATGTCATCGGCGCCACCGTGCTGTTCGGCACCGGCGTCGGCATTGCCTTCTTCATGCTGATGGCGCACCGGACGGGCGATCCGGCCCTGATCGCCCATACCGCCGGCATCGTCGTCGTGGCCGACACGCTGTTCACCGCTTCCGCGGTGATCGTGCAGCCGCTGACCGGGGGCGCCCTGGCGGACATGACCGGCGTGCCGGTGTTCAGCGGCTGGATCGGCCTGAGCCTCATCCTCTATCTGGTGACCGGGGCGTTCTGGCTGCCCGTGGTCTGGATCCAATGGCGCCTGCGTAACCTGGCGCGTGCAGCGGCGCGCGAGCGCCAGCCGCTGCCGCCGGCCTATTTCCGGCTGTACAGGGTGTGGTTCGCCTTCGGCTTCCCGGCCTTTGCTGCCGTGGTCGCGATCATCTGGCTGATGATCGCCAGGCCGGACATCTAGGCGCGCGGCGCAATCGCGATCAAATGCAGCGCTTCAGGCCCCGCCATACTGGGCTTGCTCCGTGTTGAGGAACCTGACGCATGAACCCGGCCGACAAGGCGCTTTGGTACATTGAAAGCCATCTTGGCCAGGCCTTGACCCTGGACGAGATTGCCGGGGTTGCGGCCGTCTCGCGGTTCCACCTGGTCCGGGCCTTTGCCGCGGCGACCGGCTTGCCGGTGATGCGCTATGTCCGGGCCAGGCGGTTGAGCGAGGCGGCCAAGAGCCTGGCCCAGGGCGCGCCCGACATCCTGGCCGTGGCGCTGGAGGCCGAATACGCCTCGCACGAAGCCTTCACGCGGGCCTTCCGCGACCAGTTCGGGCTGCCGCCCGAGACGGTGCGCGCGCAAGCCCGCGTCGACCAACTCTCCCTTCAGGAGGCTGTCATCATGGACTCGACCCTTGCCGATACCCTTATCCCCCGCGTTTCGTCATGGGGGCGCCGCTGCTGATCGCCGGCCTGGGCGAACGCTATGGCTGTGACAGCGCCGCCGGCATCCCCGGCCTGTGGCAGCGCTTCAATGCCCACGACGGCACCATCCCGGGCCAGGTCGGCCCGGTCGCCTACGGCGTCTGCTACAACAGCGACGATGCCGGCAACTTCGACTATATCGCCGGGATCGAGGTGAGCGACTTCTCGGGCCTGCCCGGTGAATTCGCCCGCCTGCGCCTCCCTGAACAGCGCTATGCCGTGTTCACCCATGGCGAGCATATCTCGACCATCCGCCGGACCATGGCCACGATCTGGAACCAGTGGCTTCCCCAATCGGGCCACCGCGCGGCCGATGCACCGATGTTCGAGCGCTATGGCCCATCCTTCAACGGCACGACCGGCGAGGGCGGCTTCGAGATCTGGATTCCGATCAAGGGCTGAGGGGCGCTAGCCCCGGCGCCTGGGCGGCAGGGGCACGATGGCGGAGACCCGCCGCATGTACGCATCGAAGCCCGGCCGGCGCTCCAGGCTGCGCCGGTCCATCAAGGGAATGCTGGCGAAGGTGAACATCGCCGAGATGGTCAGGGCACCCGGCACGATCCAGGGCCATTCCTGGGGCGCCGCGGCCAGGCCGAACAGCATCAGGCCCCACCAGAAGCTCATCTCGCCGAAGTAGTTGGGGTGCCGCGACCAGCCCCACAAGCCGCTTTGGATGAATGCCCCGGGCTGGCGGGTGGCGGTGAAGCGATGAAGCTGCCGGTCGGCAATCGTCTCGATGGCGATGGCACCCAGGGTCACGGCGAAGGCCATCAGGTCGAGCGCGCCCAGCGGCCTGTCGCCATGGCTCATGACGGCATAGATCGGCAGGCAGCCCAGGAAGACCTGCAAGGTCGGGTAGAGGTGGATGCCTGCCAGGTCGGCCCAGAATGCGGCCTTCCCTGCCCGCTGCCGCACCAGCGGGTAGCGCCAGTCCTCGTGCCGCAGCCCGCCCCAGTGCGTCGCCCAATTCGCGGTGAGCCGGATCGCCCACAGCCACACCAGCAAGGTGACGCACATTGCCCGCACCGGATCGGCGCCCGCGCCCGTGGCGTACCAGTAGAGCGCCAGCAGGGGTGGAATCACGCTCCAATAAGGATCGTAGGTGCTGGAGTTCCTGTAGGCCTTGCTGAAGGCGAAGATCACCAGGGTGGCGACGATATCTGCCAGCAGCGCATCCCAGGGTGCCGGGAGGCGGGTGGCATAGAGCACGGCGCCGCCCGCGGCGATGCAGGCGATGTAGGCGACGATGATCGACATGTTCTCGGCCGGCTTTGCCGCCATCTGTGCGCCCCCTCATCTGGTCGTGCATCGTCGCCCCCGATCTGCCTCAGCGACACCTTCGGATGGACTAGAACGATGTGGGTCTAGCGCGCCCGGCGGAAGGTGAGGTTCAGGCGCAGGCGGCCGGTCAACGGGTGCAGGCCCTCGGCCAGGGGCGCGACGCCGTGGAAGGCGAGGCGGGTCGGCCCGCCCCAGACCACGACATCGCCGTGGGCAAGCGGGACCCTGCGCGGCCGGTCGCGGCGCTCGCCCCCGCCGAACAGGAAGGTGGCGGGCAGGCCCAGCGAGACCGAGACGATAGGGGCCATGTAATCGCGCTCGTCGCGGTCCTGGTGCAGGGTGAGGCGGGTGCCGGGCGCGTAGCGGTTGATCAGGCAGGCATCGGGGGCAAAGCCGGCGTAGCCAGCCGCCTGGGCCGCGCGGGCGGCGAGACCCGCGAACAGCGCGGGCATGGCGGGCCAGGGCCGGCCGCTGTCGGGATCGACCGGGTCGTAGCGATAGCCGCGACGGTCGGAAACCCAGCCGACGGTGCCGCAATTGGTCATGGCGACCGACATGCGCAAGCCGCCCGGCGTCACCAGGTGGCGGAACGGTGCGGCCGCCGTCACCTGATCGATGGCCGCCAGCAGGTCCGCGTCGATCGCCAGCGCGAAGCCGCGCAGCACCATGGCCCCGTCGCCCAGGGCCAGGTCGCCGACAGTCTCGGGAAACAGGTCCGGGGTCATGACGCGTCGTGGAAGATGACGCCCAGCGTGTGGCGATGGCCCGAACGCAGGGCGGCAACGCCATGGCGCAGGTTGACGCGGTAGGGGCCGCGGCTGCCCTGCACCGGGCGGTGATGGACGGCGAAGATCACCCCGTCGCCCTGGGCCAGCGGCACCACATGGGGCCGCGACTGCATGCGCGGGCGCTGTTCGGTCAAGACGAATTCGCCGCCGGTGAAATCCTCCCCTGGGCGGGACAGCAGGATCGCCACCTGCAGCGGAAAGACCTGCTCGCCATAGAGATCCTGGTGCAGGCAATTGTAGTCGCCCGGACCATAGCGCAGCAGCAGCGGCGTGGGCCGCACCTGGCCCGCCTCGTGGCAGCGTTCCAGGTAGGCGGCATGGGCGGGCGGATAGCGGGTCTCGATGTCCATCATCTGGTTCCAGCGGTTGGCGATGGGGGCGAGGTGCGGGTAGAGCGCGGTGCGCAGGGCGGCCACCGGCTCGGGCAGCGGATAGGCGAGGTACTTGTACTCGCCCCGGCCATAGCCGTGGCGGGCCATGATCACCTGCGAGCGGAAGCGGCCGCTCTCGTAGAGCGCCACCAGCTCTGCACAGTCGCGCGGGCCCAGCAGGCCTTCGATCCGGGCCCAGCCCTGGCCGTCGAGCGTGGCGGCCAGGCCGGCCCAGTCGCAGGCCGCGACGCGGGAGCAGAGCGTGTGCAGCGCCATGGGTCCGATCCTCTTCCAACACCTTAAGGCGCCGCAGCTTGCCCGCCAACAGCGCGGCGGGCGCCCTGGCGCTTGCGCTCAAATTCCACCCTGCCGGCTTGAAATGTTCGCTATTTGTTCTATAATGGCAAGATGCAAGGGATCCTCGATTTCGGCGCCAGGGCGGACGTCGGGCGCATGCGCGACCGGCTGCTGGCCCATTTCCCGGCCCTGCCGGCATGGTACCGGCCCGACCCGTGCAGCCAGTTGGTGCTGTCCCTGATCAGCAGCCGCACGCGCGATGCCCTGTCCCTGCTCGCCCACCGCAAACTGCTCTGGCACTTCGCGGCCTGGGGCCGGGTGGCCCAGGCGGCACCGGGGGAAATCGAGGCGGTCATCGCCGATGTCCGCTTCGCCGATCGCAAGGCCGTGCAGTTGCAGGCGGCGCTGGCGATCATCGGGCGGCAGCACCCTGATTTCCGGCTGGACTTCCTCGGCACCTGGCCGGTTGCCCGGGCCATGGCCTGGCTCGAGAAGCTGCCCGGCGTCGGCCCCAAGGTCGCCGCCTCGACCCTGAATTTCAGCACCCTGCGGGCCAGCGCCTTCGTGGTCGACAGCCATGTCCACCGCGTGCTGCGCCGTTTCGGCTTCGTCGGCCCCGCCGCCGCCACGCGCCGGGCCTATGATTTCGTGATGGCCGCCACCGCCGGCTGGGGCGCCGACGATCTCGACGGGTTACACATGCTGCTGAAGCAACTGGGGCAGACCGCGTGCCGCGCCCTCGATCCCGCCTGCGCCGCCTGCCCGCTGGCCCCCGACTGCCGCTTCCACCGCCGGGGCGGCCGCCCGCGGCCAAGGCGGCCGGCGCGGGCCAAGGCGGTTGACCAGCCGCGGCCGAGGCTTTAGCGGTGGAGGGTATTTGAGGGGGAGATCGGCCATGCGCCTCATCGGGCTTGCCACGACCGCCGTCCTGCTGGCGGGCACCGCCGGCTGCGCCACCCTGGGCGAGGCGCCGTGTGCGGCGGGCTTCGACCGTTCGACCACGATCGAACTGCTGTTCGGCCGCAACATCGGCAGCCAGTTGGGCGTGAGCGAGGCCGACTGGCGCCGTTTCGTGGCCGAGGAAATCGCCCCCCGCTTCCCCGCCGGCTTCACCGTGCTCGACGGCGCCGGCCAATGGCGCGGCGACGACGGCACCATCGTCTCTGAACCCTCCAAGCTGGTCGTCATCGTTGCGGTAGCGCCCGAGGCCCGGCCGCAGGTCGAGGCGGTTCGGGCGGCTTACAAGGAGCGGTTCAAGCAGGAGGCAGTGCTGGCGATTGCCAGGGAGGAATGCGTGGGGTTTTAGGGGCGTGTGTTGCGGCAGGAGCGCTGGTCGGGAGAATTGCGGGGCTGTGCTAATAGGGCCATCGGTGGCTATTCGTGCCTTTGATTGGGAATGGCAGAGTCTGGCCGATTGCGGAAGGTCCGTATTGGCTGAGCGCCAGGTCAGTAGCGGACGCAGCCCGAACTTATGAGACGTCGGTTCGACGCCAGATGGCGGGTATTTAGTACTCAGTCCCGTCATCAAAAGCAACTGCAAGCCGGGTAGCACGCGCGCCGAGTTTGGTATGTTTCTTCAGAGCATGAATCCTTTGCGCAACGCTTTCATAATCCATGAAGGGAGCAAGATTGTCTCTCTTCAGAATATTGAACTTGCCTCGGTCGCTGCTTTCAATCGTGCTGTTAAGATGCTCAAGCGTCTCGACGAGGCCTTCATCCGAAACAATGTTCGCTTCAATGAGTCGACGCGGCCCTTGTTCATCTCCCCCTTGTTGCCAGGCGAAAAGGAGGCTGATTGGGTTAGGGCAACCAAACACGTCACTTGCGGACATCGTCTGATAGCGACCGAGCATCAGTTCGGTGATCTGGTCCAATTCGGCGTTTCTGAACAGCCACTCATCTTCCGGACGCCGCCTCTCGCCAAAGCGGCCATGTGCGAATGTTTCGTGCCGGAATAGCGATGTCAGCCAAGCGATGGCGGCGCCTTCGCCGAACATTGCCGTGACTACGGCAGCACGGCGCGGCGGCTCAAGACGGGAGAGGAGCAACGGTATCAGCCGTCGTGCCCGGTCCCACAACGAACTGACCCAAAACAGATCGAATGGGTGGCGTCGGTACGCCTCGTCCATCATCTGCGAGAACGCGACGAGTAGGTTCTCGCATTGCCCTGGCGCCAGGACTTCGTAAGCACCACTCTCAATGCGCTCCAGCAAGAGATCGGCTTTGGTGAGCGACCCAGCCAAATGTTCGTCGTGAAGACGTAGCAGGGCCGCTCCTGCTTGACTCGCGCCGGCCTCAGCCGCGGCCCACATTGATGTAAAGTCATCCTGGGTAAGTGCGTGCGACGGGCCTGCCAGCGCGAAATAAAGGCGATAGTGATCGGGGCTAGCAAGGCGTCTTTTCCGAATAGCCTCGGCACGGTCCCGGTCGCTAACACGCTCAAATATACTGAACCCGCTTCCATCTTTGGAATGATCTACTTGGACCCCCGGAAGTTGCTCCGCAAAGTTGTATCGATACGTCAAGTCGTCAAAATGACCCCCAGCTACCGTCGTGAGCAGCGCGGCAAGCGTCTGCGTTTTTTCTGCTTCCTCGACACGCGCTATCCCTAACGAAACTGCTGCGGCAGTGGCGCAGTATTCCTCGATCCAGCGGTAGAGTGCTGGGTTTCCGTCCTTAATAAGTTGAAGCCATATAAGGTCGGCGAGATCGGCCTCCGCCTCGCGTAGCGGCGGCCAGAAGAATCGAACTGCATCCAGCGCGCGTACGACCGACCTTGGCGTCCGCAACTGCCGGCCGCCCTCGTAATCGATGACGAGCTTTAGCCTTGAAAGTTCGTCGTCATCCTTTGTTGATGCTATCAGATGCAATTCGTCGGAAAACCATTGTCGTAACTGTAATGGTTCCGGCCTGGGGACCATCACGGTCAGTTGAACAATCTTCTCTAGATACGACTGACCGCTCTTTACGCCGGTTGCCTTCTTGATGCTGTGCGCCAGAATATCGCTGTCGTAGCAAAGCAAATAGACCACGTCAGGAAGGTCAACGACCGAGCGCACGAGCCGTAAGATCTCAATGACTTCACCTGGCTCAAGCCGATCCACATCGTCTATGGTGATGACGAATCGATGACCGAGGTCACGGAGCGAACGAACGAGCTTGTCCTTCAATTCAGAGAGTTGAGGCGGGGCTGACTTTATGTTGGCCGCATCACCCGCTGCCCTTGCCCCTTTCCGAACAATTTGAACAAGCCGATTCCTGAGGCCTCGCCAACAAACTCAATCGCAGCCCCTGCTTTGCTCAGCCCGTTCATGAAGCTCCGGAGCGCTTCCCCGGCCTTCTTGGCCTTGGCAACAGATATCCGAGTTGCGTCACCCGCATTCAGGGCGATTTGGTCAAGCTGCCTGGAGAGCTCGCCAAACAGGCTCGTGATCAGCGCGTCTCGATTGCCGATCAGCCATGGCCGGAAATTGATAACAGTTGGTTTCCGATCCCCGGGGAGTCTTCCAAGCTCGTCGCCAATTAGGAATAGAAGGCTCGATTTTCCCGAGCCCCAAACCCCTCGATCCCAATAACCAAACCATCTTCGGATGTGCGATCCACGAGCGAAGTTGCGATCCGCTTAGCAACCTCACGAAAACCAAGCCTATCCTGGTCCCCGGAGCTAAGCGCCCGGTCCCCCTTGACTGAATAATTTTGATCCCCCGGCATACTCTTTTTGTACTCGATGATCGACGCGTCTCAAACTAATGTCTGCTATCTGCGATAGTCGCAGGTGAGCACAGTCGGCTGTTATGGGCGTAAAGCAGCCAGTCACCACTCAGTGAGCCAACAACAACCCACCCCTTCAATAAGGCGCCCGCGCCAAACATCTCGGCGCCGCCCACGACAACCGCTCGGGATTGTCCGGCAGGGTCTGCCAGGCGATTAGCGTCGGCCCGTCCTCGGCGGCGGCGGTGTCGTGGTATTCGAGCGCATCGATCGTGCCGGTGACGCCGTAGCAGGCGGTGGTCAGCTTGGTGTCGTAGAGGGTCACGCATAGTTCCTGGCCGCCGACGCCGGCGCGCACGGTCCAGCGGCCGGCGGTCTCGCATTTGTTGTCGCGGCGGACGAGGCGGCCGTCGGGCTCGTAATAGTCGACGACGTCCGCGCTGCTGCGGTGGTCGACCAGGTAGACGGTTCGGCCGCGCAGGGCAGTGGCGAGTTGGCCGGCGGGCAGGGGCATGGTGCGGCCGGCCGGTTCCAGGACCAGGGCGGCGGTGGTGTCGTATTTCTGGATCGCACCCGAGAGCGTGTCGACCAGGCCGATTTCGAAGGCGGTGTCGTCGAACAGGCTCCAGTCGCTGGGCTTAGGATGCAGGGTGACGGTCTTGTCCTTGTAGCCCGGCGCGGTGCAGGCGAGCTGGATGTCGTCGCGGCTCTTGTCCACCGTGTAGATGTGGGTGGCGGGGTCGAAGGCGCCCACCGTCTGGCCGTCCACGCCCGTGCCGTGGCAGGCGGCGGACCAGGGCGCGACCTTCACGAAGATGCGCTGCCTTGTCCCCTCCTGCACGGAGGCACAGGCGCCCAGTGCAAGGATGCCGCACAGAAAAATCGCCCGAACCATGAATGCCCCGCGCCCGTCGCCACAAACCTAGCGAAGCCGGGGCCGTGCCACAATGATCAGGGGGTCTCGTCGGGCAGGGGGCGGGGCTTGCGGTGCTCGTCGATCGCGACAAAGGTGAAGGTCGCCTGGGTCACCTTGATCATCTCGTCGCCCTCGCGGCTGCGCCGCCAGGCCTCGACGAAGATGCGCATCGAGGTGCGGCCGGCCGAGACGATATGGCCGTAGAGGCTGACCTCGTCGCCGACGAAGACCGGGGAGACGAAGCTCATGCTGTCGACCGCAATGGTGGCGGCGCGGCCGCGCGCCCGCTTGGTCGCGATATTGCCCGCCGCCATGTCCATCTGCGACATCAGCCAGCCGCCGAAAATGTCGCCGGCCGGGTTGGTATCATGGGGCATGGCGATGGTGCGGATCACCGGCACCAGCCGGGCATAGTCGATGGGCATGGTGGCGGTATCGTCGGTCATCGGCTCCCCCTTGGCGCGTCCTGCGGCTATTGGTGCCGTCTTCTGCGCCGTTAGGCGAGGCCATTCATCGATCCCGTTTGAATATGCCTATGCGTTGGCATGGGTTGCGCTGCGGCAGCCCGTGCCGTGGAATGGGGCCTTAATCCCTGCGTGGAGAGCCCGTCGATGTTGAGCAAGCCTGTCCTGACCGGCGACGATGTCGCCACCATCCTGGCCGCGGCCGAGGCGGAAGCGAAGGCCAACAAGTGGGTGGTGACGATCGCCGTGGTCGACGACGGCGGCCACCCGCTGGCGCTCAAGCGCCTCGACGGGGCGGCCCCGATCAGCGCCTATATCGCCACCGAAAAGGCCCGGTCGGCTGCGCTGGGCCGGCGCGAGAGCAAGGGCTTCGAGGACATGATCAACGGCGGGCGCACCGCGTTCCTGTCCGCCCCCGTGCTCCAGGGCATGCTGGAAGGCGGCGTGCCGATCGTGGTCGAGGGGGCCATGTCGGCGCCGTCGGCGTTTCGGGCGTCAAAGCGTCCGAGGATGCCCAGATCGCCAAGGCCGGCATCGCCGCCCTGATGATCGCCTGACCCCCCCCCAGCATTTGTGAAAGGCGTGCCGCTGCCATGACCGACCGTGTGATCCGCCATCGGCTGAACGTGGCCGTCGAGCTTAGCCGTTTCATCGAGGCCGAGGCGCTGCCCGGCAGCGGGGTCGATCCGGCCGCCTTCTGGGCCGGCTTCGATGCCCTGGTGCATGAGCTGGCGCCCAAGAACCGGGCCCTGCTGGCCAGGCGCGACGAGTTGCAGGCGCAGATCGATGCCTGGCACAGGGCGCACCCCGGCCGGGTCGATCCCGCCGCCTACCGCGCCTTCCTGGAAGCGATCGGCTACCTGCTGCCGGCGCCGGCCGACTTCAGGATCGACACTGCCGGGGTCGACACGGAAATCGCCGCCCAGGCCGGGCCGCAACTGGTCGTGCCGGTGATGAACGCGCGCTATGCCGTCAACGCCGCCAATGCCCGCTGGGGCAGCCTCTATGACGCGCTCTATGGCACCGATGCGATCCCCGAGGACGGCGGGGCGCAGAAGGGTGGGGCTATAACCCGGCGCGGGGCGCCAGGGTGATCGCCTTCGCCCGCGATTTCCTCGACCGGGCAGCCCCGCTCGACGGTGCCTCGCATGCCCACGCGGCGCTCTATGCCGTGGCTCAAGGCACCTTGCGGGTCACCTTGCAGGGTGGCGCGGTGGTCGGCCTGGCCGAGCCGGCGCAGTTCGCAGGGTTCCAGGGCTCGGTCGACATGCCCTCGGCGATCCTGCTCGAGCACAATGGCCTGCACTTCGAGATCCAGGTCGACCGCGGCCATCCGATCGGCAAGACCGACGGGGCGGGGTGAAGGATGTGCTGGTCGAGGCGGCGCTGACCACGATCATGGACTGCGAGGATTCGGTCGCCGCGGTCGATGCCGCCGACAAGGTGGTGGTCTACCGCAACTGGCTGGGCCTGATGCAGGGCACGCTCACGGAAGAGGTGACCAAGGGCGGGCGCAGCTTCACCCGCACCATGAACCCGGACCGGACCTATCGTGCCGGCGATGGCACCAGCTTAAGCCTGCACGGCCGCTCGCTGATGTTCGTGCGCAATGTCGGCCACCTGATGACCAATCCGGCGATCCTGCTGGGCGACGGCGGCGAGATCCCCGAGGGGATCATGGATGCGGTGCTGACCAGCCTGGGCGCCAGGCACGACCTCTTGGGCAACGGGCCCCTGCGCAATTCGCGCACCGGCAGCGTCTATATCGTGAAGCCCAAGATGCACGGGCCCGACGAGGTCGCCTTCACCGACGAGATCTTCGCCCGGGTCGAGGACCTGCTGGGCCTGGGGCGTTACACCCTGAAGGTCGGCATCATGGACGAGGAGCGGCGCACCACGCTGAACCTGGCCGCCTGCATCGCCGCCGCCAGGCATCGGGTGGTGTTCATCAACACGGGCTTCCTGGACCGTACCGGCGACGAGATGCACACCTCGATGGCGGCCGGCCCGATGATCCGCAAGGGCGCCATGAAGGGCACCAAGTGGATCGCCGCCTACGAGCGCAGCAATGTCCTCACCGGGCTGGCCTGCGGCCTGCGCGGGCGGGCGCAGATCGGCAAGGGCATGTGGGCCATGCCCGACCTGATGGCGGAGATGCTGAAGCAGAAGCTGGGCCACCCGAAGGCCGGCGCCAACACCGCCTGGGTGCCGTCGCCGACCGCGGCGGCCCTGCACGCGCTGCATTACCATGAGGTCGACGTCCAGGCGGTGCAGCAGGGCCTGGAGGGCCAGCGGGCCGACCTGACCGACGAGTTGCTCAGCATCCCCGTGGCCGACGGCCACAACTGGTCGGCGGCCGAGATTCAGGCGGAACTCGACAACAACGCCCAGGGCATTCTCGGCTATGTCGTGCGCTGGATCGACCAGGGCGTGGGCTGTTCCAAGGTGCCCGACATCAACGACATCGGCCTGATGGAGGACCGTGCCACCTTGCGCATCTCCAGCCAGCACATGGCCAACTGGCTGCACCACGGCATCGCCACCGCTCCCCAAGTGAGGGAAACCTTCGAGCGCATGGCCAAGGTGGTGGACGGCCAGAACGCCGGCGACCCGCTCTACCGCCCCATGGCACCCGACTATGTCGGCTCGATCGCCTTCCGCGCCGCCTGCGACCTGGTGTTCGAAGGCCTGACCCAGCCCAACGGCTATACCGAACCCCTGCTGCACAAATGGCGCCTGGTCGCCAAGGCGCGAAATTAGCGAATAGAATCCGGCCCTTGGCTCCCGGTTTACGAGCCTGCCGATCTCTCCCCCCGGTCGTCATCCCGGCGAAGGCCGGGATCCATTCTGGGGCAGCGCGCGATGTCGCAATGGATCCCGGCCTGCGCCGGGATGACGAGATCATGGTGCTACGCCGCCGCCTTCAGGGCGGCGCGGTTCGCGGTGAGGAAGTCGCGCAGCGGAACGGAATTTAGGGAGGCGACGGTGACAGACTCGGCAGATACGGAGGATGAAGGCTGGCCCAGCCGGGCGGAGAGAGCCCAGGCCATCGAACAGGCAAAGGCATTGCGCGAACAGGCGCAGGAGGGTGGCCTGCGCTTCAGCGCCTATTTGCCGCCCGGCCTGGCGGAATGGCTGCTGGGGCTCATCGAGCAGGGCATCTTCTCGAGCCCGAGCGAGGCCGTTTTCGTCATCCTCGGCGAACACCAGGATCTGGAACCCCACCACGACCTTCGTCGTGAACTGCTGTCGCGGACCATCCAAGCCGCGATTGACGACCCGCGCCCGAGCATCCCCGCAGAGGAGGTGTTTGAGCGGATGCGGGAGAGGCTGGCCAAGCCGTTGCCCGAGCCTGCTGTCTGGGAGCCGGCAAGCGGACAGCCCAAAACACTTTGAACGTCCTGCACGCATAAAAAAGCCCCCTCCCCTTGCGGGGAGAGGGCAGTCAGGGAGGAACTATAAGATCTACGCGGTTACTCCGCTGCCTGGGCAGCGGTATTGGCGGCTTCGTCGGCTTCCCAGAGCTGGTTCGACTTGGTCACGTCCATCTCGACGACGAAACGGTCGACCATGTCGGGCTGCACGTCCTTCACATCGACATAGAACTGCTCGTACCAGCGGCGGAGCTGGTAGATCGGGCCATCGGCCTCGCACAGCAGCGGGTTGTCGATGCGGCGCTTGTTCTTCCAGATGTGCACGTCCTGGAAGAAACCGTCTCGGTTACCCTTGGCATAGAGCTGGGCGATCTGCTCGTTCATGGCATCGTCCAGGAACGGGATCTTTTTCACCATCAGGCCGACGTTCAGGTAGAAGCTGTTGTGGTCGATCGGGACGTGGCAGTTGATCAGGTAGGCCTCGACCTTCATGCCGTTCACCAGGCTCGACAGATAGTCGATCATGTAGGACGGGCCGTAATAGGTGGCGACCGAATAGAGCTCGTCGATCTCGACCGTGGAACCGCCGAAGTCCATGCCGGCGGCGCTTTGGAGGTCGCGGCGCGGCTTGCCCTTCATCACCTGCTCGGCGACGTGGCCCTCGAAGGTGTTTTTGAAGTAGGTCGCCCGGGCGCCGTGGATGTAATAGAAGTGCGCCATGTCCGAGACGTTGTCGATCAGCTCGCGGCAGTTGGTGTCGATCTTCACCGTCTCCCAGATCCATTCCGACCATTCGCCGTTGAAGGCCTCGGCGATGTGGGGAATGGTCACCTCGGCCGTGGGCTGGCTGCCCTCGACGTCGTGCCAGACGAAGAACTGCTTGTTCTCTTCCAAGGTCGGCCAGGTCTTCACCCGGGCCCGCGGGGGCACGCGGGTGGCATAGGGGATGGCCTTGCACTTGCCGTCGCCGCCCCATTGCCAGCCGTGGAACGGGCAGGCCACGGTGTCGCCCTTGATCGTGCCTTCGCCCAGATCCGCGCCCATGTGCGGGCAATAGCCGTCGATCGCCTGGAGCTTGCCGGTCGAGTCGGCGAACACCACGATGCGGGTGTTGAAAACATCGAACGAATGAGGCTTGCCATCGCGCAAGTTCGAGGCGAGACCCAGGCAATGCCAGCCGCGGGCGAACCGCGCCGGCGGCTTGTCCGCCTGAATGACCCGAACGTCGCTGTCCACTGCCGCCATTTTCATCCCTCCCGCGCCACGCTGCGGTCGTCGCCTCGTTGTCCGAGGTCACAACCCGACTTATCCGCCAGCCTACGGGCGCTGGCCACGATCATCATACCCTATATGGACTATCGCGGCGTGGGTTCAGGCGTGTGGGGGTTCAGGCGTGCTCGGTGATGTGGGTGACGGCGCCGCCGATCTTGTGATCGGCACGGCCGACCAGGCTGTCGATCCAGGCCTGCTGGCGGATCCGGCCGGCCTCGGCCGTGCGCAGGCGGGCCGACAGGCTGCGATTGCCCACGAGGAAGCGCAGGGCGTTGAGGGGGGCGGCCAGCAGCGGATACCAGGGGATCGGCCGCCAGGGCAGGCCCAGTGCCCGCATGGCCCGGCCGCCTAGGAAGAAGCGGTTGATCGACAGGTTGCGCTCCCGCTCGTAATGGCGGCGCAGGCTGGGCAGGAAGCGGTAGGGCCGGCTCAGGGGCTCGTCCAGCAGGGCGCGGGCCAGGGAGCGGCCGGCCTCGTCGGGATCGGTCAGGCTCAGCGCCATCTGGTAGAGCAGGGCGCGGCCGCTCTGCTCGTCCTGGGGCAGGAATGCCTCCTCGATGCCCATCAGCCAGCCCGAATAGCGCATCAGGTGCATGACGCCCAGGCCATCCTCGCGCGACAGGAGGGTGCCCAGCGTGCGCACGCCGATCAGGAACAGGGCGCTGAAGGCCAGTTGGGTCGCGGCCATGTCCATCTGGTTGATCGGCACGCCGTCACGCGCGCGGTTCCAGTCGGGCCGGTTGCCGACATGGCGGCGCACGATGGCATGGACCAGGCGCACCCGCAGCGTCAGCTTGAAGCCGACGCCGAAACGGGCCATGCCGCCGGTCGCGGTGCAGGCCATCCACCAGGTGGAAGTTTCGGCAATGCGCTTGCCGGCGCCCTTCTCCAGCGCCCCGGTCATGACCAGCACCCGGTTGAGGCCCGAGGCCTGGTAGCCGCCCATCAGGGCGCCGTCGCGCAGCACCTGCGAGCCGGTATTGCCGCACAACTGGCAGGCCGTGGCACCGCGGGCCAGCAGGCCGTTGTCCAGCCAGTCGGGCCGGGCATCGACCACGCGGAAGAAATCGCGCAAAGGTGCCGGAGCATCGGGCACGGTCTCGATGCCGTGTTCCAGGGCCTGTTCGAACAGCGCCCGGGCCGGGCCCATGCCCATCTCGGCCATCCAGTCGACCAGGGCATCGGCGACGGGGTCGCTGCGGTCCAGCGCCTCGCCGATGCGGCGCCATTCGTCGGGTGTGGGTTCGGGGTCGCGGCGGATAACCAGCTTCAGCCGGGCGGTGGCCACGCGCGCCTCGGCCGCACGCACGCCATGCCGGCTCGGAATCCGCGCCGCCTGAATCTCGCCCGTCATGCCGCACTCCCGCCGGTATTTCTCCCGCCAATAATAATGTGACTAATTGCTCGCATTCAATTCGCATGGCAAAGCGAGCAGGGCTGCGGGGATCCGGGCTTTCGGGCGGATTTGCTCATATCGTGATGACCAGTTCCTCGCGATCGCTCCGCCATCCAGGGCCGCTGAGAAGGTGGAAATTCGCTGAAAGCGTGTATGTTTGGATATGAAAGCCACCCAATGATCCAAGGGGCTCAGCATGAAAAGTCGGAAGAGCGGGGTGAGGCAACGGGACGAAGCCCCGATTTTCCTCGGCAGCATCGGCCGGGTCTCGCCGCTGATCGCCGCGGCTGCCTTAGGTGCCCTGCCGGTCGGCTGTGTGACCCCACTCCCGGAGGGGCCGGACTTCATCCCCGTGGCCCAGAGGCATTCCGTGCGGGTGCCCGATGAACTGCCTGTCGCGGAGGCGGCCTTCCGCTATATGTTCAATCGCAATGCCTCGGGGCAGCAGCAGATGGCCTCGGTCTATTGCCTGAGCTTCACGCTCATGGGCGGCGAGGCTTGGGTGGAAAGCGATCCGCCGGCCGATTTCATTAGGCGTTTCTCGGATGTCCCGATACCGGTGAAGCCTGCTTCCGGCTGCCGGACGGATGCCCGCACGATCACGGTCGATAAGGACTCGGGGAAGGATGGCCTCACATTCAGGATCGATTATGTCTCCTGCAGTTCGCAGGATGACTGCGTCGTGGGCGGCGGCTACCAGGAATCCGGTCTCAGCGCGTCAGGGAATGTCTATACCCTGAAGCGGCAAGACGGGCAGTGGCATGTAGAGCACGACGTTATGGAATGGATCTCCTGATATAAACGGGGTCTGTCCCAATGTCTGGTCCCCAATTTCTCCCCCAATTTCTTCCCCCGATTTTCAATCATCCACACTCAGCGAGAATCCAAACTTCGCTTTCGACGCCGTACCCGGCCCTTTCACATTCGTCACGCGAGTCTATCCATGTAAAATGGTCGGGTTTCCCATAGCAGCGCACAAATCTTCTAGGTTTAAAGCACTTTCCTGAAATGGTTATTTGCCCTGCATTTCTATATTCCTCTAGTATATTCTTAATTGCGTTTGAATTTTCACCAGAGCTTAGGCGAAGTGCTACAATTTCTTTGTCTATTTGAGCAATCCGTGTCCGGGCGGCTTCCAGGCCGGCCTTATCTAGTGCGGCGTTAATCCCACCCGGGATTTCCCAAATAGTCGTATAGCCCAACCAAGCTGCAACGACTGCGGCTACGCCCCGCCGAAGATCATCGACATTTTAAGTTGGGAAGAGATTACAGCAACGGCTTTCTCAAGCTCTCTGACCCTATCCTCCATTGTCGCCCCATCTAAAGTTGATGTCAGTTGATACAGTACACGCTTCAGTGAAAAACGAAAGAATTCTCACACCCAGGGGTTCACTCCAATAATCCCTAGATTTCCGAGACTAGGTGTTCAGACCGAAATCGTTGCCCGTCGCGATCGAAGGCCTGAGTTCAGCCGTGAATCCGCCTTGGAGGGGTTGGGTGCCCTCGGCTGGCAACTGCCCAAGGGGCATCATTGGGATCGCGAGGAAGCGAACCGTTGGTAATGACCACCAAGGCATCGTCCCGGATAGCGGCGCTGTCGTTTGCGGGATGACGCGAGCTTGGGGCGCTTAAATCGTCTTCTCAAAGGAACACGCCCCAAAGAACCGGCGGGACGAGATCGGGCCCCGATCGCCCCTTCTTTGAGACCGCCCGCGCCCGCTACGTAACCGTAAAGGTTAAAGCCGCCGCACAAATTTTGCACAAATCAGGCGCAAGCCTGTGTAGCGCCAATTTGCCCGCCCGAGGCTACTGTCCCACCGAAAATCGCCGCCAACAGGCGTGTCGGGGGAAACATGAACACCGTCGCATCGACATATCGACTGGCTGCCGGGTCTTTGCTGGCCTGCACGCTGAGCTTTGCCAGCCCCGCCTGGGCGAAGGTCCCGCAGGGCGAGGCCGACCGCCTGGGCAAGGACCTGACCCTCATGGGGGCCACCCGCGCCGGCAATGCCGAGGGCAGCATTCCCGCCTTCGACGGCGGCATCACGGCGCCCCCGCCGGCTATGCGCCGGGCGGGCAATACGTGAATCCCTTTGCCGCCGATGCGGTCAAGGAGACGATCACCCAGGCGAATGCGGCGCAATACGCGGCCAGGCTGACCGCGGGCCAGATGGCCATGCTGAAGCTGTATCCGACCTACAAGCTCAACGTCTACCAGACGCGCCGCTCCTGCGCCTTCCCCGAGCGGGTCTACGAGGCCAACAAGCGCAACGCCGTCAGCGCGACCATGACCGAGGACCAGAACGGCCTCAACGATGCGATCCTGGGGTTCCTTTCCCGATTCCCAAATCGGGCGTCGAGGCGATCTGGAACCACCGCCTGCGTTACCGCGGCTTCAAGCTGCGGCGCTATTTCGCCTCCGCCGCGGTCAACCGCGACGGCACCTCGATCCTGTTCAAGACCCAGGACGAGGGCATCGTCCACTATTCCGGCCCAGGCCTCGCCTCGGTCGGCGATGTGACGGATATCAAGCAGCTCAAGAACATCGGCATTTCCTACCTGAACGTGACCACGGCGCCGGCCCGTCTCGCCGGCTCGATCGTGCTGGTGCTCGACACGATCAACGCCAAGGAGTTGCCGCGCCAGGCCTGGCAGTACAACCCGGGCACCCGGCGCGTGCTGCGGGCGCCGGAACTGGCCTATGACAACCCGCTGTTCAATACCGACGGGCTGGCCACCATCGACCAGTTCGACATGTATAACGGCGCCACCGACCGCTACAGCTTCGAGCTCAAGCCCTCGGCCGAAAAATACATCGGCTACAACGGCTACGAACTGATGTCGGGCCAGCATCGTTACAAGGAGATGCTGTCGCCGCTGCACGTTAGTCCCGATGTCGGCCGCTACGAGCTGCACCGGACCTTCGTGGTCGACGCCAAGCTGAAGGAAGGGACGCGGCATCTCTACTCGCGCCGCACCTTCTACCTCGACGAGGATAGCTGGAACATCGCCGCCGTCGATCTCTACGACAGCCGCGGCAACCTCTGGCGTGTCCAGGACGGCCCGCTGGTCAACTACTACGACATTCCCCTGTGCTCCTCGGCGCTGGAAGCAACCTACGACCTGCAGTCCGGCCGCTATGTCGTCTTCGGGCTGAAGAACGAGGAGAAGATGTTGAACTGGAACGCCGTGGACGTCGATCCGTCGCGCTTCTCGCCGGACGCCATCCGTCGCATGGGCACCAACTAGGCCACCACGAAAACGGGATCGGGGGAGACGACAATGCGCGGAAAATCGGGCCGCAATACCGGCCGGAAAACATCTCGACGTCTAGATTTTCTGCTGTCTCGCACGGCACTGAGCGGCCTTGCCGTCCTGGGGCTGGCGACAGGGGCGGCGGCCTATGACTTCGAGCTGGGCGAGGAAGTAACGGGATCGGTCATCGTCTCGCTGTCGACCGGCGCCCAGATGCGTATGGCCGACCGCGATCCGCGCAACTATGGTTTCTACTACGGCGGCGGCCTGATCTCGGCGGGCAATGACGACGGCAATTTCAATTTCGACAAGTACGACATCGTCAGCCAGACCTCGACCGCGCGGGCCGAATTGAAGCTGGCCTGGCAGAACTACCTGCTCTTCGTGCGCGGCGCCGCCTTCTACGACTCGATCGCGGCCAACAACGACCTGGCGGATTTCCAGCCCGAACTGCGCCCCTACACCAGCGGCCGCTACCCGGCGGGGGCGGACAACAAGGCGGATTGGGATGCCTACCTGCTCGACTACTATGTTCGCGGCAACTACACGGTGTTCGACCGCCCCCTGACGGTCACCCTGGGCAGCCAGATCCTGAATTGGGGCGAGGCGCTGTTCACCATCAACGGCATCTCGATCATCAACCCGATCGATGTCGGCAAGATCCGCGTGCCGGGCGCCGAGCTGAAAGATGCGCTGATCCCGGTGCCGATGATCTCGGCCAGCATGGAACTGGCCCGCGGCCTGTCGATCGAGGCCTTCTACCAGTTCGATTTCGAACCCTTCAAGTTCGATGCCTGCGGCAGCTTCTTCTCGATCACCGACAATGTCTGCGACGGCGTCAAATACGTCTCGACCTTCACCGATCCCTACGACCCGCGTTCCTACACCCTGGGGAACGGCCTGGACCCGGCGGATTACGACGACCCCAACAGCGTCGCGATCGCGGTCAACCCGCCGATCACCGTCCACGACGATCCCGACGAGAACGACTGGGGCGTGTCGCTGCGCTATTTCTCGCCCGAACTGAACAATACCGAGTTCCAGCTCTACTACGTCAACTACACCTCGCGCCTGCCATCGATCTATGCCCAGTCGCCCCCGCAATTCGCGCCGGGGACCGGGCAGGTGAACCTGGGCAGCTTGCCGCTGCCGGTGCTCCAGGGCCTGCTGAGCCAGCTCAATGTCGATCAGCTCAACGCGTTGACGGCGGCCCTGTCGGACGTGCTGGGCGCCCCGGTGACCGATCTCCTGGGGGCGCTGACCAACCCGGCCAGCAGCGCCGTCATCAACCCGCCTTTCGGCACCGCGCCGCGGTCGACGGTGCTTGAGAACCTCGAAGGCAGCAGCCTCAACCTCTACTATCCGACCGGTCTCGAGATGATCGGCTTTGCCTTCAACACGACCTATGACCCCTTGGCCGTGGCGATCAATGCCGAGGTGAGCTGGAAGCACAATGTGCCCGTCTGGCTGTCCGAGCCGTCGTTCCTCGGCACCTACTACAACCAGGCGGGCGGCGTGCCGATCGATCAGGCGACGCGGGCGCCGACACCGATCTGCGTCGCCGGCGTCTGCGTCCCCAATCCGGGCATCGCCCCGATCCTTGAGACCGGCTTCACCGGCGCCGACGACCAGTATGTGCCCAATCGCCGCTTCTATCTCGATGAGAAGCACGAGGTCTGGCAGGCCGCGCTGCGCTTCACCAAGATCCTGGGCGGGACCCATATCGTTACTCGCGTTCTGGGCGCCAACCAGTTCCTGGCCTTCGTCGAGTTCGGCGGCCTGTACATCGACCTGAACGAAGGCACCCAATATGCCGCCTACGGCCAGAACGGCTTTTCGGGTTTTCACACCAGGCCCCTGGGGCTGGGCCCGGCGACCGTGGTCGGCGCCATCGATGCAACCTCCCTGGGGGCGGCCTTCCCGGCCACCTGGAAGGACCCGACCCAATGGTCGGGCGGGGTTCAGGGCTTCTTCTCGTGGGACTATCCCAATGTCCTAGACGGCGTGACGCTGACGCCGTCGATCGGCTTTTCCCACGGCCTGTTCGGTTACACGCCGGCACCCAACCCCGGCTTCAGCAAGAGCGTTACCGCGATGAATTTCGGCCTGAAGGTCGATTACCTGGAACACTGGTCCGGCAGCATAAACTATTTCAAGAGCTGGGGCGGTGGCGGGGGCGGCGGCGGCCCGCGCAACCCCTATATCGACCGCGATTTCATCGGCCTCAGCGTGTCTTACGTGTTCTAGGGGCATTCGCCGCGCGGCCCGGCTATCCCTCTCCAATGGGGCCGCGCACCTTGACGCCGGAACGCCCGCCAGCGTTCCGGCGTTTTTTTTCAGAGGGATTGAAGATCGTCCAGCGTTTCGATCCGCAGCGCGCAGACGATGGGGAAGACGCGCCGCCGCCGGGCGAGCCGCAGCAGTGCCAGCGCCAGCCCGCCCTCGCGAGCCGGTGCCGCCACCGCCACCCGGTGCGGGTCGACCTTCAGCAGGGCGGTTTGGGAATGCAGCCAGGCCAGGCCGGCATAGCAATCGTCCAGCGCCTGGGGCAGGGGCCCGTCGGGCCCGCGGGCATAGTCGACGCTGACCACGACGCAGCCCAGCAGTGCCGCAAGGCGCCGGGCCAGCCGATCGTCCGCCGCGCCGCCGGCGGCCAGGCGGCACAGCGCGGGCCGGGCGGTACCCCAGCATGCCGGCAGGTAGGCCCGCAGGTCGAGTGCCGAGCCGTCCGGCCGCTCGATCGGGTGCCGCATCACCCTGATGCCCTCCCGGGCATCGTCATCCAGCGGGGAAGGGCGGATGGCAGCTTGAATCACCGTCACTGCCCCCGGCGCGCCGGCACCAGCTTGACGTCGAGGTTCTTCAGGCCGTTGATGAAGTTGGAGCGGAACCGGCGCGGCGCGGCCTGAACCTCGAAGCGCTCCACCCGTTCCGCCAGCAGGCCGAAGGCGATGCGCAACTGCATCTCGGCCAGGCGTGAGCCGACGCAGACATGCTGGCCGGTGCCGAAGCCGACATGCTTGATCTCGCCCCGGCGGATGTCGAAGCGGTCGGCATCGGGGAAGACGGCTTCGTCCCGGTTGGCCGAGACATACCACAGCACCACCTTGTCCCCCTTGCGGATGGGCACGCCGCGCAGGCTGGTGTCCGCGGTCGCCGTGCGCCGCATGTGCATGACGGGCGAGGCATGGCGGACCATTTCGCGCACCGCCGTGCGGGCAAGCTCGGGCGACTGGCGCAGCGCCTGCCACTGGTCCGGGGCCTGGGCAAAGGCCAGAACGCTGTGGCTGATCGAGTTGCGGGTGGTCTCGTTGCCGCCGACCAGCACCAGGATCATGTTGCCCAGGAAATCGGCCAGCCCCATGGGTCGGCCGCGCACCACCGCATTGGCCATCATCGAGGCGATGTCGTCGGTCGGCGTGGCGCGCCGCGCGTCGTAGAGCGATTGGGCCCAGGCCATGAACGCGCCCATCACCTGTGCCATCTCTTCGGGCGAGCGGCGGAATTCAGGATCGTCCTCGCCGATGAAGGCATTGGTCCAGTGATACAGCGACTGCCACATGTCGGGGCCTAGGCCCAGCAATTCGGCCAGGGTCAGCAGCGGCAGCGGGGCCGCGAAGGCCTGCACGAAATCGACCGTCTCGCCGAGGGGGATACGGTCCAGCAGGTCGCTTGCGCGCTGCCTGATGCGCACCTCCATATCGGCCAGCTTCGCCGCCGTCAGGCCGGGCACGATGGTCGCGCGATAGTGGACGTGCTCGGGCGGATCCAGCGAGATGAAGGGGGTGCCGATCAGGCTTTCCCCCGAATTGGCGACCGACACTTCGTTTTCGTTGAAGATGCGGTGCCCGCCATTCTCGTGGGCCGAGGAAAACAGGCCGGGCTGGCGCGATACTTCCAGGATATCGTCATAACGCGTCACCGCCCAGAAACCCGCCCCATCGGCCTCGGGATTCCAATAGACCGGCTGTTCGCGCCGCAACCGGGCAAAGAGCTGATGCGGAACCTCGGCCAGGTAGAGGCCGGCATCCTTGAGGTCGCAGATGAAATTTCGGTCGTCGCCCGTGTGGGCACTGGCATTGTGCATCGGTTTCCCCCTTGCGCCGTCGGCCGGGCGTGATGGTGGACAAAGGCTAGCGCACCGGCGGGGGATTGGCGTTACGAGGACTTGACGGCCAATTGTGCCAAACTTGCTGTCGGCTCGCCTAGAGAACGGTCTGCAGGGTGCGCACCCGGTATTCGCTGGGGGTCGTGCCGGTAAACTTGTGGAACGCCCGGCAGAAGTGGCTCTGGCTGGTAAAGCCCAGTTGTTCGGCGACCAGGCCGATGGAAAGCTGCGACTGTTCCAGCATCTGCTGCGCCTTGTTCAGGCGCGCCATCATGACGTATTGGTGCGGCGACTGGCCGGTCGCGCTCTTGAACACGCGGCAGAAATGCGGGGCGGTCACGCCCGCCACCGCGGCCAGCTTTTCCAGCGAATGATCCTCTTCCGGGTGGCTCAGGATCGCATTCAGGATCTTGTGGATGCGGTAGCTGCTGAAGGCCGAGACGGGAATGTCGGTCGAATTCGCGGTTTCGCCCGCGCGCAGGACATGCGCCTTCAGGGCCGAAACCAGGGCGCCGACATAGGCGTCGCGCTGCGCCGACACGGGGGCATAGATCTCGGCCAGCACCTGCTTGGTCAGGGCAACGCCCAGGGGGTCGGAAAAGGCGAACTTCATCCGCGTCACCTGGTCCAGCGGGGGCGCTGCGTCCAGCCCGCCGGGCGACACGCTCAAGGTGACCACGTCCAGCTCGCCGTCGACCAGCCAGCCGGTCGGCAGCCCGGCCGGTACGATGGTGGCGCAGCCGGGCACGGACCAGGCCTCGCTCCACATGTCGCGGTCCCAGTGCCGCACGCTGGGCTTGCCCGCCAGATGGACGACGAACAGCGGCTCAGGCAGGGCGGGGAGGTTGTAGGCGCCGACGAACTGGCGCCAGCGGCTAAGCACGAAGCCATCCTTGACCGAGCCGATCTGCGCGTCGGGCGCGCGGCCCAGCACGTCGGAAATAATGGCTTCGCTGGTCGAACCAGTCTGTTTCATCCCGTCTCGCGGCTCCAGGATCGCGCCGTCGCATCGAAGGTCGATGACGGCACCCAGGCTTCTTCATTTGCCCGCACTATACCCTGAGACGCCGCCGCCGTATTGACCCGGTTTTGCCCCGCCGTTTGACAAATCTTGTCATGGGCCGCCGCCGCCGCCGAGGCGAGCCGCTAGATCGCCTTCTCGAAGGGGGGCGCGCCGAAGAACTGGCGGAACGAGATCGGGTCGCGGCCGTCCAGGTCCTTGAGGCCGTAGTGCTTGGCCAGTTCGGACGTGAAGTAGGTGCCGCCGGCCAGGCGCATGAAATCCGGGTCCTGCCAGATCGCGTCGATGATCAGGCCGCCGTATTCCGGCGTCTCGGCCCCGGCGTCGCCGCCGATGGCCTCGAACATCTGGGGGAAATGCTCCAGGCCCAGCTTGGTGCGGTCGGTCTTCACCAGGCCGTGCCAGAAGGAGAGGGCGCAGACATTGTGCGGCACAAGGTCCGGGCCCATGTCGAAGGCCAGCTTGTCCTGCCCGATCTTGGACAGGCCGTAGGGCAGCGGGTGCAGGTGGACCTTGGCCCCGGCGGACGAGGTGTTCACCAGCAGGCCCTTGCCGGCCTTGATCAGCAAAGGGATGCCATAGACGCTGGCGACATAGGACGAGCGCAGGCCGACATCGATCTGCAACTGCCATTCGTCGAGCGGGCGTTCCCAGAAATTGCCCGGCATGGCCGAGAGGTCCTGCATGGCGAAGGCATTGTTGACCAGGATGTCCAGCTTGCCCTGCTCGGCCTCGACCTTGTCGAACACCGCCTTGGTCTGGGCGTCGTCCAGATGATCGCAGGCGACCGCGATGCCGGTGCCGCCGGCCGCGGTGATCGCCGCCGCGGTCTCCTGAAGGGTGCCCGGCCAGTTGCCGCTGGGCGCGTCCAGGCTGCGCCCGGTGACATAGACAGTGTCGCCGGCCATGCCCAAGGCAATGGCGATTCCCCGGCCGAGACCCCGGCTGGCGCCGGTAACCACGCTGACGCGACCCTTGGACATTGCTTGCCTCCCGATGTTTCTTGCCCGCATTCTGAGGCAAGATCGGCCGCCGGCATCGTCCATACCAACTAGAGACGAACCGGCAGGCAGGGGAGAGAACAAGCGATGACGGCATCGGTCGAAACGATCCGCGTGGCGGCGAACGGGCTCGATTTCGAGGTCGACCAGATGGGCTCGGGCGACAAGTTGGCCCTGCTGCTCCACGGCTTCCCGGAATCGAAATTCTCGTGGCGGGCGCAACTGCCGGTCTTCGCCGACCGCGGCTACACCGCCTGGGCGCCCAATACGCGCGGCTACGGCAACACCACCAGGCCGCTGGGCAAGGCCGCCTATACGGTCGATCTCCTGCTGGCCGACGTCGCCGGCCTGATCGACGCCGCCCGGGCGCGCGGCATCACCGGCCCGGTCACCCTGGTCGCCCACGACTGGGGCGGGATCGTGGCCTGGACCTTTGCCATCGAGCGGGTGCGGCCGCTAGAGCGTTTCATCATCCTGAACATTCCCCACCCCGCCTTGATGGGGAAGGGCCTGCGCAGCTTCCGCCAGTTGCGCAAGTCCTGGTACATGTTCTTCTTCCAGATCCCCTGGCTGCCCGAATTCATCCTTGGCCTGCGCAAGGCCGAGGCGATCGGCCGGGCCTTCCGCGATATGGCGATCGACAAGAGCCGCTTTCCCGATGCCGTGGTCGACGAATACCGGCACAGCGCGCTGAAACCCGGTGCCCTGACCGCCATGCTCAACTACTACCGGGCCAACATCTTCAACGCGAAGAATCGCAAGCGCTGGACCGATACGCCGCAACTCGACACCCCCACCCTGATGATCTGGGGCGAGGAAGACACGGCGCTGGGCAAGGAATTGACCACCGACACCCACACGCTGGTGAGCGACCTCACCCTGCGCTACCTGCCCCGGGTCTCCCACTGGGTGCAGCAGGAGGCGCCCGAGACGGTGAACGCCATGATCGAGGCCTGGCTCGACGGCCGGCCGGTGCCTCAGGCGGGCGAAATCGCCGCCCTCGTCCATACGGGGGAGGCCGAGGCCGCCGCGACCCCCTAAGCTCCCTTGAAAACAGGGAGGGAATGATAATGGCCGAAGCTGTCGAAGTGCTTACCCGCCGGATCGCGGCGCTCGAGGACATCAACGCCATCCAGGCGCTGAAGCACCGTTACCTGCGCGCCTGCGACCGCAAGCAGCCGGACGTGGTGCGCAATTGCTTCATCGAAGACGGCGCCTATATCGATGCCGCACACATGGGCGTGCACGAGGGGCGCGACAGTTTCGTCGGCCTGTTCGAGATGGTCGGCTGCCGCGACACCATCCTGGACATGCACCATGCCCAGAACCCGGCGATCCAGATCACCGGCGAGAATAGCGCCCACGGCACCTGGGACCTCTATTTCAACCAGATCAACCTCGACACCCGCAGCGCCACCCAGGTCGCCGGCTTCTACGAGGACGACTATGTCCGCCAGGCCGACGGCTGGCGCATCGCCCGCTCGATCTTCCGGGTGACCTCGACCCTGATGACCGAGGTCGACGAGGCCGGCCAGAGCAAGGTGATCCTGCTGGGCCGGTAAGGCGGCTTTGACGATCCGCACTGCATAGGTTTACATATTATATGTATTTCCTGTGAGGCAAGCTGTGGCGAAGACTGAGCGCATCACGACGTCCGCCGGCGATCTGGTGCGCCAGTTTTCTCATTACAGCGATCTCGCCTTGGCGCAGCCGGTGGTCGTTACCAAGAATGGCCGGCCCCGGAATGTGCTGATCTCGGTCGAGGAATACGAACGACTTAAGAGCCGCGACCAGCAGGCGTTTCTGGCAGCGGATACGCCGGAAGAGTTCGTGGCCGACATACAAAAGCGCTAACTGCCTGCATTGAGGCCGTGCGTCCTTCGAGACGGCCCTGCGGGCCTCCTCAGGATGAGGAAAATCTTTATGGCAAAAAGACTTACCTCATCCTGAGGAGCCACTGAAGGTGGCGTCTCGAAGGACGCACAGCGCTGCTCCAGTTCCCGTGCTTCATGTGATCAGCTTGGTGGCCCCGACTGCGTGTCACGTGATCTAGTCCACCGAGACGATGCCGGGGCGGCGGGCTGCGACAGTATGGCCAGGACATCCCCGGGCAAGGGGAGGCGTGCGCGTGAGCGTGGCGAGGGAGGCTCGATGACCAGGGACGAATTCGACGGCACCGTCGGCGATGGCGCGGCATTCGATGTTGTCGTGGTGGGCGCCGGGGCGGGCGGCATGATGGCCGCCAACCGTGCCCACGACCTGGGCCTGTCCGTCCTCCTGGTCGAGAAGAGCGATCGTTTCGGTGGCACCTCCGCCGTATCGGGCGGCGCGATCTGGGTGCCCTGCAACGGCGACCTGGGTGGGCAGGACGACAAGGCCAAGGCCCTGACCTATCTGCGCCTGTGTACCAAGGGGCAGGTGCCGGAGGAAAAGCTCGGCGCCTATGTCGACAATGCGGCGCAGATGGTGCGCTATTCGACCGAGAAGGTCGGCCTCGGCTTCAAGGCCGTGATGGAATATCCCGACTATTATCCGCACTACGAGGGGGCCCTGCCGGGCGGGCGCACCATGGATCCGGCGCCGGTCGACGGCGCCGACCTGGGCGGTGATTTCTTCCGCCTGCGCGAGCCCTATGCGCTGATGAAACTGTTCAGCCGGATCTCGATGACCGTGTCCGAGGCCCGCGCCATCACCACCAAGAAATCCGGCTGGCCGCTCCTGGTGCTCAAGGTCATCGCGGCCTATTGGGCGGACCTGGGCTGGCGTTTCAAGTCGCGGCGCGACCGGCGCCTGACCATGGGCAATGCCCTGGCCGGCGGCATGCTGCGCGGCCTGGTGAAGCGCGGCATTCCCCGCCTGTTCAATACCGCCCTGGTGCGCCTGGTGCGCGACGGCGAGCGGGTGACGGGGGTCATCGTTGCGCGCGACGGCCGCGAGATCGCCATTGCCGCGCGCAAAGGCGTGATCCTGGCGGCCGGCGGTTTCGAGCGTAACCAGGCCATGCGCGAGCAGAACCTGCCCGGGCCGACGGCCGAGAAGTGGAGTGTGACGCCCATCGGCAACAATACGGGCGACGCCATCCGCGCCGGCATCGATGCCGGGGCCGCGGTCGAATTCATGAACCTGGCCTGGTGGGCGCCGACCATGCGCCTGCCGTCGCGCCATACGCCGAACACGGAAACCCGGGTGGGCCTGTTCATGGAACGCGGCTGGCCGGGCAGCGTGATCGTCAACCGCCAGGGCAACCGCTTCGTCAACGAGGCGATCTCCTACAACGATTTCGGCTATGCCATGATCGCCGACCAGCAGGCGAGCGGCGCCAATGTGCCGTGCTGGATGGTGTTCGACGCCACTTTCCGCCGGAAATACATCGTCGGCGGCCTGATGCCGGGGATGATGGAACCCGACAAGAGCCTGCCGCCCGAATGGGTCGACAATGTCTTCTACCGGGCCGAAACGATCGGCGAGCTGGCGGCCAAGATCGGCGTGCCGGCGCCTGCCCTGTCCGACACGGTGACGCGCATGAACGACTATGCCCGCACCGGCAAGGACACGGAATTCGACCGTGGCGGCAATGTCTACGACCGCTATTTCGGCGATCGCTTCGTGGAACCCAACCCATGCCTGGGGCCGATCGAAAAGGCGCCGTTCTATGCCGTGCGCATCGACCTGGGCGACATCGGCACCAAGGGCGGCTTGAAGGTCGATGCCCGGGCGCGGGTGGTCGACCAGGCCGACCGGCCGATCCCCGGCCTCTATGCGATCGGCAACTGCTCGGGTGCCATCACCGCCGCGTCCTATCCCGGCGCGGGGGCGACCCTGGGGCCGGCGATGACCTTCGGCTATATCGCCGCCAACGACATTGCCACCTCGACCACCAACCGGGCGGCCGACGACCTGCTGCGCGAGGCGGCACGGGGATGAGCCTGACCGGTCTGGCTGCCGACCGATCGCCCGGCTGCGCGGCGATCGATGCGCCGATGGCGGCGCCCGCCGCCTATGACACCGAATGCGACCTCCTGGTGCTTGGCTATGGTGCCGCGGGTGCCGCGACCGCGATGGAAGCGGCGGAGCGCGGTCTCGACGTCATGCTGGCCGATCGCTTTTCCGGCGGCGGGGCAAGCTGGCTGTCGGGCGGCATCGTCTATGCCGGCGGCGGCACGAAGCAGCAGCGCCAAGCCGGCCACGACGACACCGCCGATGCCATGGCGGACTACTTGGTGCGCGAAGTGGGCGACGCCGTCAGCGCCGAGACGGTGCGCCGCTATTGCGAGGACAGTGCCGGCATGATCGCCTGGCTGGAGGCTCACGGCGTGGTCTTCGATGCGAGCGAGGCGCCGCACGAAACCTCCTATCCCTCGCGCGATCACTATCTCTATTTCTCGGGCAACGAGAAGGTGCCGGCCAATCTGGGGCACGGCAAGCCGGCGCCCCGCGGCCATCGGCCCAAGGGCGACTGGCTGTCGGGCCGGACCATGATGGAAGGCATGATGGCCCATGTCGCTGCCACGCCGGGCATTACCATCCGCACTGAATCGGCCGTCCGCCGCCTGATCGTCGACAAGGACGGGGCGGTGGTCGGCGCCGAATTGATGTGCCTGCCGCCGGGGGCGGCAATCACCCGCCTGCACCGCCGGCTGGAGCGGCTGGCCCGGGTCATGAGCCTGCAGGCCATGGGCATTTCGCGACGTTTCGTGGGCCTGCTGACCCGGATCGAGGCGCGCCATGCCCGGCCGGTGCTGGTGCGCGCCAGGCGCGGCGTGGTGCTGGCGACCGGCGGTTTCATCAAGAACCGGGCGATGGTGGAACGCCATGCGCCCGAATTCGTCAAGGGCTTCGCCCTGGGCTCCACCGGCTGTGACGGCAGCGGCATCCGCTTAGGGCTGAGCCTGGGCGGGCGGCTGGACCGGGCAGGCACGATTTCGGCCTGGCGCTTCATCAACCCGCCCCACGCCTTTGCCAAGGGCATCGTGGTCGATACCGCGGGCCGGCGCTTGACCAACGAGGAGCAATATGGTGCCCGCTTGGGCGACGCCATGATGCGCCGCGCCGGCGGCCGGGCCTATGTGATCATCGACCGGGCCATGCGCGATGCCGCCAAGGCGGAAATCGCCGGCGGCAGCATGTGGGGCTTCCAGACCTTCCCGGCGCGCTACCTCCTGGCGCGGCCGGCAGCCAAGGCGGCCACGATCGAGCAATTAGCCCAGCGGCTGGGCATGGCGCCCGCGGTGCTGGCCGAGGCGGTCGCCGCCAACAATGCCGCGGCCCGGGGCGAGGCGCCCGATCCGGTGGGCAAGTCGGACGAGATGCGCGGGACAATCGCGACCGGGCCGTTCTATGCCCTGGATATTTCCGTGGGACAGCCCGCGTTTCCGCTGCCGGTGCTGACCCTGGGCGGGCTGGCCGTCGACGAGCGCTCGGGCGCCGTGCTGCGCGAGGCGGGCGGCATCGTGCCGGGGCTCTATGCGGTGGGGCGCGCGGCGCGCGGCCTGCCGTCCAATTTCTACGTCAGCGGCCTGTCGCTGGGCGATTGCATCTGGTCGGGGCGCCGCACGGCGGCCTTCGTGGCCACATCGGTTGCGGCCTCGGCCGCGTGAAACGCTAACACACAAGGATGGGTTCTATGGGGCGCGTACAGGACAAGGTGGTGCTGGTGACCGGGGCGGGCAGCGGGGCGGGCAAGGCCGACGCGCTGACCCTGGCAGCCCAGGGGGCCAAGCTGATCGTCACCGACATCAACGGCGATTCGGCCAAGGCCACCGCCGCCCTGATCGGCGCCGACAAGGCCCTGGCGCTGACCCACGACATCGCCCAGGAAGCCCAATGGGAGGCGGCCTTTGCCGCCGGCATCGAGCGTTTCGGCTTCGTCAACGGCCTGGTCAACAATGCCGGCATCCTGATCCAGGCCAGCATCGAATTCATGGCCTTCGAGGACTGGCAGAAGATGCTGTCGGTTAACGTCACCGGTTACTACCTGGGCTGCAAGCACGCCATCCTGAACATGAAGGAAAAGGGCGGCGCCATCGTCAACATGGGATCGGTCCTGTCCCATCACGGCAGCCCGAACTACTTCGCCTATGCCGCGGCCAAGTCGGCGGTGGTCTCGCTCACCCGCTCGGTCACGGCGCACTGTAAGTTCGGCGGCTATGACATCCGGGCCAACGCGATCATGCCCGACGGCATCCTGACCCCCATGGTGCTGGCGCAGATGGGCCTGCCGCCGGATTCGGACGTGAACATGATCAAGGAATCGCCCATGGGCCACCGCTTCTGCGACCCGCAGGAGATTGCCAACCTGGTGCTGTTCCTGATCTCGGACGAATCCCGTTTCGTGCGCGGCGCCGACATCGCCATCGACAACGGCAACTTCCGCATTACGGAGTTTTGATGTTCCACCCCCTATCCGTCATGGCCGGGCTTGTCCCGGCCATCCACGTTGAGACGGTGCAGGGCTGGTTGAAGGTAAGTGGCGGCGGCCCGACGTGGATGGCCGGGACCAGCCCGGCCATGACGATGGAGGGGAGGGTGTCATGCTGAAACAGGCCTTGGTCGGCATGTTGCAGGGGATCCCGGCGACGGTGAGCCGCGCACATGTCGAGGCGGTGGTGAAGGCCTATCTGGGGTCCTTCGCCACCAAGGACATGACCGCGCGCCTGGCCCTGTTCGCCGAGGGTGCGCAAGCCGACGACCCGGTCGGTCTGCCCACCCATGTCGGCAAGGACGCGCTGGCCGCCTTCTGGACACCGTCCGACGAGGGGCCGGCGCAATTCTCGAGCGCGCTGCACCGGGTCATCGTCTGCGGCGACGAGGCGATGGTGCATTTCACCGTGACCATGGTGATGCCGGGCATGGGCGAGGCCGCGATCGAGGGCTTCGAGACCCTGGCCTTCGATGCGGCCGGCAAGATCACCAGGCTGCGCGCCTTCTGGGATGAAAGCTGCCTGACATGAGCGTCTTGCTCGATTTCACCGGCAAGGCCGTGGTGGTGACCGGCGGCACCAAGGGAACCGGGCGCGTCATCGCCACCCGGTTCCTGGAGGCTGGCGCCCGGGTGTTGATCTGCGGGCGCAATGCCCCCGCGTCCTTGCCCGCGGCAGGCGGGCGCGAAGCCGTGTTCGTCGCGGCCGATGTGCGCGATCCAGACCAGGCCAGGCGGGTGATCGAGGCCGCCGTCGAGGCTTTCGGCCGGCTGGACGTGCTGATCAACAATGCCGGCGGCTCGCCCGCGTCCGATGCCGCAACCGCTTCGCCCCGGTTTGCCGAGCAGATCCTGCGCCTGAACCTGCTGGCGCCGCTTTATCTCTCCCAGGCGGCGTGCCTGGCGATGCGCGGGCCGGGCGGCAGCATCGTCAATATCGCCAGCGTCTCGGCCGTCCGGCCGTCGCCCGGCACCGCGGTCTATGGCGCGGCCAAGGCGGGGCTGGTCTCGCTCACCCGGTCGCTGGCTCAGGAATGGGCGCCGTCGGTCAGGGTCAACGCCATCATTGCCGGCATGATCAAGACAGAGGCGGCGCTGGACCACTACGGCGGCGCGGAAGGCCTGGCCCGGATCGAGGCGGCCCTGCCCCAGGGCCGCATGGCGGCGCCCGGCGATATCGCCGATGCCTGCCTGTTTCTCGCCTCCGCCCTGGCCGGCCATGTCACGGGGGCGGCCCTGGAAGTCCACGGCGGCGGCGAAAAACCCCCATTCCTGAGCCTTGCCGACGGGTGATCATTGTTCGTGAGCGTGAACGGAGAATTCGTGGGGTGTGGCTTCTGGCTGATGGGTGCGGGGGGTAAGTTGTAGGGCATGAGCAAGCCGCCGAAGTGTGGCAACGCCGAATAAACAGGAGGACGAGATGGACCGTTATCTGGTGATTTCGGGCGATGGCCATGCCGGCCTGCCGCCGGAGAAGTATCGGGACTATCTCGACGCCAAGTACCACGCCGAATTCGACGAGCGGCTGCCCAAGGAAATCGCTATGCGCGCGGCGATGGAAGAAAAGCTGCTGGTCAAGGAATTCAACGACAAGTGGCGCGCCGCCTGCGGCGACGACATCTACGGCGTCTGGGACAGTGCGATCCGCGACAAGGTATTGGACGGCGATGGTGTCGCGGCCGAAATCCTGTTCCCCGATGGTATCACCGAGCGCAACGCGCCGCCTTTCGGCGCCGACGTCGGCCTGCGCTGCCAGGGCGCCAACCCCGAACTGCTGTGGGCAGGCGCGCGGGCGCATAACCGCTGGATGGTCGATTTCGTCGCCATGTCGCCGCTGCGCCGCATCGGCCTTGCCATCATCCCGGTCGTCTTCGACATGGAGATGGCGGTGGCCGAGATCAAATGGGCGCATAAGAACGGCTTGAGGGGCGTGCTGTTCCCCTGCATGACCGACGGCTACGACCCCTACAATCACCCCAAGTACGACCCCGTGTGGGCGGTCTGCGAAGACCTGAACATGGGCATCCATTTCCATTCGGGCGCCTCGCCGCCGCTGGCGCCGCTGCCCGGCGCGATCGGCTCGTTCCTGATGGAGTTCCCCTTCTGGATGACCCGCTCCATGTGGCAGATGATCTTCGGCGAAGTGTTCGAGCGCTTCCCCAGGCTCAAGGTCGTCTATACCGAGGGCAGCGAATTCTGGTTCCCCTGGATGGTCAAGATGATGGACATCCGGGCCAGCGTGAAACACACGTCGGGCAAGCTGGGCGATTTCCGCGCCAAGCTGACCATGCCGCCGTCTGGTTACTTCAATCGCAACATGTGGGTCGTCGCCTCGGCCCTGGCCGACCGCGATACCATGACCGCCTGTTACGAGCTGGGCCTCAGCCGTGTCATCTGGGGGTCGGACTATCCGCACCCCGAGGGCTGCTGGCCCCGCACCAAGGACAAGATGATGGTGAGCCTGGGCGGCCTGCCGGAAGCGGACCTGGAGCAGATCTTCTGGAAGTCGGCGGCCGACGTCTACGACCTGGACCTGCCCGCCCTGAATAAGATAGCGGCCAAGATCGGGCCTGAGAAACAGTGGCTGGCCACGCGCCAGGCCGCGGAATAAGGGGCGGATCATGGCCGAACGTTTTCCGATGGATATTCCCTACGGCTGGTTCTTCATCAGTTACGCCGATGAACTGGCCCCGGGCGAGGTGAAGACCGTCCATTATTTCGACGAGGAACTGGTCCTGTTCCGCACCAAGACCGGCAAGGCCGGCCTGATGGAAGCCTATTGCGCCCATCTGGGGGCCCACCTGGGTCATGGCGGCACGGTGGATGGCGAGACCCTGCGCTGCCCCTTCCACGCCTGGGCCTATGACACCCAGGGCTGGGTCAAGGATGTGCCCTATGCCAAGAAGCTGCCGCCGATCACCACCCGGCGGCCGTGCATGAAGGCCTATCCGATCACCGAGAAGAACAATGTGATCTGGGCCTGGTACCACCCGGAAAAGGTCGAGCCGTTCTTCGACGTGATCGAGCACGAGGAGATCGGCGCCGACGATTGGGAGGAGCTGGACCGCTACTATTGGGTGGTCCATTCCAATCCGCAGGAGATCGCGGAGAACGGCGTCGACATCGCCCACTTCCGCTATGTCCACGGCATGGACGACGTGCCCGAGGGCCACACCACCTATGACCGGCACATCCGCCATTCGATCGCCGAGGGCCAGCGCACGCTGCCCATGCCCGACGGCGAGATGAAGACCTTCCCGACCAAGGTGGTCACGGTGCAGAGCGGGGCGGGCCAGAAATACACCCGCATCACCGGCATCACCGACACGCTGCTGATGGTCCTGGTGACGCCGATCACCAAGGAAAAGATCGAGCTGCGCTTTGCCTTCACGCATCGCAAGTTCGACAAGGAGAGCATGGAATACAACATCGCCCGCATGGCGATCGCGCTGGTCATCGGCCAGACCGGCGTCGAGGGCGACATTCCGATCTGGAACCACAAGATCCACCGCAAGAACCCGATCCTGTGCGACGGCGACGGCCCGATCATGCCGTTCCGCGAATATTTCGAACAGTTCTACCTCCCCGCCCAGCAGCGCGAGGCGGCGGAGTAGCAAGCGTCTGAAGGCCACCGAACAACCACGGCCGGGGAGCGTCGCCTCCCCGGATTACCTGGGCTTTGCCCGCAGAATCAAAAGGGGAAACGATCATGGCACGTGTGCGTTACGTCAAGGATGTGGTGAAGCCGGCCGGCGGCACCGGCGGGGTGGCGTCGGCCTCGATGCGGACCAGCGTGCGGACCTTCCGCGCGGTCTATGAGACCGATCCCGAGATCGTCGCGGCCCTGCTGCCCCAGCCGCTGGTGCCCGGCGCCGAGCCGCAGATCTTCATGCAGTTCGCCCATGTGATCATGCATGTCTCCGACACGCACAAGATCGAGATCGGCGCCACCACCGTGGGCGTCGCCTCGGAACACGAGGGCACCAAGGGCTGGTACGTCCTGTCCATGCCGATGGAAGGCGAGTTCGTCGTCATCACCGGCCGCGAATATTTCGGCGAGCCCAAGAAGATCGGCAAGGTCGACTTCGACAAGAGCGGCGACAAGATCAAGGTGGCGGTTACCCGCAACGGCATCAAGTTCATCGAGATGGAAGGCACCATCGGCGAGGCCAAGGGCCCGGCCGACTTCACCGAGCATTTCTTCTGCTACAAGGGCATGCCCGCGATCACCCGCAAGGGCGGCTTCGACGGCCCGGTGTTCCTGACCCAGCTCGACTGGGAGCGCAAGTACACCAACATGAACAAGGTGACGGGTACCATCACCCTGCACGAGAGCCCCTATGACCCGATCATCGACGTGCCGGTGAAGCGCATCGTCGAGATGGCCTATTGCGAGGGCGGCTCGATCACGAGCGGCAAGATCCTGCGCGAAGTGCCGGCGCAGTGGGTCGAGCCGTTCTGGCATCAGCGCTTCGACGAGCCCGGCACGGTCGGCATCGAGGTGCCGCTCGAGTCCGAGAAGAAGGTGGCCAATGCGTGATCTGAAGGGGAAAGTCGCCGTCGTCACCGGCGGCGCCTCCGGCGTCGGCCTGGCCCTGGTGCGCCTGCTGGGCCAGCAGGGCATGAAGATCGCCATCGCCGACATCGACCAGGCGGCGCTCGACGCCACCGTCGCGGAACTGACCGCGGCGGGGGTGCCGGCGATCGGCGTCAAGGCCGACGTCACCAAGGCGGAGTCGGTCGATGCCCTGGCCGACAAGGTCTTCGCGGCCTATGGCAATGTCCACCTGCTTTTCAACAATGCGGGCGTCGGCCTGGGCGAGGCCCAGCGGCGGATCTGGACCCTGCCGGTGAAGGACTGGGACTGGGGCTTTGCCGTCAACCTGATGGGCATCGTCCACGGCATCCGCGCCTTCGTGCCGCGCATGCTGGAAGCCGGCGACGAGGGCATGGTGATCAACACCTCCTCGGCCAACGGCGGCCTGTTCGCCCTGCCGGCGACGCCGATCTATGCCGCGACCAAGGCGGCGGTGACGGCCCTGACCGAGACGCTGCAATTCCAGTTCCTGATGGACAAGACCAGGCTGCGCGCCGCCGTCCTGTTTCCGGGGCCCAATGTGGTCAACACCCGCATCCACACCTCGGCCCGGGTGCGGCCACAGGAGTTCGCGTCGGGCAATGGCGAGAGCAAGCCGGCGCCCTACAACACCATGCGCGAACTGGTCGAGGCGACAGGCCTGAAGATGGCCCTGACCGAGCCCGAGGATGTGGCGTCCTTCGCCCTGGAAAGCGTGCAGGCCGACCGCTTCTGGATGTTCCCGCCCAGCGATGCGCATAATGCGATTCTTCGCAGACGGGTAGAGAACATCATCGAGCGTGGTGACCTGCCCATTCCGAACATGGGGATTTGATGGCCGACACGGTTCGTTTTTCCAGCCCTCGCGACCTGATCGGTCGCGAGGGTGCCGCCCTTGGCACCTCTGACTGGGTCCTGATCGACCAGGACCGGGTGAACAAGTTCGCGCAAGCCACGGGCGACTTCCAGTGGATCCATGTCGACGTCGAGAAGGCCAAGGCCGGCCCCTTTGGCGCCACCATCGCCCACGGCTACCTGACGCTCAGCATGGTGGCGTTCTTCCAGCCGCAGATCGTCGATGTCGGCCCCATGCGCATGGGGGTCAATGTCGGCACCGACAAGGTGCGCTTCCTCTCGCCGGTCAAGGTGGGCTCGCGCATCCGGGCCAAGGGCGAGTTGCTCAAGGCGCAGGAGACCCCGGACGGCGGCATCCAGGCCACGATGAAGGTGACGATCGAGATCGAGGGCAGCGACAAGCCCGCCTGCATCGCCGAAGCGGTCAGCCGTTATTATCCATAAAACCATTCCCTGTCAGTCGTCATCCCGGCCTTGAGCCGGGATCTTTGGACCAGTGTTCAAGGTGCTTGAGCGTCACAAGATCCCGGCTCAAGGCCGGGATGACGAGGCGGGGAAGAAGAAATTGAGGGAGAGAAACCATGCGTGAGGCCGTCATCGTCTCGACCGCCCGCACCCCGATCGGCAAGGCTTTCCGTGGGGCATTCAACGATACCGAGGCGCCGGCGCTCTCGGGTCATGTGGTGGCCGAGGCGGTCAGGCGCGCCGGCATCGAGGGCGCCCGGGTCGAGGACTGCATCATCGGCTGCGCCGGCCAGCAGGGCACGCAGGGTTACAATATCGGCCGCCTGAGCGCTGCCGCCGCCGGCCTGCCCGATAGCGTCGCCGGCATGTCGGTCGACCGCATGTGCGCCTCGGGCCTGATGGCGATTGCGACAGCGGCCAAGCAGATCGTCGACGACGGCATGGAGGTGACCGTCGGCGGCGGGGTCGAGTCGATCAGCCTGGTGCAGAACCAGCACAAGAATGCCTTCCGCGCCCGCTCGGAGTCGGTGGTCGCCCGCTCGCCCCACATGTACATGCCGATGATCGAGACGGCGGAAGTGGTCGCCCGGCGTTACGGCATCGGCCGGGCGGCGCAGGACGCCTATTCCCTGCAAAGCCAGAGCCGCGTCGCCGCCGCCCATGCGGCCGGCCGCTTCGATGCCGAACTGGCACCGCTGACCACCCGCATGGCGGTGGTCGACAAGGACACCAAGGAAACCTCGTACCGCGAGGTGACCTTGAAGTTCGATGAAGGCCCGCGCGCCGATACCACGCTGGAAGGCCTCACCGCGTTGAAGCCAGTGTTCAAAGACGGCAGTGTTGTCGCCACCGGCGACTTCATCACCGCCGGCAATGCCAGCCAGTTGTCGGACGGCGCCTCGGCCAGCGTCCTGGTCGAGGGCAAGCTGGCGCAGAAGCTGGGCCTGACACCGCTGGGCGCCTACCGCGGCATGACGGTGGCCGGCTGCAACCCCGACGAGATGGGTATCGGCCCGGTTTTCGCGGTGCCCAAGCTGCTGGAGCGCCACGGCCTGAAGGTCGACGACATCGGGCTGTGGGAATTGAACGAGGCCTTCGCGGTCCAGGTGCTCTATTGCCGCGACCGGCTGGGGATTCCCGACGAGCGCCTGAACGTGGACGGCGGCGCCATCGCCGTCGGCCACCCCTACGGCAT